>JAZRWH010000116.1:0-42001 GCA_045599585.1 Myxococcota bacterium
GCGCACAGCCCCGGTTATGCAAGACAGCGGCTTCCAGCCGCGTGTTTCATCAGGTCTTGTCCCCGGAGCCGTGCGCTTGACGCACAGCCCCGGTTATGCAAGACAGCGGCTTCCAGCCGCGTGTTATTTCTAGTCTTGTCACCGGAGCCGTGCGCTTGGCGCACAGCCCCGGTTATGCAAGGCAGCGGCTTCCAGCCGCGTGTTTCATCAGGTCTTGTCCCCGGAGCCGTGCGCTTGGCGCACAGCCCCGGTTATGCAAGACTGCGGCTTCCAGCCGCGTGTTATGTGGTAATACCATTACATTGCATCTGCAAGGTCGAGGGGATATAGAATCACGTAATACAAGGTCATGTTATGACACGTAATATAAGGTCATGTTATGATATGGATCACATCCAGCCACAAAATGTGGCTCATTAACTTCATAGGAGGTTGTTATGTGTGAATTGAAGTACTTAGATCTTACCAAACTGCACAGTGATGAAATCGGTCATTTTGGCGTACAGGTGCGCGATATCCTGAACGACGTCATGGGCACGGATCATGCGGCTTGTGTCGATTTTATCGCCGCAGCCGATGCCTATCACAAAGCCACGGAAGGCGGTAACGCCGACTCACTCTCGCTGGCAAATGCCGATGCTGCCGCAGACCGCGCATGGGGCGCATTCTACTACCAGCTTCAAGCATCGATACGCTCAATGAACGACGACATGCGCCATGCCGCCAACGACATTCAGGCTGTCTTTGAACAAACCGCGAATCCTACGTCGCTCAACTATGCCGCCGAATACGGCGCGATTCGCATCCTGCTGGAACGCCTCGAAGCCATTCCTGCCTCCAAACATGCACTCGCCCGCACTGACCTGGTCCTCGCCGATCTGCGCAAAACCTACGACGATTTCATCGAATTGAGTAATGCTGCCACGATCGAAGCCAGTACACGCGTCTATGGCGTTCGTAAGGAGACTCGCACCGCTTTCGTCTCTGCATGGAAAAAACTTGTTTCCCGCCTCAATGTTCTCGTCGACCTCAATCACGACGAGAAAGGCGAAAACGCCATCAAGCAGATTAATGTTCTGATTGACCATTACAAAAATCTGATCAAACAACGAAGTAAGACTGCTAAAACGGGTAGCGACGCGTAGCGGGCTTACTTCCCCTATTTGAGGAAGGCCGGATGGGGGCGGCTGGAGCCGCCGCCTTGCATAACCGTGGGTGGACGCGTAGCGGCCTTCTTCCAAAAAAGGGGGATGGTGGCCGTAAAGGCGGATATAGTCAGTTTCATAAGAGGTAATTCGATGTTTCAAACAAGTGTTTTTCGTAAGTATATTCGCAGCGTTGACCAAACAGCCGTTGATGCCGCATGGGCGCGATTTGAAGCGATGTTTTTGAATGAAGAGAAGCAGCGGAACATTCGCAATTCGACAGAGATTCAGTATCAAGAAGGGTTTTGCCGAGACCTGTTTTGCCATGTATTGGGCTACACGATTAATCCCGAACCAGGCTTCAACCTCAAAACTGAACTTAAAAACCAGAATGCATCGTCAAAATTCGACAATCGTTCTGCGGATGCCGCCGTCATCTTGAACGGAAATGTTCGAGTCGTTATCGAGCTCAAAGGATGTGACACACTCGATCTATCCAAAGTCGAAAATCAAGCCTTTGGCTATAAAGCGCACCAACCCGGCTGTCGCTACGTCGTCATCAGCAACTTTGAACGATTGCGATTCTACATCGATACGGCCGACAAATACCTCGAGTTCAATTTGTTTACGCTGACAAAAGAGGAGTTCACAAAGCTCTATCTTTGCCTTGCTCTGACGCAGATTGAAGAAGACATCCCCGCGCACATCAAAGCGGACTCGCTGACGAGCGAAACGGAAATCACCGCCAGTTTCTACAAAGATTACTCGGCATTTAAACGCAATCTCTTCAACAATATCGTCGAACACAACGTCGATCGTTTCGACAAAATGGTGCTCTTCCGCAAAACACAAAAGCTACTCGATCGCCTCATCTTTATTCTATTCTGCGAAGATCGCGGTCTTTTGGTCGCCAATACCATCGCCAAGATCATCAAACGATGGAACGATTTAAAGCGGCTCGATGCTTATCAGCCGCTCTACAATTTGTTTAAACGCCATTTTGGCTATATCGATGCCGGACATCAAGACGATGAAATCACCGTATTTGGCTACAATGGCGGACTCTTTCGCACGGACGAAATCCTCGATGCCCTCATTATCGACGACGAAATATTGCTCGGTACGCAAAAACTTTCCGATTACGACTTTGAGAGCGACGTTTCTGTCGACATACTCGGCCATATCTTTGAACACAGTTTGACAGAAATCGAGGAAATCCAAAATCAGATCATCGCTGAAACTGCCACTGACGGGATCAAAGCCGAAACCAAGAAAACGTCAAAGCGCAAAAAAGACGGCGTGTTCTACACACCAGCTTATATCACCAAATATATCGTCGAGAACACGATCGGTCGTTTATGCGATGAAAAGAAAAAAGAACTCGGCATCGACGAAGAAACCTACGCAGAACGCAATAAGAAGAACACGAAAAAAGAGCAGGATACCAAAAAGCAACTCGCCGAGACGCTCGATCAATATCGCAAATGGTTGTTAAGCCTCAAGATTTGCGATCCTGCTTGCGGATCGGGGGCATTCCTCAATGCAGCCCTCCAATTCTTGCAAAACGAACATCATTTGATCGACATCTACAAAGCCCATATCTATGGTCATAGCCTGATCTTTAGTGATGTCGATAGCGCCATTCTCGAAAACAACCTCTATGGCGTCGATATCAATGAAGAATCCGTGGAGATCGCCAAACTCTCGCTGTGGCTCCACACCGCTCAGCGCGGTCGAAAACTCACGACTTTGAACAACAACATCAAATGTGGCAACAGCCTCATCGACGATCCCGCAATAGCTGGCGACAAAGCCTTTCATTGGCAAAGCGAATTTCCAGAGGTATTCGCCAATGGTGGCTTTGACGTCGTGATCGGCAATCCGCCGTATGTACAATTGCAGTCGATGGGTGAGATGAGCGATAAATATGCCCAATGTGGATATGAAAGCTATCACAAAGGCGGTGATTTGTATTGTTTGTTTACGGAACGCGGCTATCAATTGTTAAAACCCAATGGGCTTGAATCCTATATCATGATGAATAAATGGATGCTCGTTGACTATGGCAAACCCTTGCGCAATTTTTTGGCGAAAACATCATTGCAAACCATCATTAATTTTGGCGATGTACAGATTTTTAAAGATGCAACGACCTATGTTTGTATTTTTATGACCAAAAAATCTGATGTGAAGAACGAGGTCATGGCTTTATCGGTTAGCCAAAAAGTATGCCCTGGAGATTTTGAAAAGAACCATGATTTTGAAACAGAAATTGTTCAAGCACTACAACCTTTCTCAGCGAATAGCTTTGGCGAAAATGAATGGAGTATTCAACCTTCCGGACATACGCAAATACTCAAAAAAATGGCAGAGCGAGGAGTTCCACTTAAATCACTCCCCATTGAAATCTATCGTGGCATTCTTACTGGTTATAATGATGCCTTTTATATTGACGGCGAAACGCGTGAACGACTCATTGCCGAAGACCCGAAAAGTGCAGAATTGATAAAACCACTGCTGAGAGGACGAGATATTACCGCATGGAAATCCAATCATGAACTTTATATGATTAATTCACATAATGGTGTAAAAGAAAAGAATATTCCACCAATTTATATCGAAGATTATACTGCAATCAAACATCATCTTGATCAACATATTGATAAATTAACAAAACGCGGTGATAAAGGCAATACGCCATATAATTTAAGAAATTGCGCATATTTGGAAGAATTTTCACGTCCTAAAATCGTCTATCCAAACATGACATCAGTCTTTCCATTTAGTTATGATGAGAGCGGAAGTCTATGCAATCAAAAGTGTTTTATTATCACACAAAAAGATGATGAATTATCATTAAAATTACTTGTTACACTCCTCAATTCAAAACTATGTAAATTGTGGATTTGGTATAACTGTCCGGAATTGCAAGGCGGCACGAGAGAAATCAGCAAAGTTTATTTTGAGAACTATCCTGTCATGATGGATGTTTCCTCCGATGAACTGGAATCTCTCGCCGACGCGCAACTCGCTGCCAACGAACAGCTCCAGAAGTACGTCACGAAATTCCTGAATCGCGCCCAGACGACGTTAGGGCTGACGAAGGTGACGGATAAGCTGGAATCCTTCTACAAGCTCGATTTTAAGGGGTTCATGGGCGAGCTTAAAAAGCAGAAGATCAAGCTGACGCTGCGCGATCAAGATGAGTGGGAAGAGTACTTCAACAGCTATCGCGAAGACTGCACGCGCTTGTTGCTCGAAATTGAAGAAAACGACCGCAAAATCGATCAATTGGTGTATGCCTTATACGGATTGACCGAAGAAGAAATCGCGGTCGTCGAAGGAAACTAGCCGCCCGCAGTCGGGAGCAGTATGCCATCGGAATTTCCGAAAGTGCGTCATTGCCCCGATGATGCAAGGTGGACGAGTAGCACCATGACACATAAGCAGCGGCTTCCAGCCGCTTTCATGGGTCGAGGCGTTGTGCTCAACGCCCATCGATGTGTTATCATAGATTTGGCATTGACTGATTGAACGCCAAAGGAGTTACATTATGAACGAATTGCTCTCCCCAAAACTGGATATTGTTTTCAAAAAGATTTTCACGGAAAACCTGGATTTGCTTCAACATTTTGTGGCATCCATGCTGTCGATTCCGATGCAAGAAATTACGGGCATCGAACTCACAAACCCGGAAATGCTTCCTGATGAGCCCGACACAAAATTCAGCCGATTGGACTTAAGGCTCTCTTTGGCGACACGCCAGATCGACATCGAAATTCAAGTCAAAAAGATGCTCGGCTACGCCGACCGAGCGCTCTTTTATTGGGCAAAGCTCTTTACTTCGGATCTCAAATCAGGTGAAGAATATTTTAGCCTTAAACAGGCCATTTCGATTCATCTCGTGGATTTTATTCTTTTTGAAGACCGCAATGAAGCGCACACGGTGGTGGTACCCATGATTCAGGGTACACAGAGAATTTTTTCAGATAAGATGGTGCTGCACTTTTTTGAACTGCGAAAAATTGGTAAAAACGAGGATGAGAAGCTGTCAGCGTCTATGGCGCAATGGCTCAAGTTTTTTAATGTCAAAACGACGGAGGATTTGGCAATGTTTGAAACCGATCAAGTCATGTATAAAGCATCCAATGTACTTCGTGTGATGAGTGATGACGACAGAATGCGCGAAGCCGCTCGCATGCGCGAAAAGCGTCTGCACGATGAAGCGAGTTATTTGGCTGACGCAGAGAGAACGGGTGAAGCTAGAGGAAAGGCCGAAGAAAGAACAAAGTGGATTCAAAAGGTTATTGCGAAGTTCAAAAAGGGTAGCATGTCCATGGAAGAAGCTGCAGAATTTGCTGATATGTCCGAAGCCGAATTCGAAGCACTTTGTGAAAAGGAGCAGTAAATCATGACGAATAAGACTAGTTTTTTACGCGTCATGACAGATGAAGACAGAATGCGCGAAGCCGCCCGTATGCGCGAAAAACGGCTTCATGACGAAGCGAGTTATTTAGCTGACGCACGCGCTCAAGGGTTCGCCGAGGGGTTCGCAGAGGTTCGGGTTGATGCACACGTCGCGAGTTTGACAGAACTAACCACCGAAGAAAGAGAAAAATTAAAACAAGACATCATGGCAAGCTTCAAAGATGAAGATGGCGATATTTCATTTTCGGCGATTGCCAAATTTCTAGGTGTACCCACTAAGGAGTTCGAGACACTCTGCTACGAAATGGTTAGGAAACGTTCTAAACACAGAACATAGTAAAAACGCAGGACATATATGATTGTCGATTTACGGGGCGACATGGAACGCCTCATCAAAACAAAGTGTGGCAAAGAATCGATACTCGATTTGCTGCTCAAAGACCATACGACAGGACGGAACATCCTTTGGGCGACCGAGTCGTATGGCGCGTTGGGAATGGGCTGGCAGGCGACGGATGAGATAACGCCCATGCGGTTGGTGTGCGATCGAGAAAAAGCAGAAAACCGCCGAAAAAAATGCTTACGAAGGCGACATCCGCGACCATCTGCGCGAGTTTGCACGCACCATTCCGTCATTTTTAATGGCTTATGGCACGGCCGAAACGACGCTTGAAACGTTCGACACCGTGATTCCGGACGACGTTTTTCGCGAAGTCACGCGCATTATTTTTTTGATCGCGACGAATTATATATTAGGTTTTGACCCGGAACTTCGTTGCGCCACAACCCATTTTGTGGAGGCCGACGCGGCGGCGAAATCGGGGACGCTCCAGGCGCTGGTGGATCGGCATTTTGGGTAATTTTTTGGGGGGCGTATTTCACGTGGAGACGTGCGACCGCACGTCTCCACACGTGAAATACGCCCCGCGCCATTTATTCAGCCATCCAGTCTTCGATAATGCATTCGTGGACCTTGTCTTTTGCATCTTTATCGTAATTCACACCGACGAGCACCATATTGCCGTGATAATGTTCAAGCCCCTGCAGATAATTGCGTTGCTTGATCTGGTTGATCGCGGTATCGGCGTCTTTATCCCATTTGAGTTCGACGATCATGGCGGGGACGTCGCGATCAGCGCGAGGGATGAGGACAATGTCGGCAAATCCTTCACCCGTGGGGTATTCGCGGACGACGGTGTAATCTTTTCGCGCAGAATAAACGGCGAAGCCCAGGGCGCTGCTTAAACTGTTTTCGTCATTATATTTCAAGATGGATGTAACACCTGCGTGCATTTTTCGCAGAATATCACCAGCTTTGGCGGCATTTTTAGTGCGAATGGCTTTCATAAAGCTTTCAGATTGCTCGATGGCTTTCATGACTTCCTGCCAGCCACAGTCTTCAACTGCGCATTCGAGCACTTGTCTGACTTCTTCATTGGGAATGAAGGATGTTTTATAATTTTCATCGTAGCCGAGGTAGCCAAGGTGGATGAGAAGCGTGATGACATCGTTGGCATCATTCAATTCATGCATCGTATTGTTAAATTTGTGCACGTGAATTGGTTGAGGTTCTCCCTCCAGCATTTTGATAAGTTTATCTTTCAAACCATCGAAATTCATGCCAATGTATTTTTTGATCGATTCGAAAGACTCTGTTTTCGTCCAGTACATGCTGCATTCGCCATTTCTACAGGCTTTGACAACAGACGCAGGGTTATAAACATGCGTTTTTTTTAATAAATATCCGTCATACCAGTGTTTCACTTCAGCGCGTTTGAGATTATATTGTTTTGACAAATCATCGACTTCTTCTTTGGTGAAACCGATCCATGGCGTAAAGCGAAGCGGCTGGACAATGGAGCATTCTTCAAAATGACCGAGTGCAGACTGTGAACCGTATTTTCGAATAGGGAGGATGCCAGTCATATAGACGAGCGCCGTATATTCTGCGGAAAGTCTGTCTTTAAAAAGCTCGCGCAGAAAGTTGACCCAGCGCGTATGGAGGTCGAGTCTTGTTTTTTCATTTCGGCAAATGCAGTCCCATTCGTCGAGTATAAATACAAATTTTTCGTGTTCAACTTGATAAATGGCATGAAATGCATCATATAAACATTTTTCATCACCTCGGACAAGGTCAGGCCAGCGCTCGTGTAAATCTTTTAATATTTCAAGTTCGAAGGTGCGTTCGAGCTGATCTATATTTCCTCGTCGATCATACAATCCCTGAACATCAACAAATAAAACATTATATTTATTTAAATATTTTTCATAATCAGGTGATTTGGCGATCTCGAGATCATCAAAAAGTGCATGGGAATCGACAGATTTGTCGTAGTATGCCGCGAGCATATTGGCGGCATAAGACTTCCCAAAACGTCTGGGTCGCGTCATGCAGATGTAGCAGTCTGGCGAGCAAACCAACTTATTGATCTCAGCGATCATGCCGGTTTTATCTACAAAAATATCCGCACTGCGCATCTTTTGAAAGTAGAAATTGCCTGTATTCAAATACGATCCCATGATAATCTCAGCATGCTTTTATGCGTTCAAAAACTCTGTAATGGCCTTTCTCAATATCGATCTCTTTTAGTTTTCCAAGTTTCATGTCCCAGTATCCTTGAATGTGAGATAATAGATAATAGCTTCTTTTTTGGGGGCATGGCTATTTCATACGCCTTCAAAATACGACTGAAGCGTCGTAAGCAGCAGACTTTTTCCAAACCGCCTAGGACGGGCAAGGAAATAGTAGCCTT
This sequence comes from Myxococcota bacterium, assembly GCA_045599585.1. Classification (GTDB taxonomy): domain Bacteria; phylum Myxococcota_A; class Bradymonadia; order UBA4248; family UBA4248; genus RGIG464. The sequence goes on from JAZRWH010000116.1 coordinate 8,327, forward strand.
TATTCTTTGCGATCTCGTGAATCAAGTCTGTCTTGTCGACATAGTAAAAGCCGTTTTCTCGAATTTCTTCGAATGTCTGAATGCCGATTGGGTACTTTTTCTTAGCCATGGTCAGCCTCCTCCGGGGTGCACATCTACTATTGAGCGTTATAGCACGATTTGTGCGCCACAGCATAATATACAAAAACGGCGGCGTATTTCACTTGTTGAGACGTGCCACGGCACGTCTCAACGTGAAATAGCCAACGCAGCGAGCCGTATCGACGTTAGGAGATAGGCGACGCCCATCATATAAAAAACAAAATTGGAGTTACCTTGTCTGGTGAAGGCTGGTGATTAGCTTGGTATGGCTTTGGTTGAGATCATGTCTGTGGCATGATCAAAGCCAATAGCGTCGTTCAGTAAACTCCAGCTATGCCGAATGCAAAACAGTAAATCATAGTCTATAAGACAAAACCTAAAAATAAGGAGAACTAATGACACAAAACATCTTTACAGGAATTTATGGAAATCCGTTCGATAGCTTACGGCCTAAATTTGCGGCAGCAAAACGCCATATTACAAACTGGATGCATCAGTGCGGCGCGCAGCTCGGTAAACTTCGAGCCAAAATCGCATCGGTGAAAAACGACATCACGACCTGGGTTCATCAGCGTTTTAACGTTGATAAACACGACGATTTTCAATCAAACGCAACGTCGTCAGCAAGCACCACAAGCGCAAGCACCGGAACCACGCAATACAACGTCACAGGTATGAGCTGTGCGGCATGCAGTGCTCGCGTCGAAAAGGCCGTCAATGCCGTCGAAGGCGTTATGTCATGCGCCGTCAGTTTGTTGACGAACAGCATGAGCGTCAGTGGCACAGCTTCCGAAGACGATATCATTCAGGCCGTCGTCGCCGCTGGTTACGGTGCTTCGGTCAAACAAGCCGGTGACGACGACGAATCCGTCCTCGAAGACACCGAAACGCCGAAACTCAAACGCCGTCTCATCGCATCGACCATACTGATGCTCGTCCCCATGTACTTCATGGGAAATATGATCTGGAACTGGCCTCTCCCGTCGTTCATGGTCGGTAATCACGTCATGATGGGATGGACACAGCTCGTCTTCGCACTCGCTGTCATGATCATCAACCGCAAATTCTTCATCAGCGGCGCAAAGAGCATGATCAATCGCGCGCCAAACATGGATGCGCTCGTGTCACTCGGATCTGGCGCGGCCTTCGTCCAAAGCACCTGGGCGCTCATCAAAATGATGCGACTCGCCGCTAAAGGCGCCTCACACGCCGAACTCGAACCGTTGATGAACGATTTCTATTTCGACTCCGCGGCCATGATCCTCGCGCTCATCACCGTCGGCAAATACCTCGAAGCGCGCGCCAAAGGCCGCACGACCGACGCCCTCAAAGGCCTCATCCGACTTCGCCCCAATACCGCAACGCTATTCAATAACGGCGTAGAAACGCCAACGCCCGTCAGCAAAATCAAGATCGACGACATCTTCCTCGTCAAACCCGGTGAATCTATTCCCGTTGACGGCGAAGTCATCGAAGGCACGAGCGCAGTCGACGAATCGGCCCTGACCGGCGAATCCATTCCCGTCGACAAAAATGTGGGTAGCACCGTTTCTGCCGCGACGATCAATCAATCCGGACGTCTCATTTGCAAAGCCACGCGTATTGGCGAAGACACGACGCTATCGAAAATTATCCGACTCGTCAGCGATGCTGCAGCAACTAAAGCACCGATTGCACGCATTGCCGACAAAGTTTCGGGCATCTTCGTTCCCACGGTCATAGGTATCTCACTCGCCACTTTCGCCGCCTGGTTCTTCGGTGCCAAACAAACGACGAGCTACGCACTCGCCCGCGCCATCTCCGTCCTCGTCATCAGCTGCCCATGCGCACTCGGACTGGCGACGCCCGTGGCCATCATCGTAGCCAATGGCGTCGGCGCTCAAAACGGTATCCTCTTCAAAACCGCATCTGCCCTCGAAACGTGCGGTCGTGTCAAAACTGTGATCCTCGATAAAACCGGCACGATTACCAACGGAACCCCCGAAGTCACCGACATCATCCCCGCCAACGCCCTCGACGCCGACGAATTGCTCCGCATCGCCGCTTCTGCTGAAGCCGGTAGCGAACACCCACTCGCCCGCGCCATTACTTCAAAAGCCAACGCCGAATCGCTGCTCCCGCTTCGCGAATTCAAGGCCATTCCCGGTCAAGGCTTGACCGCAAACGTAGATGGCACAACGATTTACGCGGGCAACGCCGATTTCATCCAGCAACACTCCACCCTCGCCGACGAAATGCGCAACCGCGCACTCACACTCGCTCAGTCGGGCAAAACGCCCCTCTTCTTTGCCGATGACAACCGCTTCCTCGGCATCATCGCCGTCGCCGATACAATCCGCAAAGACAGCCCGAGCGCCATCCAAGCCCTTCACGACATGGGCCTCAAAGTCGTCATGCTCACCGGTGACAACGAAAACACAGCCAAAGCCATCGCCGCACAGGCCGGAGTCGACGACGTCATCGCAGGCGTCCTCCCCGATGGCAAAGAAGCCGTCGTCAAGCAATATCAGGAACACGGCAAAGTCGCGATGATCGGTGACGGCATCAACGACGCACCGGCTCTCACCCGCGCAGACGTTGGCATCGCCATCGGCGCAGGCACAGACATCGCCATCGATGCAGCCGACATCGTCCTCATGAAAAGCCGCCTCACCGACGCCGCAGCCGCCATCCAACTCAGCCGAAAAACTCTTACCAATATCCACCAGAATCTCTTCTGGGCCTTTTTCTACAACGTGTTGGGCATCCCACTCGCCGCTGGCGCCTTCGTCCCGCTCACGGGCTGGCAGCTCAACCCCATCATAGGAGCACTCTCCATGAGTCTTTCCAGCTTCAGCGTCGTCTCAAACGCGCTTCGTCTCAAATTCGCCAAACTCGTCGGCGCCGACACCAATGACGCTCCCTCCGATCCCCTCACCCGCACCATTTCCATCACCGGCATGCACTGCGGTCACTGCTCCGGCACCGTCACCAAAGCCCTCCTCGCCATCGACGGCGTCGCATCCGCAGACGTCTCCCACGAAAAAAATCGCGCCATCGTTAAACTCAAATCCGAAGACGTCTCCAACGAAACGCTCACCAAAGCCATCGTAGACGCCGGTTTCGAAGTCACAAAAATCCAATAAAATCAGCATCTAATGCGCACTCAAAGCGGCCGTGGTTTCACGTGCCGCTTTTGTTTTTTATGGTGGTGGCGCGGGCTATCGTTTCGCGATACGCCCACGCTCGGCGGCTATCGCTTTGCGATACGCCACCGACGCTTCGCCAATGTGCTCGCCGCCGTTCCGGGCGGCTGTGCGCATACGGCTCCGCAACTGGATACTTTCGACTTGAATTACCGAGTCCATCGCGGACAACTTAACTAAAACGCTCAACAAAGTTTTTTATCAAAGAGTGAAATATATTATATACAACATATACAGCAAACTTTCAGACATCAAAGTCTGAAAGTTTGGACGTTCACCGCCGTATGATTTTTAACCACGTCAATAAGCAAACGAGACTTACTAATAAAAATGTGGAGGATTCATAAATGAATAATGAGATTTTTCCTTTTGAGTGTGAAAAGTTTTGGGAAGATGATAACGGCCATCATAATGGCTGGAAAGTATTAACTGAATTTTTCGATTCTGAAGGTAAAAAGTCTGAAGGTAAAAAGTTAATCGACGAACTGAAGGAAAGATATAATAATAAAGAAGAAGTTTTTCCCTCGCAGAAAGATATCTTCAAAGCTTTTGAGTTAACGCCATTTGAAAACGTAAAAGTCGTTATATTGGGGCAGGATCCATATCCTGACGAGCGAGCAGATGGACTTTGTTTTTCACAAAGCATTTATAGTAATAAAAATGATTCTATCAAACGCATATTTAATGTTTTGAATATTAAAGATAACAACAAACAACTTGATGGCTGGGCGAAGCAAGGCGTCTTACTCCTGAATGCTATTCTCACAGTCGGTCGTGGTGACAGTAGAAAAGTTCGAGACAATGCCGCTTCCCACAAAAAACTTGGATGGAAAGAACTTACAAAACGTGTAATTTGCTCGCTATTAGAAAACAACAAGGATATCTTTTTTATCTTATTAGGTAAACATGCAGTAGAATTATTTAACAGTGCTGTTTCTCAAATTAATATTTGCAAATCAGAAGAACAAAGTAAAGCTTCCTGCTATAAGCAGTATGTCTTAACTAATAATAATCAAGCAAAATTCTTTATTGTCGAATCTCCCCATCCCGTTTCGTCTCTCTTTATAAAATATGGTTCTCCTTTTGATAAATTCGATCTAAAAAAATATAAATTTGAGCCCAGAAAAATCATTAACTGGACTCAACATCACATATCAGACTGAACGCCCCAGCCGAAATTGTACGGTTCATATTGGTAAAATTGGCGATTTTGAAATTGATTTTATCGCCGAAAAGTCTAACGAAAAACTATATATACAGGTTACATAAAGTATGAATTCACCTGAAACTAAGGCGCGTGAACTTAGGCCATTTTTTAAATTAACCGATCATTATCCTAAAATGGTTCTGTCGATGGATAGAAATTATAATACTTCTTATGATGGCGTTTGTTTGACGAATATTATCGATTGGCTTTTGGAATAGTATGTATATGCAGGACGCGGTGTATGGGCAACTTGGCGAAGCTGTACCCTGGATTTCATTGGATAGTTTTTTAAGAGCTCATCTGGATGTATTTGTGTGTTCGTGATATGATAATATGGAAAATGCTCGAATGTCTCTGGAGGATTATTTATCAATCTAGTAGATATTTCGAATTTATTTTAACCTTTGAACATGGATGCATTGTACACTTTTGTGCATATCATCCGCATTCCTTCCACGCTCTAATGACCGTGGACTTCCTTGCTCGAGTAAGATGAAAATAATCCTAAAAATTATCTCGGTGGTTGCAAGCTTAGCTTGGGTGGCATGGGCATGTTCAGATGAATCCGGTTCTGATCGTACATGTGGCGGGAAATGCGTCAATGGATGTGACGAAGCTCTCGTCTGTCTGTGCCCGGATGACTGCGAAACGGGGTGTGATCTTCTTGGAAATTGCTTGGAACCCAAGGCATATTGTGAAACTTATTGCCAATCGGAATGTATGGATGACGGTCAATGCGTTTGCCCAGATTTCTGTGAGGACGGGTGCAGCGAATCTGGTATTTGTCTCCCCAAAGAATCGTGTCCGGAAAATTGTGTCGACGGATGTGATTCCGATTGGACTTGTGCGTGCCCCGAAGATTGCCAAACGGGCTGTGATGTCAACGGTGAATGCGCGGATTCCGGCTGTCCCCAATCATGTCAGTTCGGATGCGATGAGTTTGGCGATTGTCTCGCGGAAGACTAAATAGTCAAAAAACGTCATGATTCAGCTGTCATAAAAGTCCACGTTTGCAAATAAGTGAAATAACAGCTATCCCACGAAATTTTCATAAAATACTCATGACACGAAGTACGTTGGATGCTTTGTTCATGACTTGGGAATCTACCAGTTAATTTTTCGCACAAAGCGCTTCAAACTCTGATTCGCTCATCGAAACTTGAGTTGCTGTAATTTGCAGAGAAAGAAGACCTGACTTTACTAGTTTAATTAGTGTTTCAATTTTGCCTTCAGCTCTTCCTTCGGCACGTCCTTCAGCTCTAGCGGTAGCGAGGAATGTGGCTTCATCGTGCAACCGCTTTTCGCGCGGGCTATCGTTTCGCGATACGCCCACGCTCGGCGGCTATCGCTTTGCGATACGCCACCGACGCTTCGCCAATGTGCTCGCCGCCGTTCCGGGCGGCTGTGCGCGTGCAGCTCATTTGAAAGAAGTGAGTTCTACACGCGCGATAAAAGAGCGATGGGATTCCAAAGGGGCGTCAGCAGGAAAGATGGGCATCACTATCGTATGGGGCTACCGCTATACTTAGCACGACAAAGTTTCAATTACCTCACCGGATGCAGAACGAATCTCAGCTTTAGCATCTTCCAGGTGGAATATTGCGATATGGGCGTCGATCTGTTTATACACATCGCGGAGATAAGGAAAATCGACAAATACCAGTTCTTCATATTTATTGTCGGTCTCGAAAACGGCTTTGCCGGTATAACGGATCCATTCCATCTTTTCATTCATGGCCGTGATTTCTGCGCGAGGATTGGCTATGAGCTGACGATAGACGTCTTTGTGGTTGCCAATGCCAAAGATCAGCTTGCCGTCGACCAGTTTTTGAAAGCCAAGAGGACGGATTTTAGGCTGATCACCATCGGTGGTCGCTAAGAAGAAAACTTTCGCATTACTCAAAAATTCATTAATTCTCTGCATTCTAATTACTCCTTTTGTTATGTAATTATCATATCTGATACGGCAGCCATAGTAGCAGTTCGCACCCACATTGTGATTTTATACTATCACATGATAGGTAGGTAACAATGGTGTTTTGCGATCTCACAAATAGTATTATCTACGGAGCTTCGTAGCATGCTAAGAGGCATCGTAGATAATAGCGGGTGGTAAAGGGCCGTATCAGCTTCGCCGACACGGTGCTATCTCAGATAGTTGAGTTTTTTGTTTTTTGAACTTTTGCCCCTTGAATTGCTTTTTTCATCTGCTAAATTATGACGCATCAAGACAAAATAATGCTTTTAGGCTTGAACTCTGACATGTTTGTCAGAGCTTTCTTTTGTGCGCCTTTAAACGGTTTCCGAGTTTTTTAGCCCTGTTTACCCCGTTTTCTATGACATTTGGCGTTCTGCTCTATGACACAAATGTCCGAATCGAAGAGCCTCTGCTTCTGCAACTTATATAAAAACTGCGCATTTCGTTGTACTGTAAGCAAATTAAACGTTTTTAAGAGTTGGCATTGCCTTTGCGTTATCTCCCAGTGTGACAGCCAAGTGCTGATCTGACAGCCTTGAGCTGCTTCTTTGGAATTTCTTTTTTGGGGGAATAGAGAGGGTTATTATGAATCAGACCGTGAATCAAATCGATAATAATTGGGCGCAATACAATCTTCAATCCGCACAACTCGCTGCTAAAGCTTTCGAACATGATTCCGATAATCGCGTTGCTTGCTACTATACGCGTCGTATTAAAGCTCTCCCTACGCTCACGCGCGAACTCGAAGAATTCTATGGCAACGAAATGGATGAATCCCGTGAGCAGATGATGCTCGCTGCTTTCGGGACAAAAGCTGGCGTTTCGATCATCCTCAATCAGGTTTCCGCTTTTTGCAATGGTGAGCTCAAACTCAAAGATCTCATCGGGCACAAACAGATGGAAGACGACGAACGTGAAGAATCTAGCGAGCTTTTGATCAACGGTTTTGCTGAACTCAAAGAACTTCTTTCCGGCGAAAATTGTTTCGAACCAGAAAATCAGCGCAAAATCGTCGAAACGATGCAAAAACTTGATCTCGGTATGGATTTCGTACTCATGGTTGTACGCAAACTTCAGGCACTGAGCGCTAATCTCATTTCGGCTCGTAATGCTTGGTTCGATCTTTGCGGTTCGCTTTGCTGTACTTCGGATGAACTCATTCAAAATCTCGTTAGCTTTGAAAAGAATGAGCCTTGTACCTATATCGTTACCAAATCTCAGTTTGCTCGTTACAAAGCCGCTTACGATCGTTGGACAAATGCTCGCGTTGAAATTCAGCCTGTCGTCGGCGATGATTTCGATGCTTTTGAAAAAAACATGGCTTCGATTCAGAGCGCTAGTGCTCGCTACGAACGCGCTCGCGAAATTATGATTGTTTCCAACCTCCGACTCGTTTACACCATCGCTCGTCATTACACACGCCGCGTTCCTCTTCTCGATCTCATCCAGGAAGGCAACATCGGTCTCATGCGCGCTGTCGAAAAATTCAATTATAAACTCGGCAACAAATTCTCAACTTACGCCACGTGGTGGATCAAACAGAGCATTACACGCGCTTATGCTGATCAGTCCCGTACCGTTCGCGTCCCCATTCACCTTGTTGACATCATTAATCGCATCAACCGTATGTCGCATCAGCTCGAACACGATCTGGGGCATACACCTTCGCACGAAGAAATCGCGAAAGCCCTCGATCTTTCGCCTGATTACGTCGCTCAGATGATGCAAGTCTCCCGCACGACCGTTTCGCTCGACGCTCCTGTTGGCGATGATGAAGATGCTACTTTCGGCGACTTTATTGAAGATGATCGTTCTCCCGATCAGATCGATATTCTCTCCGAAGCTGATTTGGCTAGTGAACTTGAAAAACTCCTCGGCACGCTTACCGAACGCGAATCCCGAATTCTCGTACTCCGTTACGGTATCGGACTTGTTCGTACCTCTACGCTCGAAGAAGTCGGCCAGGAATTCAACCTTACGCGTGAACGTATTCGTCAAATCGAAGTTCGTGCCGTCGAAAAACTTCGTCAACCGTTTGCTTCAAGTGAACTCATTCACTTCGTCTAATTAACGCAAATTACATTAATAAGGCCTAGCGTTTATCGTTAGGCCTTTTTTGATTTTGCTTTGGATCACTGTTCTGTTCAAAGATAGATCGCGTACGAGCGCGCCGCAGGCTAGAGGGGGTAGCAGCGTATCCGCGAAGCCAATGGCGCAATGGCGCCGCAGGCCTGAGCGGATAGCTGCTCAGGGGGACACTTCCCCCTTCCATAAAATGACGCACATAGCTGTTCGATTTAGCGTGTTTGTTTGGTGACACAGCATTTCAACAGGCGTATAATAACGTGTCTGCTCGGCATGGACGTAAAAGGTTATTTGATCATATGCATCGTGTATTTATTCTGTTTTTATTATTTTTAATGGCCGGTGGGGGCGTTTCTTGCTCGTGGATTGATGATATCAATACGATCGAAAAAAAAGGGTCTTATGAATTTATATCGTCTTCCGTTGAAGACGAAAATGCTCAAGGCAGTGCCGAAATAACCAACGATTCCATCGAATGCATCAATTATTATGATCACGATCGCTTTGACGTATTCGATGCCCAGGGCTTTGATGGGGCGATCTGGCAGATCATTATGTACAACCAGGTGCGCGATAAGATGGATTCCACCATGCTCGGGATTGATTTTAAGCCTTGGGCGCCGGATGATCCTTCTACAACGTGTGCCACGCCACATGAAATTGAAGGTTCCGATGTCGAGCTGACGCTGGACGGCTGTTATCATGCGACGCTTTATGTTGGCAGATGTGAACCGAGGCAGACTTTTGTCATTACGGGAACATTATCGTTGAATGAGTTTTCGGTTGAACGTCGCGAGTCAGTAAAAGGTTCGATCAGGGGCAAATTGAATCTTGTCCGGTACGTGAATGTTGAAGACCGCTCAACACGTTCCGTCTTTGAATTGGGCGATTTTCAGGCGTCATTTCAGTTCCCTGTGCACGTAGGAAAAGTTTGGATGCGTTGATGTTTGGTGAAGCTCCGTCGGTGTTGCTATTGATTCGCTTTTAGGCGATAATCTATGAGCTTTTTTGAGGACTTTTTTGTCGGAGCTTTTATGAACTTATACAAAACCCTGGCTTACGCTGTCTTTATGGCATTCTTGTGCATAGCACCGATCTTTGCCTCTGCTCAGGATACTGCTGCCAGATTGATCGATATTCCTGACGTCGAGAACGACGTCAGCGGAAACACTTTAACTTCGGCGCTGCGCGACATCTTCTCTGACAACGGACACATCGTTTTCGGTCAAGATGACATGAACGACGCAGCTTCGCAGGTGGGTGTTTCGGGAAGTTACTGGAAAGATCCTGACCTGATTAAAAAGGTCAACAAATCAGTCCGTCACGATGCTGTCGTTTACTTTATACATCAGCGCTCTTCTGGGGGAAGCAAGCTCGTCTTTAATATCTACAATGCGTATACAGGCGAGTTGATTCAAGATTTTGAAATTAAACTGGCAAAAAAGAACAAAATTTCAAAGACAGAAAAGCTCAAGGTTCGAAAAGCAGTCGAAACGATCATTGGTGATATTAATCCTGACGACTATCCGTCAGATATTATGGTCAAAATTATTTCAACACCTGCGGGTGCTGAAGTTTCGCGCAACGGCGTCATTCTCGGTGTAACGCCGCTCGAAACGCCGATTATGCAGCAGGACACCGAAGCGCTTGAGCAGTGGGTGCTCACTTATCCGGGCCGCGATTCCGTCACTCAAAATGTCAGTGTTGCCCGCGGTGCAACGTACAACGTCAATATTCCCGACGTTTATACTTCAGGAGATTCGGGCTTTATCGGCAAGATTAAGTCGGGCTTCGGGCGCCCCATCCTCAAAGTTGGCGTCAATGCTAGTCCAGGGATTCGTCGCTTAAAATCCGAAGATAAGAATGGAGGCGATGTCATCAGTTATCGCTCTGCCGTTTATCCTGTCTTCAGCTTCGATCTCGATTTCTTCCCCACGCCGCTCTTTAGCGATATCGATTATCTTCAGGGGCTCGGTATCTCGTTTGGCGTTGGATATGGGTTCCACGACACTTCGCTTCAGGTGGACAACAGTGATACCGAATGTACTGTTGTCGATGGTTCTGAAAATGGCGTCTTTACGCTTAAATGCGGAACGAACTACATTCGCGCAAACGTTGACGTCGTTTACAAACTCCTTCTTCAAAAACGAGATGGCAAGCTGGATCCCAATGGCATGGCCGTCGACTTTATTCTCGGTTACGCTTATACGGGCTACAAACTTCAAGAAAACAAGCTCTATCGCGGTAGTGTTGCGCATGCCTTCCAGTTAGGCGCGCGCTATTCAACGCCAATTGCGATCGACGATTTCCGCTTCTCCGCCAATTTCTTATTTAATATTAATGGTAATAATGGCGGCATTGATTATCTTAAATATTGGGGAACGAGCATTGCTTCGAGTGTTGGACTTAGCACGGGCCTCGATTTTTCGTATGATATTTACAAAGGCTTCTTTGTTCACGCTGGATATCAGTTCTCTTATAATTTAACAAAATATAGTGGAAATGGCTGTTTGGATAAGAATTGTTCGAGCCCAAGTAATGCCGAAGTTCAGGAATTTTATCATGAAATCATGCTTGGCTTAGGCTACGCGCTTTATTAATATTTATAAATGAGGACAGGGTGAATACATCCTGTCCTTTTTTTGTTAATCGGTGTGCGGTGCAGTTTGTCTGCATTTGTTCAGCTGGGGTAATTTCCTCAGTTTATATAATCTTTTATAATAATTACCTTTTGTATAAGGAACGTTCGATGAAAGAATTTCGTATTTCTGACGAAGCCGTTGCGCGCCTGCGCACGCTCAAAGCCGCCTCTGTTGAGGCTCGTCCCGATCACGCCGTCCGCATCTACATGGACCTCGCTTTTTGCGGTGGCCCTCAGTGGGGCTTTATGCTCGCTATGTACGACGAAAATGTCGATGAATGCTGCGATTTTGACGGTTTCAAGATCATTATCGACCGCGATCTTCTCGAAGGTATGGGCGGTATCGACGTTCAGCTCGTTGATGACGACGAGTTCGGTGACAGTTTCCTCGTGACGCCGCTGGATCCCAATGTTCAAGCTTTCTTTGAGGCATCGAAACAGTCTGGTTGCGGTTGTCATGGTGGTTGTGGTGGTTGTGGTGGTTGTCACGGTGGTTGCGGCTGTGGTGGCGATGACGAATGCGGCTGCGGAGGCTGTGGCGGCTGTCATGGTGGTTGCGGCTGCGATTGCGATGACGAGGACGATTGTGACTGTGGATGCTGTCATGGACACCACGAGGATGAAGAATAGCACTTTGTCATAAATGCAAACTCTTAATTATAATAAATGATTTTATATTTTTGAGCCACCTATTGCTTTGCAATACGGTGGCTCAGCGTCGGCAATTACATTTGCCGACGCAGTCGGCGCTTTTTCGGCCTTGCAGCCTCAATAAGCGCCGTCTTTGTGGCTTGCTGGGGTGGTTTGCGATTGAGTTCAATAACTACTCTTACATATTACTTGTATTTGAGGACGATATGAAACGCTTTTTTGTTTTATTTGCACTCTTAAGTGCTGCAATTTGTGTCGTTAGCTGTGGTAGTGATTCGGATGATAATGACAACGATGGATGTTCGATCGGCGAAAAACGTTGTCAAGGGACTACGATGCAAGCTTGTGATACCCATGGCAATTGGAAGAACCTGCCATGCGCAAATAGTACGGATGTTTGCGTTCATACTGATTTGGGGCCTGTTTGTCAGCCATCCTCCGAAAGTTGTGGTATTGCTGGTACGACGCGCTGTTCGGGATCTTCTGCGATTCAAACGTGTTTAGCTTCGGGCAAATGGAGTGAATCTTCCGATTGTACTGGCCAAACCGTTTGTGAAGCCTGCAAGACGGGGTGTCGTGAGGGGGCCATGCAATGTGACGGTAGCGCATTGCAACAATGTGTTTCGGGACATTGGAACAACGTTGCATGTAATGGTGTTTGTGTAGAATCTTCTACGGGCGTAGAATGTAAAGTCTCAGAAAAATGCAAGGTTGGTGAAACAAAGTGTTCTGACAATGGTCAAGAAGCTGTGCTTTTTACTTGCAACGCGCAAGGTACTTGGGATCAAAAGCCTTGTCCTGCCTCTGAAATTGCGGGCGCACGTCTTTCGTGTCGAAATGCGGACAGTTGCAGTACTATCCTTTGTATTGAGCCTGGTACGGTTTACAATTCTGAAGAAAAATCCTGCAATCAGCTCAACCACTCGAATGCCTGTGTTGAAGGACGTTCCTACTGCAACGGCAAAACAAATTTCCTCTATGAATGTCTCGAAACTGGAAACGAAGCACCGACAAGTGCGACAGACTGCGGAAAAGAGGGTGGGGTCTGTGTTAAATTGTCTGACAACGAAGCCGTTTGTATGAAAGAAGAATGTAACGGCAACTTCTGTGACGGTGAAACGCTCATGTATTGCACCGACGATCACAAACTCGTGACAGATGGCGTTAAAAGTTTAAATTGTGCTGAGACGGATCGTATTTGTGACATCAATGAGTTCGGGGTGGGTGAGTGCATGTATCCCGAATGTACAACCGAGAATGCGATCGTATGTTTATCTGAAGATGCTACGAAATATCAGGTTTGTGTAAACAAACGCCTTGGTGAAGTGCAGAGTTGTCCTGTTGGGTCAACTTGTAATTCAACGCAAAAAGCGTGTGTAGCAGATTAATATCATATCATTTAGTCGTCAGGTTATCAGCGTGGCCGACAACCTGACGGCTCTTGACTATCCCAATGATATGTCGTTGCTTACAACTTCGTTGGGCATATAAAATATGGTTCGGGACTATTTTTTGAATGGGTAACCTGGTTAATGCTTCGCACAAAGCGCTTCAAATTCTGATTCGCTCATCGATACTTGTGCGGCTGCAATTTGTAGTGAAAGGAGCCCAGACTTAACAAGTTCAATCAGGGCCTCAATCTTTCCTTCAGCTCTGCCTTCGGCACGACCTTCGGCACGACCTTCAGCTCTGGCCGTCGCGAGGAATGTGGCTTCATCGTGCAGTCGCTTTTCGCGCATACGTGCGGCTTCGCGCATTCTGTCGTCATCACTCATAACACGAAGTACATTGGATGCTTTATGCATGACTTGATCGGTTTCAAACATTGCCAAATCCTCCGTTGTTTTGACATTAAAAAACTTGAGCCATAGCGCCATAGACGCAGACAGCTTTTCATCCTCGTTTTTACCAACTTTTCGCAGCTCAAAAAAGTGCAGCACCATTTTATCTGAAAAAATTCTTTGTGTTCCCTGAATCATGGGGACAACATACTGTATGGGCTTCATTGTGGTCTTCAAAAAGAATAAAATCGACGAGATGAATGGAAATCGCCTGTTTAAGGCTAAAATATTCTTCGCCAGATTTGAGATCCGACGTAAAGAGCTTTGCCCAATAAAATAGCGAGCGATCGGCATAGCCAAGCATCTTTTTGACTTGAATTTCGATGTCTATCTGGCGTGTCGCCAAAGAGAGCCGCAAGTCCAGTCGACTGAATTTCGTATCGGGGTCATCAGGCAGCATCTCCGGGTTGGTCAGCTCAATTCCCGTAATTTCATGCATCGGAATTGACAGCATGGATGCAACAAAATGCTGAAGTAGATCTAGGTTTTCAGTGAATATCTTTTTGAAAACAATATCCAGTTTTGGAGAGAGCAGTTCGTCCATGATTTACCTCCTTTGGCATTTAACCAAAACAATGCTTGCCAAGTTCAAGATAACACATCGTTTGGCATATTTCGAGGTATTCTACGCCGCCAATCCGATGCGTATTCACGTGTTCAAATACGCATTAGGATAATTTATCATTTTATTATGGTTTGTTAATATGCTATGAAATATATGTTTTTTGTTACTAATTATGTTGAAAAACTTCATCGATGTAGATTGGATTTAAATTTGATTCGATTTTAAATGAATTATCAAAACAACATAATTCGCTGATGTCGATACCGAGGTTTTTATAATCCTCGATTTTTGAATCTAGGTTGTATAATTTGTATAAATAGTTTTTATAATATGTCTTTACATAGCTTACGATTTTGTCAAAATAGGTCGAACCGGTTGAATTACAACGCTCAACCTTATCGAGAATGGGGTTTAGATAATCTGGAACGATAACAATATTCCATAAGTTTGAAAAAAAGATAGGGTGAAACGCATTTCCGAAAATATGAGAAATAACCGCTGATCTCACATTGCTTCCAATGCTTCCTTGACTGACACGGGCTTTTGAATAGGTTTGAATGAGTGTTCGAACTTCATAATTGCCATCTTTATCCACGTAAACAGGAATATGACATGCGTCTAAATTACAATAGATATTTGTTGTACGAGATACTTCTCTAGCTTGCGTTTTGTTTTTAAATTGTACGATATTGCCTCGAGCATTACAATAGGCATCTGGTTTTGTTGAAAAACGAACTGGTAGTTTTTGGTTTTGAGCCAGTGCAGATATGATTTGATGATGTCTTTTGTTCACCGCGTCAGGGCTGAAGAAATATGTTTTTGTAATCATATGCTCAGCAAAATATTTTAATTTTTCTTCTTCTGTCAAGTTGGCAGAAACCCCACTCAAGACAAGCTGAACCAGACTTTCCCGACAGTCAATGATTGGTGCTGTTTGAATGCTGTTGGTGTAAACTTTGTTATTAAAATATTCTTGATAAACTTTATTTTTAAGGTATTTTTTGAAGTAATTTAAAGCAGCATTTGTACGACCTCTTTGGTCTGCGTTGTTGACTGATTTATAATTCTCTATTTGGGTAATAAATTTAAGTTTTGTCTTAAATTCATCAAAATCATCAAATCGGAATAAACATCCAATATCATTTCCCGGAAGTTTATCTTCTAACCAAAAATCAAGAACATCCACTGCATGTTCTTTGTATGATTTGCTTTGACTGCTAGATTGATCCTCGTACCATTCTGTAAATAGGTGTTTGTTGATTAAAATATCGTCATTATTATATAGCATTTTTTAATCTCCTTAAAAAATATATCATATTATTGTAGGCTCACCCATAAAGCTGGACGGACGCCTGCGGCAGAATCTCTCCTTCCAGAAATCCAAGAATCATTCTCGAAGGAACCGTAATCATTGACCATAGCCCCAGTTCGTGTATAACTACTCTTTGTCCGTAGGAAATAGTTATTCTTTGAGTCATGACATAGACTCTTTGCATATGGCGTCCAAGAGACTTGAAGAGCAATTTTAGATGGTTCCATGTACTTCAAAACTTCAACAATGCTAAGTAGGAAGATATTATCCGAAGTATAATCATGGATGGTAAATAGTGTGTAAAAATCATCAATAATATCCTTAAGTCGACCCTTATAACCATTAACTCGATCCTCAAGTCGTAACATTTCATCATATGGCAGCACATCCGGTTGGCGTGTATGTCTAATCTGCTTCCTTTCAAAAGAATCAAAAGCCGTGCCAATGAAGTTATCTTCTGTATAGCTTATTTTTGCCATATTCTCGGATGCGTCATATCCATTGAGCCATGAGCGAATCGTGCTGTTCTTCCAGTAGTACTCCGCGCCATAAGGAATGAGATTGCCGTGTTTATCAACATCGTTATAAGGAATGAGATTGCCGTGTTTATCAATCGTTATGGTGAAGAGCTGACAATCTAATACTTTTTCACTGGCGATGAGGTAGTTACCTGAGTCGTCTTTAGCGAGTACGCGCCAACTAATGGGTTCTTTGCCATTCGATAGATCGTTGTCTTGTTCGTAGTGACCAAAAGTGATGATGTCGCCAACTTTTACATTTTTATAAGGTTGTAATCCAGCCTTTCTTTCTAGTTTTTCTCTTTCTCGTTTTACTTGTTCGTCATGTTGTTTAGCGTATTCCATTTGTTTAGCGTATTCAACCTTCTCTTCTTGTCGTTTAGCTTCTATAAGACTCTGCTCTATCTGTCGCACTCTCTCTTTATGGAAATTATAAAGTATGTGGATAGTTACCACCAAGCCAATACCGATAACTGAAACTAAGCATAATATTAATAGCTTTCTTTGGTCCATACAATATTCCCTAAAAATTACCCTTTTACACCGCATAAAAGGTATTTTTTCATAAAAAAAAAAAGTTTACCGTCAAGACGAAAAAGCGCCGTTTTGCAAAAAAATCGGTGAATATCAAGTCCATTCATAGAGACGGTACGTCTCTATGAATGGACTTGATATGGTGTGCAGCATTAGAAATTATAGAATAAAATAGGCGCTTTTGATTTGTTGAGTGATATAAGATTGTTTACGGTGAGTTTAATTGTGATTTATTAAAGATTATTAAACAGTGGTTGCGTTAGATCGCGATTTGTTGGTTTGTATAATATCGAATTGCGACGTGTTTGAATGCAATTTGTAGATATAATATAATATCATTTACGGCGCGTCGTATGAAATAGACGCGCAAGGGCGCGCGTATTGGCCGCCAAAGAATTCTAATTTATAAGAATAACAGGATGCGGCCAATAGCGGCGCCTGCGCTTCGCGTATTGAGCGTAAGCGAAATAGCGAGCGCCAAATATAAAAAAGAAAAGAGAATATTTGGCGCGAAGGGATATTGATTAGAAGGGCTCGTGTTTGGCGCTTTCGATGATATCTTCGAGGAAGCTTTGGGCGTTATCCTGTGCGCGATCCTGGAGTTCCTTGAAGGATAGGATGAGGTCGACGGAGGGGATATCGGCTTCGATGGAGAGTTTTTCTTCGTCGAGATCGAGGGAGACGGGGGCTGTACGCCCCGACGAACCTTCGGAATCTTGGGCAAATGCGGCTGTGGGGAGCAGGCATGCAACGAACGTAATGAGATAGAGTAAGTATTTCATGGGATACCTCACGTGATTATTCGCTAAATTCATCATCGGAACCGAAGAGAGCCTCAGCTTCGCGCGCTGCCTCGAGAGCTTCGATCGCGTCGTCAGTTGTACGAACGTAGCCGTTAAAGAGTTTTATTTCGGCTTTGTCGGTCGTATGAGAAGCGGCGGCCTTAAAACGGGCCTTGGCTTGATTTAGTCTATCCATGTCGTCCATGCCAGGGAGTTCAATGATTGCGGTATTGAGATAGAGCGTCCCAAAGGAGAATTCGACGTTAGGATTATTTGGCGAAAGCTGCTCTGCCTTTTGGAGATTTTTTTCGGCTTCGGGACCTTTATTGAGCGTTTTGAGAACGTTCGCGAGGTTGACGTAGCCTTCTGCGAGGTTTGGCGCGTAGGCAATGACTTGGCGGAAAGTGGCTTCAGCGTTGGTATAATCATTGGCTTCGTAATAGATAATGCCGCGCATCCAAAGGGCTTCGATGTGGTCAGGTTGCAATTCGAGAACGCGGTCAAGCTCACCCGAGAGGCCTGTAGCGTAAGTAGGTTCAGTTGCGACGAGGCGGTGGTGGATACGCGCTTTGAGGAAGAGAGCATCGACGTAATCCGGGGTAATTTCGAGGGCTTCGCCGACGACGAATTCCGCGAGGTTAAGGCGGTTACGGTTATACTCTGCGAGGGCAATTTCGTAACGCAGTTCGGGGTTTGCCTCATCGATTTTGAGGAGGCGACGTGCTTCATTAACGCAAGCGTCGTATTGTTTGAGCGCGATCATTGCTTCGAGTTTAGCGATATTATGATCGAAAGCGTCAGGGTAGTTATTGACGTAAGTTGTAGCAATGGAAAGCGCTGTCGAGGCCTGATCTTGTGCAATCTTGAGACGCACGAGATTCAGTAGGGCAGGGGAGAATTTTGGTTCGATGCGAAGTGCCGCTTCGTAGGCAGCGGCTGCGTTGTTTTGATCGCCAGACC
Organism: Myxococcota bacterium; assembly: GCA_045599585.1. GTDB lineage: Bacteria > Myxococcota_A > Bradymonadia > UBA4248 > UBA4248 > RGIG464. Next base: position 26,667 of record JAZRWH010000116.1, read on the forward strand.
ATTCGTAAATTAAGCCTTTATTGTAAGGCACCAAAAAAGCTTTAGGTGATTTTTTTGCAGCGCTATCGAGGGCCTGAAGCGCAGCATTTTTATCATTATTATGCGCATATCTTAGGGCATTTTCGATATCTGTTGCGACGCGAATATTTTCATTCGAACTTTCGGTATTGTAAGCCGCAACGGCTTTTTTCTCTTTGTCTACGGGCGAGCGTGAATCATCGAGTGTTGTTTGGTTAGATTTAGAAGTCGTATTTGAGGATGAGGCTTCGTTCTGAGCTATTTGCGCCTGATCTGCGGCTGTATTGGTTTTTTTGTCGGAGGAGGAGCAAGCGGCTAGTGCGCAGCAAGCTGCGAGCGAGAGGGCGCGTAAAAAGAAGTGTTTGCAGATCATCATCAATTCTCCTTAGCGGCCTGAGCGCGGTCAGCAGCGGCTTTTTCGGCTTCTGCGGCGGCTTTTTCGGCAGCGAGTCGATCGGTCCAGACTTTGTTTGTAATGAAGGTACCGGCGTTTTGGAGTTCAGTTGCGTTGAGCATACGTTCGAGCGAGCTTGCGGTACGGTCGAGTTGTTTGAGGCCGTCGACGGCTTTTTTGGTCCAATCGGTGCCGCCAGGGACGTAACGTCCAGCATCGATCGTTTCCTGATAAGCTTTGATAGCGGCATCGCGAGCACCCGTAGCCATATCGCTCATGGAGGAGAGGAACGCGAGGTGGGCATCGCTGCCGTTTGGAATATCGGACGGTCGATTGATATTTTCGAGCATATCGACCGTGTCGTGCATCATCGTCGCTTTTTGATAGGTTGCAGCGAGAGCCCAAGTTTTGACGCCGTAGTTGTTAATGGCAGAAAAACGAGAAGAGAGCGTTTGCATTTTGGCCATATGATCTTTGAGTTTTTCGATCATGACCTTCATCTTACCGCTGATCTTTTCGGCAGCCCATTCTTCGCGATCCATATCAACGAGGTTATAGGCAGCTTCTGCGGCGTTCATGCGTCCAAGGTCGCCAGACGAAGCAGGGGCATTTTGGTAAAGCGAAACTGCAAGCTGGAAATACTCACGTGCTTTGCTTTTAGAGGCCGATTTGTTTTGGGCGCGATAGTATTTACCTTCGATGGTGTAAGAAGCGATGATATAGGGACGAACGTTTGGAACAGAAGTATATTTGCTGCGAAGTTCGGAGAAGATCTTTTGAGCTTGTGAAATGTTGCCGATTTCGGCGTACACGCGGCCAGCTTGGTATAGGAACGCTGGTGCATCGTCCTGGCTTGGGAAGTCTTTATGGTAGCGGACGAGGAGTTCTGCAGCACCTTTTTGATCTTCTGTGAGGAGTTTAATGCGTGCGGCACTGCGGAGCGCGTCCACGCGATGGGCAAACGCCTGATAGTTTTCGCTTTTGTTGTTGTAGAGGGAGAGGAAGCTATCGATTGCCGTATCGAAATCAAAGAATTTTTCGGCGTTCACACCGATACGATAGAGCGCATCGACGGCTTCTTTGGTTTTGCCGTATTCTTTAAGTACGCGACGATAGAGCTGCATGGAGCTATCGTAGTACTTCATTTGTTCATAAGCGAAAGCAGCGTTGTAGAGTGCAAGGTTATTGTGTTCGAAGGTTGGATTTTCTTCGATAATGCGCAAAAATTCTGCAGCCGCTTCGAGATATTTTTTGTCATCGAAGAGCTGGAATGCGATTTTAAAGAGTGCTTGGTATTTCAGATCTGTGAATCGGGCATTAAGAACTGTATCACTAGAGTCGGTCGAAGCGCCGAGGTTCATCTGAGCGAACTTGTCGGAGAGCTCAGCGACTTTATCGAGTTGGTTACAATCTTCGTAATGCGAAATGATAATCTCAGCGGCACTAACGGCGTGGTTGGATGCCGGATTGTTCTCGATAATGAGGTTGAAGCGTTTTTCGGCTTCGTCGTAATCGCCATAGTTATAATAGATCATTGCATTATCATAACGGTACTGCGGTGCAAGCGTTCGATCTGGATCTGTTTGGCCGCTTGCGTTTTCGATCTCGCTGAATTTTTCGCGCGCTTCGACGAGGTTGGTGACTTCTTCGGGTAAGCCTGTTTGATTGGGGGCACATTTTTTTGCTGAACGCGCTGCCGCAAGCTGTTCTTTCGAAAAACGAGCAGAAATTGTATCGGGCGAAAGAAGAAGACTCATAGGAACCATGTCGACAGAAAGTCTGCCTTTATTGATCTGTGCCGCAATATTTTGAACTGTAAGGGCATAAATATACTTATCTTCTGTTTCGGCTTTGCGGGCGACGATGAGTTCCCAGGCATCAGCGATGTAGCGAGCGGTATCATTTTGGAAGCGCGCATTTTTAACGTCGCGGATCTTCATAAACGTCTCGATCGATTTTTCGTATTCACCACCATAGAAGTAGGCCTGCCCCAACAAGTAGCGATAGTTGTAACTTTCTTCGTCATTGGGGAAGCGTTTGACAAATTCAGCGGTGAGTTCGGCTAACTCGATATTTTGTTCTTTATATGTTTTTTCGAGTTCGATCAGTTTTTGTTGCGCTTCAGCGCGTTCGGCATTGGAGGCAGACTGGTCTTCGATTGTGTACTGTGCCATGACCATGGCATCTTCGGTACGCGTCACGAGATCGTGGTAGGCGATAATCGAATTTTTAATTGCTTTTTGGAAGATTGTATCAGCCGAAGCCATTGCTTCGAAGTTACCTTTTTCCTCCTGACATTTATACCAATCGGAGTTGCTGCCGATACGTGAGGCAATTTTAACCTGTTCGCGTGCAGCACGATCGACCTGTCCGGACTGGTTGAGTACGCTGATGAAGATTTGTACGACTTCGGGCATATCGTCTGCGCACGGCGAACGATTAATATAGGTATCGTATGCGTCTGCTGCGTACTCGTAACGCGTTTGCTCAGCGAGTGTATCAGCAAATTTGCGAAGAACTTCGAGCTCGAAGGGTTCACCGTTGTTGAGGTATTTGTCAAATCGCTTAATACCGTAATCGGGGTCCATGGCGACATCGTCGGTGAGATCCCAGTCTTCTTCGGCGAGTGCTGCGGCCATGAAGTCGATGGCTTCGGTACGGAGAGCACTGCCATTAGGCGAACGATCAGCAAATCCGACGAGCGTAATGAAGTCGCGAATCATATGATCGTAGTCGTCGGTGTAGTATTCAGTCCAAGCTTTGCGGTAGAGGGCTCGGTCGTATACGGAGGTGTCGTTGCCGACTTCGACGGCTTTGGTGTAGTACTCAAGAGCCTTGTCCCACATGATTTGGCCGCCAAAGCCTAAGATCGCATCCTGTGACTGTTCAAAGTAGTATTCGCCGATGCGCGTATAGACTTCTGCGCGGCGTGTCGTATCGGGATAACGTTCGAGAAGGCTAATAAACGTGTCTTTTCCTTCTTCGCCTCGATCCATTTGCTGGAGGCAGTAACCTTTTAGATAAAGAACGCCGTCCATCTGATAGTAGTCGGGGAAGTTGCGTTCCAATCTGTCGAGCATATCGAGCGTCTTAGTGAAGTCTGCGTACTCCATTTTACCTGAATTATCATTCAAGTAGGCTTCGTCTGCTTCTTCATAATAAAGTCGAGCCAAACGATAGAGAATATCTGCAGATCGTTCGTTGCTGTCTCCGTAGCGTTTGAGGAAGTCTTCCATACGCTTGATAACATCGGCTCGCATGACGGCTTCTTCGGAGCGAAGCGTCTCAATGCGTTCGGAGTAAGCGTTGTCGACACTTGAAAGACGCGTTTGATAATCGCTCATCAGCGTGCGTCTTAAGTCAAGCTTATAGCTGCTGACTTCTTTGCGGTAACGTTCTGCTGCTGACTTGTACTCTTTGTAGACGGCCTGTTTTTCGTCACTGAGGCTAGTCATTTTGTCATCGTCGCCAGGGGCAGCATTTTCTGCGTCGTCCTGAGCAAAAACGTTGGTAGAGCCAAATAGCGTCCACATTGACAGTAATGCAAAGTGGAGGTTTTTATGTAACAAAGAGCGGTTCACTCGAAATACTCCATAGTATTATGAAAAGTTCTGCAATGTTTGATCTATAGAATCAACAATGTGGTTTCTGATCACGTTGCAGGCACTCTATTACGTAAGTTTTTTAATCCTGACCGGACTCTTTCAGATACTGTTTGAAATCCTGTTCGAGAACATCACGTTCTTTTTTGCGTTCCTCAATCGCAGTGGACAGTTCTTTGGAACGCGCATCTTTTTTAATCCATGCGATGTCGACCATACCGAGATCTGCATCCATGACGAGATTACGAATGCGGTCGTAGACGGAATCCCAGAACGTTGTTGCGAGATCGCCGGCTGTTTTGCTGACGCTCTGCTTTGTTTCTGTGTATCGCGCGCGTTCTGCGGCAACGATTTTCTTTTCGCGTTCGAGTCTCGTGTGGAGATCTTCGTACTTCTCAGAAACAGCGAGGTCTAATTCACCTTTCAGCCCGTCAATCTCTCCTAGCGTTGTATGCAAAGAGGTTATCAATGCGCGGTATCCAGAATCTAGGCTAGTATTTTTTAGATCAGACTTCCATTGAGCCTCAAGAACGTCGCGGATACGCTCAAGTGCGTTGAGACGAGCTCCGAGTTGGGCAGATGAAACAGCATCAAGACCTGTCAGTCGCGTCGTTGAAATGGTCGTTTCGATGCTCCCCTGAGAATACTCAAGTAACGCAAGCTTTTCGTTTAAGCCGTCGAGTTCTGCGTTGAGCTGTGCTCGTTCTTCGGGACTAATTTCGGCCGTTGAATCATTCGAAAGCCAGTTTTGAACAATGCGAATGCGGTGACGAATGTTGTCTGATTGAAGTTGAAGTCGATGGAAGCGGTTCGATCGTTCCTGAATGTTCGTGTTGACGTTGCTTTGTATAATATCACGTTCGACCTGCGAACGTGGAAGCCCTGCAACCGCTGTGATATCGTCCGTCAGATCCACCGAAATCGTGCTATACTCTCTCGTAATTTCGACACCCAGAAGTACTGCTGCTAGTTCGACATCGCGGACATCGTTAGAAAACTTACTGAATTCGGGCAAAGCCATGATCTGTTCGCGTGAGCTTAAGATCGTCTCAATTTCGTCGATGATCTTTTCCGAAACAGCAGTGTTTGCTTCGCTGACTTCAAGACCATTGAGGACTGCTTCGACGCGTACGATGTTTTCGTCGCTGGCAAATGAATCGCGTGCTTCAGCGGGTATGATCTCGATGCTATCAAAGGTTCCCTGTTCGATCTGCTTTTCGATGAGCTCTCGGCGTTCCGATGAACTGATGCCGCTGTTTTCCATCTTCGTCATGATGGGTTCATACGTGCCGACAATCTTCTGATACGATGCCATGGCGTCGTCGTAATGTCCCAATTCTCGCTCAATATCTGCAAGAAAATGCTTCGTATCAAGCGTACGTCGATGTTTCGGAAACGATAACATCAAAATTTCAAAATTCTGCTTCGCTGCTGTGTAGTTCTCTTGTCGAATTTGTGCCCAACCGAGTTCGTACAAAACATCTCCAAAGTAGGCGCTGCTTTCGGGAATGAGCTGGTAGTGTTCAACTGCGGAACTCCAGTTTTTCTGCTCATAGGCAATGCGGGCGATCGAAAGGTTCGCCAGGTCATGCATGACGTCGCTCTGCGGAAACTTGGCCGATGAAGATGCGACGCGTTCAAAATATCCCAGCGCTTCGTCAAGTTCTCCTTGGCGAACTTTAATTGCTCCTAAGACGTATGTGGCTCGAAGTCCTGTGATGTCCGTAGTGTTTTGGATCGGCAAAAGAATTTGGGCTGCTTCACTGTCGTTGCCCTGAAAAAAGAGCGAACGGCCATAGGCGTACTGAAGGATCGGATCAGAGTTGAAATTGCCTGTGCGACGAATGACATCAACAACCACATCCCAGTTTTCGGTAAACTGTGCTGTCTGAACGAGAAGCGAGACGGCATCGTGCGTGTTAGCTCCGCTCGGATCGTCTTGGATGAGCGCAACAAGATGGTTTTCTGACAATCTGTAGTAGCTTCGTTCATACAGGGATCGTGCTAGATACAGACGAGCCGTGTTGTATTCAGGGAGATGCTGCCAGTCTTCGTGCGACACAATATCCATAAACATATAGCTCGCACGCTCGAAATCGTTGGACGCAAAAAGGACAATACCCTCTGATAATCTGTCCGTAATGTCGCCAGTATGTGCGCTTTGACGCTGATTCTGAAATTCAGCTGATACACGTGCTACACTCGTCTCAAGGTCTGCATATCGGCTCGCGTACGTGTCGATCGGATCGGCATACGCTGTCGTAGCTGTCATGCATAAAATGGACAGCAAACATATTGCGCGGAGTTTCATACCCTTTCTCCCTGATTACTTGGTTTCTGCGGCCTTCGCTGCGGCACTGTCAGCTGCCAGATTATACTGCTCAAATGCATATTCTACCGTCGGACGCTCTTCGTACGCCGTAAATGCATCGCCCTTCTCGGCTGCTGTGATCGTCAGTTCGGCACTCTTACCTTCTTCGAGAACAAAAGAATATCCAGATTCAACGACAAAACTATAGTGATGCATATATTCAAAAACGCCCCACTTCTTGCCGCGATAAACATACTTTACTGAGACTTGATGCGTTCCAGGTGACGTGTTTTCATCAAATACGATGGAGTCATCAATGCCATCAATGACACCGTCTTCGTTCGCAATCTGCGAAAATGCCAGCTTGTTGTCGATCGAATAACGGATCTCTATCATCTCAAACTGGTTGCCCATATCGTCTTTGTGGCGGATCAGCAGACGTGCACCACTAACTGAACGCTGAAGAACCTCTTCTCGCAAAAGAAGTAATCGGCTTTTCGTCGTAAAGGTGTCTTCTTTCAGCGTGTCAACATTCGTGCTGACTTCATGAAGTGTCTTGTTCAACGTCTGTTCTGTGAGCATTTCTGGGTCTGGCAACGTGCTCGTCTTTTCTGTGGTCGTCGTGCCGTCCGTTCCTGTTGCCGTGCTGGCTGACGCATTCGAAGACTCTGCTGCATTTGCATCCGCTTGCGCCGCATTTGTATCTGCTTGCGCCGTATTTGCATCCGCTTGCGCCACATTTGTATCTGCTTGCGCTATATTCGCTTCCGCTTGCATTTCTTCAGCTTTGTCGCTGTCTTGTGCGAAAACGGCGCCAGGCGCCATGATCAGCGAAATAAGCCCTGCTTCGATCCATTTGTTTACTATTTTCATTGGAATACCCTGTTGATGGCCACTCAATGTCTTGGTCGGATGTAGTTAAGATTCCTACTCCCGATAAAATCTATTCGTTTTAGCATTTTTATCCGCTGTTACCATAAAACAAAGAACATTCATTGTCGCAAAATCTTTCGTCTCGTTGCAGTCGTCGTCCTGATGCGTCGTTTTTGAACATGTACCCGTTTGGAGCCATGTAATGTCGTCCGCTCAGAGCTCAATACGCCGATGCCTTCATCCGCGCTTCCCTGCCGATTCGTTCGCTGTTATGCGATTTGTATGCCCGCTCAAAATAAAAGCTGTCTTTGATCTGTATTCCCTACGTCGTTGCCTTAATTCGGGTTCTTCGTTAAAATATCACGCTTACGTGCTCTCTTGGTGGTGCACGATTCCTTTACTCTTGGAGATCTATTTTTGGACGATACCACTACGGCGCTATTAGGTCATTTCCCTACAGAAGCGCTTATCTGCTTTATTATTTCGCTTCCTTGCGTCGTTTTCTTTGCTCTCGGCAATCGAACGCTAACATCCTTTGGCATTATTCGTGCGCGTCATCAGGCGGAAGATGGGCAAAAACAGTTTGAGCCCTTCGTTAAAAATGCCGAAAGCTTCTTTATGACGCTGAATATCATGGAAATGCTCAGTGTCATGGCCATGCTAGCTTTTGGTTACCGATTCCTCTCGACTTGGCTCATGCCTTGGGTCGTTTGGATTATACTGTCTTTCCTATTCCTCTTCTTCGACCTCATCTTCATTCGCTTCTTTGGGCTATCTGACGAATATAGACTCGCTGGGCGATACGTTAGCACACTTAAACCCCTCTGCGTCATCCTTACGCCGCTCACATTTATTCTCGGACTCATCGTTAAGCCCTTCACTAAGCCCGTGACCGAAGAACGCTTCGCGGATGCTGATCGCGTTGAAGATGAAATTGAACTCATGATTGATGAGTCAACGAAAAATGGCGCACTCCAAAGCTTTCAGGGCAATATCATTCGATCGACCATCGATTTCGGGGATACGACTGTGCGCGAAGTTATGATCCCTCGCACAAACCTCACAATGTGCGACGCCAGTATGAAGTTTGATGACGCGATTCGTTTGTGTGTACAGGAAGGCTACAGTCGCTTGCCCGTTTACGAAGAAGACGCCGACAATATCATCGGCATCCTCTACTATAAGGATCTCATGAAACGCATGTTTGAACTCGAAAATGATGCCGAAAAACGTGCCGCTGAGTCCATTCGAAATCTCGTGCGCGAAGTCAGTTTTGTGCCCGAGACAAAACACATTCAGGCGCTCTTTAGTGAGTTTCAGCGAGAACACTATCACATGGCTGTCGTCATCGATGAGTTCGGTGGTACGGCTGGAATCGTTACGCTCGAAGATATCCTTGAAGAGTTCTTCGGCGAAATTCAGGATGAATATGACTCCGAAGAAAGCGCTATCGTCAGCATTGACGGGGATGACAATCGCGTACAGGTCGACGCCAAAACCAACGTTTCGGAAGTCGCAGATCGCTTCGACGTCGAAATTGAAGAAAATCCTGATTTCGATACCGTTGGCGGACTCGTTTCGTTCGAATTGGGACACATCGGTACCATCGGGGACGAAGTGACGACCGCAGGGCTGAAGTTCCGCGTACTCGAAGCAAACGAAAAATGTATCCTTAAAGTCGAAGTCTCTCGCATCGAACAGACGGCTGAATAGCCGATTCATAAGCTTGTGTTTCCGTGTGACGCCGCTATTCCTACAGAATACGCGGCGTTTCATTTTATGGGCGCGGCTATCTCCTGACGTCGATACGCCACGCGAGCGGGGGCTATGGCGAACCACAACCGCCATACGCCCCCGCCTCCATTCATTCACACCACGTCCTTACTCGCTATACAGCGCCAATTGTGCTAAATGCTGCAACACTGTTGTTTGTACGGCATGTCGTCGTCTTTGAATTCAAAGGGTCCGAAATATGAATGTCATAGATGTACTTCACGTATCTGCGCAGCTGGTTCGCTCAAACAAATATGCAGAAGCCATTCAAAAAGAGCGCTATATAACCGTTTATGCTATGGGCATCGACTTCTGCTCTAAAACTTGTGAAGTCGTCATCGAAGAATGTCATAGCGAATGATTCCATGAGATCTTACGTAACGCGCCGCAGGCTCGCGCCGAAGGCGAAGAGGGGGTAGCGGCGTATCGCCGCAGCCAAAAAGCAGCTTGGAGGTATCAACGAAAAAGATGTGCCTTTGGCAAAGGCGATAGCCGCTCAGGGGGACACTTCCCCCACCAAAGCTTCAACAGATCCATGCTTCAATTTTTCAAGTCACCTTTCGCAAACGCTAAATGAGAGGTTCTATCCATCAAGATTCGAATTGTTAGAGTTAGGTGCGGCACGCTTTGGGCGTGCCGTTCTGTTTTTAGTCACACCCAATATGGGGATAATTATGAAATCCGAAGACTTTTTTCGTGCTGTTATTAAAAAGGTCACCGCTCGTCCAGGCGTCTTTTTGATCACAGCACTGATCCTGACAGCACTCTCGGTGCTCGTGCTCGCGATGAAGTTCGATATTCGAAGCGACATCAAGGATCTGATGCCCGAAGACTCGATGAGCGTCGTCGACACGTTCGCTATTTCGGAGCGCATGGGCAGTATTCAAACGCTCGAAATCATCGTCGAAACGCCAGAACTTAAGGCTGTGACGGAGGAACAAAAAGCGAGCGAATCGTATGCTAGATGCCGTGAAGCGATTTCGATGAAGGACGGCATGCTGAGCGAAAAACCGCCCATTGGCGAACATTGGTGCGACAATACGCTCATGCTCTTTAGCTCCGACTTCGTGCAGAGCTTACGCAACCTCGATTCGGTCGGCAACGTAGCTTTTTATAATGATAAGTCGTTTTTTGAAGACAACATCTTGCTTTATGCCAGCGTGGATGACCTCGAAAAAGCTTATGAAAAGATCGACGAAACGCTGAACGAAGCGCGCAAACAGTCTGGCGAATACAAGGCATGTTTGATCGCCGAAAGTGATGCCTCTGCCTGCGATGACCTCAAGCCCGGACTCAAAAAGAAAGCCGACGCCGAGACCACAGACGAAGACAAGCTTTCGATCAAAGACCAGCTCATGGAGAAATACAAATCTTCTGAACTCGCCATGATCGACACGCTTCCCGTCGAAAAACTTTCTGATGGTGCATGGATCATGCGCCTCAACATCCGTTTTAAGAATTCAACGACCAGTCTTAAAGCCGTCAAAAAAGAAGTCGCGCACGTCGAAGAGATCGTTCAGCAGCTCGACATGAACGGCAAGTACGACGCGAATCTCAAAATTATCTATGGCGGTGCACTTGAAGATATGAAATCCGAGTACAACGCCATTGTCGTCGACATTGCGCGCTCCATCGGTATCACGATCTTTAGTATTATGTTCCTGATCGGTGTCTTCTTCAAATCGGCGCGTGCCGCAGTACGCATCTTTACGCCGCTTTTGATGAGTACCATTTGGTCGCTTGCGATTACCTTCCTCACCGTAGGCCATCTCAACATCATTACGGCATTCATCTTCGCCATCTTGATCGGCCTGGGCATCGACTTTGGTATCCATCTTTATGCGCGTTGGATCAACGAACGAAAGCTTGGCAAAGATGTTGTTGAAGCGATGACCATTTCGATTGTCGAAACGGGGACGCCGATCTTTTATGGTGCACTCACAACGGCGGCTGTCTTCTTCACGCTCATGCTTGGCAGCTTTAAAGGCTTTACCGAATTCGGACTCGTTGCAGGCATCGGTGTTTTGCTCGCTTTTGTCACGATGTGTACGGTTTTACCGGCCATGACGATTCTCATGGAGCGCAAATGGCCCTCAAAAGTCAAATTGCCCACAGCACATAAGACATGCGGCCCCGAAACCTCCAAGCGCTTTTCGCCGCACATTTTGGTTGTATCGCTCGTAACGCTTGGCATAGGCATTTATTGCGCAACCTGCATCCAAAACATTTTGTTCGAAGACAACTTCTATCGTCTGCAGCTTCGTAGTGCCTCTTCGAAAGCTTCGAATGCCAAGATCTATCGCTACAAAAAGACTTCAGTTCGTTCGGCTTCTCCGGCCTACGCGTTGCTCGAAAACACGGATCAGGTCTCGGCGCTTGATATGATCATTCACCGTGACCAGGAATACACGAATTTCCAGCGTTATCGCCGTCTGGCCGTCAAACTGCCCGATACGTTCCGCTTCCTCGACAACTACTTTGGGCCGTTCCTTCCCTACATGGGCCAAAGCCGATCTGTCACGATGTACACGGCTCTTTTGGGTATCGCTCCCGAAGACTATGCGGACGATTTCATGCCGCTTTATGTCACATATGGCAGCGAAAAATCTAAGCATTTGCAGCGCATTCGCAAGTTTGCGTCGATCTATCCAAATCTGGCGGATAGACTTAGTGCAACCCTGCCCGAAGTGCTTTCGGACAATCGCTTTTACGATGCTTTGCCCGTCGTTGCCTGGCAGCAGCACGTTTTGCCGCAGTCCATGTGGGCTGCCATACCGACGCAGCGCTCCAGCATGCAGTACAACACGATCTCCGACTTCGCTTCGATCTTCAGCTACTTACCGGGTACGCAGTCTCAGCAGGCCGAACGTCTAGAGATTATTAAGCTCATCGGAGAACGTACGAGTGACCGTAACATCCGTTTTCTACCGACGGACGAAAAAGAAAAGGTGCAGGCTTTCCGCGATCGTTACGTCGTATCGCAACCCGTCGCCATCGACGATCTCCCCGAATGGGTTAAGCTGCAATTCAAAGAGGGTGGTCGCAATCCTCTTCCGCCGCGTGCTGATTCGGGCGTCGATTATGCCTTCGGCAACGTTGGAGCCATCTATCAGTCAACTTCGACATACGCCGGACGACAGGCGCACATGCTCACGCGAGACGTGCGAAGCATTCGCGTAGGCGGTGAACGCGTTGTCGCTGCTACAGGTGCCTTTGTCTATTCGGACATGCTCGATCTCGTCAAAACGGACGGTGTCAAGACCTCGATGCTCGCGCTTTTGTTGATCCTTCTCATTGTCTTTATTCAGCAGAAGAATCCGGTGCTCGCACTCGTCGTCGCTGTTCCCGTTTCTCTTGGCCTGGGGGCGACCATCGCGCTCATGTCGTGGTTTAACCTCAAGCTTGGCCTGTTTAACATCGTCATGCTTCCGGTTACGCTTGGCATCGGCATTGACGGTTCGATCTATCTGCTCCAGCGTTACCAAAAACTTGGACGTGGTGGGCTTGTTGAAGCCATTCGCGAAGTTTCTGGCCCCGTCTTTATGAGCAGTGCAACTACCGTCGTCGGTTTCGGTAGCATGATGTTTAGCCAGCACATGGGCCTCAATACCATGGGACAGCTTGCGGCCATTGGTATTTCTCTCAGCTTCTGCGCTACGTTCCTCATCGAACCGGGCCTCATCCTCATTTGCGAAAAGATCGGCTTCAAAGCGCTTACGGATCACGATTACGTGCCTGATCAGCCTGCGCTTCCCGATGCCGAACCTCCTGCGCCACAGGATCCACCTGCTGAAGCGGTTGCGTAAGTGCACTTTTAGAGGCGTCCATCTTGGACGCCTTTTTTTGTTGTGTGACTTCGCGTTGGGCTTCGCCTATTGCCCTTTGGGCAATACGGCTTCGCGGCTGGCTATTGCATACGCCAGCCGTGTGTCGCTATGGCTACGCCATACGCGCCAAAAAGAGTTGCCTCTCTACACAATCTGCGAAATTTTGAAATTTGGTGTGTTAATTGCTAAAAATCTAGGGAGCATTGCATTCAAGCCTTCCCTATTTTTCAACGATCTAGCTTGAGCATGTAAGAGGTTGTAATATGAAAAAGCATTTATCTTTTGTTATATTGGCAGCATTAGGAATTCTTTCGGCATGCAGCGAGCCGGCTGACATCGATATGCCGAATTGCATAGAAAACACAACGATGTGTTCTATCGACGGTAAAGCGGTCGAAATTTGCAGCGATGGTGATTATACAGTCAAAGACTCGTGTGCTTTCGGATGTTTTGACGGCAAATGCCGCAAGTATCCCCAATGTGATAGCTTTACTTTTCAAGACCAATGTGACGGCAATAAGGTACTTCGATGTTCATTTGGGGAGGTCTCTGAAGAAGCTTGTGAGGACAATCAGGTCTGCCACAATGGACAATGCCAGACTAAATGCTCCGAAAATAAAGACTGCGATCTGGATCACCGATGCGAATCGCGCTGGTCGACATGCGTCGACGGCTGCGATACTTCGGCTGACTGCAAGGACGGCAAATGGTGTAATGCTGGTAAATGCGAATCTGGCTGCGGCGAAAACAAAGATTGTAACTACAATCAAAAGTGTGACACCAAGAAACATCAATGTGTCGCTGGGTGTGACACCAACGATGACTGTTCCCAAGGACTTAAATGTACGAATGGTCAATGTCTTAAATCCTGCAACTCGAGCGAAGATTGCAGTTTGAATATGAAATGTGACGCAACACTCGCGATTTGTGTTGAAGGCTGTGACACGACGGCGGACTGCGACAAGGGACGTTGGTGTAGTGCGGGCAAATGTGAATTAGGGTGCGATGCGAATGCAGCATGCAACTACAATCAACGTTGTGATCTTGCACAGCACAAATGTGTTGAAGGCTGTGATACGAATGACGACTGTATCGAGGGCCTCAAATGTACGAATGGTCAATGTCTTAAATCATGTAACTCGAGCGAGGATTGCAGTTTGAACATGAAATGTGACGCAACACTCGCGATTTGTGTTGAAGGCTGTGATACGACGGCGGACTGCGATAAGGGACGTTGGTGTAATGCGGGCAAATGTGAATTAGGGTGCGACGCGAATGCAGCATGCAATTACAATCAACGTTGTGATCTTGCACAGCACAAATGTGTTGAAGGCTGTGACACGAATGACGACTGCTTCGAAGACCTCAAATGTACGAATCACCAATGTGTTCGATCCTGCAGCAAAAATGACGACTGTTCGCTTAATATGAAATGTGACGCTAAACTGCGCTATTGTGTCGAAGGCTGTGATACGAACGATGACTGTGAAAACGATTTAATCTGTAAAGGCGGCAAATGCTCATCTTGCACCTTCGATTCCGATTGTGGACCAAGTGCTGTTTGCTCGATGGGCAAATGCTATGATTCTTGTAAAACCAATGAGAATTGCGCCCTTGGTTATCGATGCAGCGGAAACAAATGTGTTGAAGGCTGCGATTCAAAAGATGACTGTGACAAGGGTCAATATTGCAGCGTCAGCAATAAATGCGTTGAGGGGTGTGGCTCAAATAACGATTGTGCGCTCGGTCAACGTTGCAGCTTTAACAAGTGTGTTGAGGGCTGTGACACCGATAATGATTGTGAAGAGCCGCTCGTTTGTTCGCTGAAAAGTTGCGTCGAGTGTACTGTCGCTTCAGATTGTGGCGATCCTCAGTACTGGGCTTGTGATAACAAAACTTGTAAAGGCAAATGTACCTTTAATGATGATTGCGATTATGGCTACCGCTGTAGCATGAATCGCTGTGTTGAGGGCTGCGATACGAGCAACGACTGTGCTCTTGGCTATCACTGCAGTTTTGGCAAATGTTACGAAGGCTGTGATACTTCAAACGATTGCCCGGACAATCAGTATTGTAGTTTTGGAAAGTGTAAGTACTAAAGTAGCATCGTTGTGATGTTGTTTAATATTACGTTAAGTTGTATGACGGATGATCATCGTTTGGATGGATACGTCATATAACGGCTTGAAAAAGCCAAAACAGGAACGAAATCACTGCTGTCCCACTAAAATTTCATAAAATACTCGGACAACTCTACAGTAGCTTTGTTTTATCGATATATAGTCACTTCTAAACATGAAAAATACTTAAGATAACTGTTAAATCGCACGCGTCGCGAAGCCGAAGGCAAGCAGCGGGCGCACCGGGCGAGCGGGCGCGCATGTTGAAGACGAAGTCAAGTTCGCGCCCGCCGATGAGCGAATTAAAGCCATCCCCTTGACCTGCCCACACCATTGGTCTGCCGCGCGGGCTGCATGTTTGAACGAAGTGAGTTCAGCACGCGCGACAAAAGAGCGCGGGGATTCCAAAGGGGCGTC
>JAZRWH010000117.1:0-7974 GCA_045599585.1 Myxococcota bacterium
TTTCTTTGAACCTAAAAAAAAATCGTGCGGCGAGACTCACTTTTCTTTGAACCTAAAAAAAAATCGTGCGGCGAGACTCACTTTTCTTTGAACCTAAAAAAAAATCGTGCGGCGGGGCTCACTTTTCTTTAAATCTACAAAAAAATCGTGCGGCGAGACTCACTTTTCTTTGAACCTAAAAAAAAATCGTGCGGCGAGACTCACTTTTCTTTAAATCTACAAAAAAATCGTGCGGCGGGGCTCACTTTTCTTTAAAACTAAAAAAAAATCGTGCGGCGAGACTCACTTTTCTTTGAACCTAAAAAAATCGAAGCGCTGCGGCTTTGCCGCAGCTTGCATAACCCCGCCTGTCGAAGCCGTAGGCAAGACGGGCGGGGCTGATATGAGCGCATGAACGCGTAGCGTTCGAAGCGCGGACAAAACAGAGAAAACGAAGTCACCTCTATTTAGGAAGTCGGCGGCTGGAGGACGCGCTGCGGCTTTGCCGCAGCTTGCATAACCCCGCCCGTCGAAGCCGTAGGCAAGACGGGCGGGGCTGATGCGAGCTCTCCCCCTCTCCTTTTTGCCCGCGCGCCGCAGGCGCGCGGGCACCTCGGCTGAGATGCAACAATAATAAAATGTGTTGAGTGACAACATTGATAAGCATTATAATTAAGGCACAATCAAGCGGAATGAACCGCAAAAACACCCATAGGAGGACAATATGAGTGAAATCAGTGTCTTTGATTGTAGTCGTTTTTCCAAGGATGAGCTTGCTGCATTTATTAATGATATTATGCGCATGTTGTCTGAAGATTTTGAGAGTGCGCCGCAGTGGGCCATTCCATTTTTTGAAGCCTACAACAAGTTGTCACAAACCCTAGCCCTTACCGAGCCAACCTCCACCAGCGTGGATCTCCAGCGCCTCGATCAGGCAGCCGACCTAGCTTGGAGCAATCTAAACCAGTACCTCAAAATTATGGTCAAGCATCCCGACAACGAAACATCCGAAGCAGCCCTCAATGTCAAAGCCGTTTTCGATCAGATCGACAACCCGACCGCCCTTCCATATAGCGTTGAATACAGTGCGCTCGAACGTCTCATTTCCGCCCTCGATTGTCTAGCTCCCGCAGAGGTCGATCGTTGCGGCGCACGCCCATGGTTCGATGTTCTCAAACAGTCAGTCACGTCCTTCACAACCCTTTACACAGCCCGCATTCGCGAAAACTCGGAGCGCGTCATCGGCGAAAACAAAGCAGCACGCCAAAACATCATCACCGCCTATCGCATGCTCGTCGAAAATGCAAACGTCGTCCAACGCCTCTCACCATCGCCCTCGCTCGAAAGTTTCATCCAGCATGTCAACGAACTCATTGCCCGCAACCGCGCCCTCCGCAAAGCGCGCAAGACTGCCAAAGCAGCAGCAAACGCTGAGTAATCCTGCTTTTGTTTGTGGCGCCGGCTATCGGCCTCTGGCCGATACGCCCGGCTCAGCCGGCTATTCGCAAAGCGAATACGCCGGCTCTTTTTGTCTTGATCGCCCCACACACAAGCGAGCGCGAAGCCGTATTGGCCGCAAGGCCAATAGGCGAAGCCCAAGGCTGGCGTTGCTTGCAACGCCGAGCCAATTGCGGCCGTATGCAATAGGCCGCAAACTGCGAAGCCGTATTGGCCGCAAGGCCAATAGGCGAAGCCCAACTCTTCCAACGAAAAGAAGCATTCCCCGAAAAAAAGGAAGAGGGAAATGGTCTTTTCACGGCGAATCGGTATGTAAACTTAAAGGATCTCTTGGACGCGCGGCTCGCGTGCAGCCATGACATCGTAAATACGGCAGATATCTTCGCAGGCTTTATCGAGCTGATCATTCACGATCACGAAATCGAAGATATCGCGCTGAGAAAGTTCGTAACGGGCTTTAGCTAGTCGTTTGGCGATCACTTCTGGGGCATCGGTGCCGCGGTTGCGGAGACGATTTTCGAGGACTTCGAAGGAGGGAGGGGCGATGGCGATGCACCAAGCGCCGGGGTACTGCGCTTTTATATTTCGGGCCCCCTGAATATCGATGTCAAAGAGGACATCCTTGCCTTCAGCGATAGCATTTTGAATCATCGCGTGCGGTGTGCCATAAAAATTGCCGAAGACGTCGGCATACTCAGCGAACTCACCGGCTTCAATGCGTTTTTTGAACGTTTCGACATCGACAAAATCGTACTCAACGCCATTTTGTTCGCTGCCGCGAGGGGCACGCGTGGTCGTCGAACGAGAGAGGCTACACATGGGACGATGGTTAAGCAAGTGCCCAAAAAGCGTGGATTTGCCGACGCCAGAAGGGCCGCAGACGATCAGCATGTGCGCCGCCATGACGCGGCGATCCTGGACATTTTCATCACTCATCATTGTTCTCCTTAAGTTGAGGGGCAAAAGACTGCCCAAAAGCCACTTTTTACGTAGTTTTTGTTTGAATTAAAACTGGTTTTAAATGTTAGACTATGCCGCGAGCCGTATCGAAGCGGCCAAAACCCTCTGCTTTGAAGGAGATTTTTCATGAGCGAAATTACCCAACTCCCCATCTACAAACATCAGGATGAGATCAATGAAGCGCTTGCGAAACACCAGGTCATCGTCGTGCAGGGCCCAACGGGCTGTGGCAAAACGACGCAACTTCCTCGCATTCTGCTTCGCAATCCGGCCATTACGGGACGCATTGGTCTGACGCAGCCACGCCGAATTGCAGCCGTCAGCGTTGCAGATCGTATCGCTCATGAGATCGGCTGTGACCTTGGGGGCATCGTCGGTTACGCCATTCGTTTTGACGACCAGACGTCAGACGAAACGATCGTCAAGGTCATGACAGACGGTATTTTGCTTCAGGAATCGCGCTCTGATCATCTTTACAGTCAGTATCAAGTCATCATCATCGACGAAGCTCACGAACGCTCGCTCAACATTGACCTCGCGTTAGGTCTTTTGCGTCAGGCTATCGATCAGCGTCCCGACCTTCGCGTGATCATCAGTTCGGCTACCATCCGCGCCGAGGATTTTCAGCGTTACTTTTCACGTAAAGGCGACGGATCGGACGTACCGCTTATCTCGATCCAATCGCGCACCTTTCCCGTCGATGTGCAGTATCGTGAAGTTGAATCAACAGACCGCGATGCAGTGCCCGAAGCGCTCGTCGAAGAAGTCAAACGCATTCACAAGAGCGGCGAAGACGGCCACATACTCTGTTTCCTGCCTGGTCAGGGCATGATTTTATCGTGTCAAGAAGCACTTCAGACGATTCAGGCCACCGAAAAGGGTTTCGGCAATCTTTGGGTTCTTCCGTTGTATGGTGCGCTTTCGCGAGCCGATCAGGAAAAAGTGTTTCAGGAAGAGGCAGGTAAACGCAAAGTCGTTTTATCGACGAACATCGCCGAAACGTCGATTACGATCCCAAACGTCCGTTTTGTTGTCGATTCGGGTATCGCAAAGATTCCACGGTTTAATCCCAAAACGAACGTCACGACGCTTCGCGAAGAGGGTGTAAGCCAGGCGTCTCTTTCGCAGCGCGCAGGCCGCGCAGGCCGTACCGCCCCAGGTCAGTGCATTCGTCTGTTTTCGCAAGATCAGGTGACAAACCGCTCCGATTTCACTGACGAAGAAATCACGCGTCTTGATTTAAGCGAAGTCATGCTTCGCCTCATCGACATTGGCATCAAAGACGTCGATAACTTCCCGTTCCCCACGCGTCCGCCGCACCAAGGTATTCGCGACGCCTTGGCCGAACTCGTCCACTTAGGCGCCATTGAACGCGACAACACGTTGACGCAGATTGGTCAAAAGATGGTTGCGTTTCCGCTCAGTCCGCGACTCGCGCGCATCGTCATCGAAGGCGGTATGCGTTATCCCGACGTCATGCATGAGATCATCATGGCCGTTGCTTGGCTCAGTGTTAAATCACCCCTGTTGTACCCGCCCAACCACGAAACACAGGCCCGTAACACCCACGCGAAACTTGCGCATGCCATGGGTGATCTGCTTACCGGCATTTCAATCACTAAAAAGTACATCGACGCCGATGACAAAAAACAGTTTTGCTATAAGAATTACCTCGATCCCGACACGATGGCGTTTATCGTCAAATCGACGCAACAAATCGAAGAGTTGGCAGAAACAGTTGGCTTTGTCTCATCGAGCGGCGGCAACGAAAACGACGTCATCAAAGCCTTTTTGTGTGCCTACGGCGATCAATGTCTTGTCCTAAAAGGCCACAGCTATGTCACTCCAGCGGATATCAACGTCAATCTACATCCATCGTCAGCGCTGTACTCGGCAATGCCTAAACTCATCGTTGCGCTTGAGTTCATTCAGTCCACGCGCACGTACGCCGAACAAGCCTCTGTCGTTCGTGCCTCGTGGCTCAAAGAGTACAACATTCAACTTGATATGAACGATGACTCTTCCCGTGCAGGCCACAAAGCGTATCAAGAGTTTGGTGCTGACCGCAAAAAACTCCGCCGCTTCGAACGTTCGCGCGAGGCGCTGGGATACGACGAGCAATCTATGCCCGCCAAACCCGAAATGTCAAATGGTCGACGTCTGTTCCGTCCCGAAACGGCACGCGTTCAACCCGAATACCGCAAACCCGAGCCGCGTACGACACGTGACCGTCGCGAAGCAGCGCCAGCAACAGCAACAGCCGCAGAAGCCAACAACGATCTCATTTTGGCAGGTCGTCAAATCCGCGTCGTTTCTACTTCGCGCCGTCAATCGCTCGTCATCCTTACGATGGATGATCTCCGCGCACTTGCGGCACTTCCCGAACTGTTTATCAACAAAACTCAAGCACAGTTCCGCACCAGCGTCCGAGATAATACAGGCAAATCCGAGATTCTTCACAATTACCGCCTTGGTGAAGTCGTCGGCGTATCTAAAGTACTCGGCCTCATCGACGCACAACCGATCCCCGATACCATTCCACTCGGCGCAAGCCTCAGTGCCCAGCAGAATATCAAAGTTCTCCTACGTGCCCTGCCCTACCTCGGCTTGCCCTGCATCGCTCAGCGTGGCAAAAGTGGTTGGCTCACGCTCACCTGTGCCGAAGAAATCTTCTGGTTTGAGTACAACGACGATCCTCAAGAAGCGCTTGAGCTTTCGGCCTCAGCCCTCGACGTCATTGAAGACTACGTCCACGATACGAACATGCTCAAACAGATCAACGACGCTCAAGAACGTCTCATAGGCAAGCTTCGTAAGATCAAACAGATCATGACGGACGCCCTCGATCGCAAATAAACGCAAAGAGGCGCAAAGCGCCTTTTGATCATAAAAAAACGCGGCTCACTCAGCCGCGTTTTTTTGTATATACATCCCAACCGTAAGATATGCGAAAACGGCAGGACTACAAAGTTATAGAAACTATTACCTACAACACTTTATATCATACATTTTAATAAAAAGCCTAGTACAATTCAAAAGTTTCATTATTATTATTTTTAATCAAAGTACAAGAATAACCATCTATAACTCTATCTCGTGTTTTATTTCCACAAGTGTATCTATAACTCGAACCTTTCTTACATCTATAACGACTTCCATCACAGCATGGTAATATGTCTTTGTTTTTAGGAGCTTCATTATTCCATACACACAAGGCACACGAACTCTTACTGCAAACTTTTGCATAATAAGCATTTGGATTGCAAGTAATGCCGCATCCTCCACAATTAGTGTTATCATAATCAAGTTTCACACATTTATCACCACACATCTCATAGCCGGGTGCACAATTGAGCACACATGTACCTCTAGAACATGTATAATAACCATAATTGGGTGAATAATTATTGCTATCATAACAGTTCTTGGATACGGCTCCACAATGGAAAGGATCATTCTGTATGTCAATTGTACACGGTTTTGAACAATCAAACTGTGTCGTTGATGCCATTTTCCATCCATAAGCACAGTTCGTAGCATCCTGATTAAAGTGATAAACACTTACATCAACACATCTTGCATTTGAATTACAGAACACTGAACCTTCAGGGCAAGTTTCATCCATAACCTTACAGACACCATTATCACAAGATTCTCCAGCAGGGCATTCAACAAGCGTATTCTGATCAAGAAGTTTAATTTGGCCATTTTCTATGGAATACACAACACCTTTAGGGTTTTCCTTATTTGCACAAAATTTGCGGTCGCTAAGCGGATCTACACACTGCCAACGCGGAGCATTACCGCCATCGCGGTCAATGAAAAGCATACCGCCTCTTTCGCATTGACAAGTCGAATCGCCACAAGTTGCGTCAACAGCCAACCCGTTAAACTGCGAACACTTGCCGGTAAAGTCAGTATTCTCCACCAACGCACTCCCGCTGTTACCACTACAATATTTGCCTTTATTGCTACTCAGATCAGACGTTGATCCGCAATAATCGAGGTCTTCTATATTGGTACACACACCACCGCAGTCTAAATATCCCTGCGAAGCATCGCACTGACAACGCCCTTCTACGCATTTTTGATTTTTATCCGGATTACAAACGCTACCACTGTAATTCACCTCACTCTCATCCATGCAACGCCCCGCCGCACCACAATGATCGTCATCTGTTTTGGGATTAATGCACGCATATTGCTTAACAATCCCCTCTGATCCATCCGTGGTCGTCGATTCACAATAGACTTCCCCTGGATTATTGCATGTACAAATGCCGCCTTTACAAGACGTTCCTTCACCGCATGCGACGTAATTGACACACCCCGCAAGAGCACCACAATAAGCATCTGTAATCAAAGGATTTATACAAGCGCCTTTACCATGGTCCGCAGTCTCACAATAAACTTGACCTTCCGAACAATGCTGAATGCACTTATAAATTCCATCAAAATTCGTGCAAATCTCTCCCCCATTGCACTTGCTATTATCATCTGACTCCTTTAACGTTTGATACTCGCTACATGTTGTAACACCGCAATATTTGCTTGTCGAGATAGGGAAACACTTATTATCGCACATGATTTCGCTGTCGCGACAAGAAGAAGTACAAACGCCATTGCTGCAGGTTTGTCCATCAGCGCACTGTGTTCCGCAGGCACCACAGTTATTTTCATCCGTCATCAAATCAAAACATCCCGTTGCCGCACTCGTCCCATCTAAAGAGCAAAGGGCTTGTCCAGCGCCGCATGCACTACAAAGCGCTGCGCTGCCGTCGAATACTTTCTCTGTATTCCCGTCATTGTTATCAGACATTTTATAGAAATCGATCGAAACGCAGTTTGGCGTACTTACAGGGCATAGCCCAATCTCACGAAACTTCTCAAAAGCATTGATTTCATCATCTGTGCAGGTTTCTCTGTTATTACCTGAATTGCTGACGAAGTTATAAGATCCACAGCGATAAACTGGATCGTTGTTTTTATCTAAGCGACGCACGATATAACGCCCACCACCCAAATCTTGTGCATTGAGTTCAAGCCACACGCCTTCGACAAGATTACAGTCTTCTTCGCTCTGAATTTTTAGATCACAATACGCCTGACGCCACGATCCACCTTGATTTGCACAATCATCGGCCGTTGTATCCTCAAGTAAAACTTCTTGCCCAGCTTCATCTTTTGTAACACAAACAGCATTGATCCAACGGCCATGCTTATTACACGAGTCTTCATCTAAAGAATCAATTTTGCAATAGTTTGAACAAACGGTAAAAGTGCCGCTGTTATCAGCATATTTATCATACACGGAACCATCCCACTGGCAACCAGCGATCGGCAATAGTGTCAACAAACAACAAATAATTCTTTTCATATAAATCACCCAAACACAAAGGCTAAAAACCACTCTGTTCATAAAGAGGAACAGAGTTTTAGCTAGCGTCCAAAAAAGTTCGCAAAAACTCGGAATCCCGATTTAACGAACACTATACGCGATCTCTGGGTAGAGAACATGCATTAATGTAAGCACGCCCCTTCTGAGACCATTCTTCAATATAATCGATGATGTACGAA
>JAZRWH010000118.1:0-11941 GCA_045599585.1 Myxococcota bacterium
ATCCTTGAGGGCGCAGCCTTAAGGCTGTAACCGAAAGGATTGAGGAAGGTGACGAAGAAATGTGTCAAACGCTCTCAAAAGAATGCGGGATTCCAAAGGGGCATCCTCAATACGACGCTCCTTTGGGCCGTCCGCAGAACAGAATGAGAATAAGAAAAGTATAAAATTCTGTAACGAGCGCATTTCGCTACAGTTAATGAGAATATGTTGTGGGACAGCAGTGTCTATCAATAATTGGCTGCTTATTATATTACAAAATTACGTCATAACATGCTTCAAGTACGATTTCGTCTGAGTTATTGTTCTCATTGCATTCAACCGTCGTACGTCCACCTTCACCATCATCGTTCGAAATCATTCGTACCCTCGCTCCGACCGTTACACTATCAAGCGTACATGATACATCCATACACCCACCAACCGGAACGTTTGCTGCTGTATATGCTGTACAATACTTCTTGCCTAATGATCCGTCCGCTTCCACTTTGTAGAATGATGCCGGCATCTTGGATGCAACCATCTTCGTACCACGGTTGCAAACCATGCCCGTTAACGTAATGCTGCCTTCTTCCGATTTCTTACAAAGTTTGTCTTTATTCAATTTACCCGTAATGTCCGGTGCAGCATTCTTACCAACTAACCCCTGACGATTGGCTCGATAATTATTGTTTCCACCAATTTTGAAACTCTGATTCGATACCCAATCGCTCGTCTTCGGAATCGTCTGATCGTCGTTAATATTCGTGATGTTATAAGACTGTTGATTCCAAAGATTACGCGAAGATGCCCAACGATCAAGCTTATCGCGCATGACGCGAATACCAGTCGTTTGATCCGTTTTTTCATGACGTGCTCGACATACCTTGCCGCTGTTGAGCGCTGCGTCTTCCGACAAAGGTTCCGTGCAACGGTATTCCTCAAGAACCTCATCTGATTTGGACTTACGCCAATTACACTGGTCATCTGAAGTGCAACGGCACAATCCATTTTGACAAACATTCGACGTACAGTCGCTGTCTTTTACGCATTTAATCCCTCTATGGATCGGATCAACAACATCACATGACATCAAAGTGTTCGAACCTACAATAATTTCAGCTGACTCATCGTTGTCAACATCAACAATAATCGGCATCTCGACCCATGTGCGGCTATTCGTGCGTGATGAAAAATGCACTTCCCCTGTCTTACCGTCGTACACGCGCGTATAACATTCATCTGCATAAACGACTTCCATAGCCCCATCGCCTTCAAAGTCGAATAACGATGAACTCGTCGCATAGCTAGAAACGTCTTGGCTCTTCTTCGTCCACAAAATACCGCGAGATTCACAGCCTGACTCTTTTCCAGTCTTACAACGTGGATCAAAGACCATATAACGATCTCCTGTGGCAACAGCTACTTCAGGAAGTCCATCACCATCAAAATCACCGACCGTCGGAGCTCCTCCGCCATAAATGCCTTCACCGGTTTGAACTACACCGTGATCTACACGAACCCCACCATAACTAAATACGCGCTGCGCTGTTTTGGTTCCGTCGCCCTTCTCAAACACCGTATCAATGTACACCCAGCCTTTTGCCGTCTTCGTACCATCGTCATTCGTCGTGACTGCGCCATTGGCCGAAACAATCTCAGCTTTGCCATCCAGCACGCCCCAATTAAACTTGTCAGGCGTGTCTCCCGGTGTTCCAAAATCGCCGTATGCCTGTGTGCTTCGATTGCAGTCTACCTGCTTCCAATCAGGAATCCAGTAATTGTTTTCTGAATCCCACTCGTAGACACCTGGCTTGGTTTTACAAGTTGTACCATCCTGAACATTGTCTACAGTAGACTGCGATATTTCGATGCGACCATCCCCATCAAAATCTCCAATTGTCGTAAAACTACCCATGCCCACGCGAGCTGCACAACCAACGCACACTTTGGTATTGGGTGCTTTATTCAAGAGCACACCCGTTCGCGAATTCAACACATTTCCCGAAACGTCAATGATTTCAGGAATACCATCATTGTTGATGTCATGAATACCTAATGGCGTGTTTGACATACCTCGGTTGACTTCAAGATTGGTACTACCTGGCTTAGATTCCCACCATCGCTCATATTTGCTTTTCTTCGGATTCCAATGATACGCTAGAATATGGCGTGCGCCATCGTCTTCATTAATCTTAGCTTCTTGGACAAACAGTTCAACAAATCCGTCGTTGTCAACATCTGCGACCGAAGGCGGCATACCTCCGTGGAATCGATATGGCGAAGATTCATCTTCCCAAAGAGATTCCATGAGTTCGCATGTTTCACCATTGATAAACCGGATAACGCCTTGATCGTATGGATCATCATTATGATAAACACCGGTTCCTGCTTTCCACGTTTTCCAATCGATGACAGAAGTCGAATTAGGTTTTCTGCAAGACTTAAATCTATCTGCGTTCTTTAGCTCTGTAAACTTTGCTTGAATTTCTGCATCCGTCGGTTTCTGGTCTTTAAAGATCGTCTCATAACGATAAGCAGCGGCACATTTTCCTCCCGTACCGGTACTCCTATATTTATACGACATCGCAATGATCGTATTGGAATTTCCAGCGGCAGCGTGCGGTGTTTTGGCAACGACAGGCATGACGACGACATAATTATAACCGGGCATTTCCATGCCTTCATCATCGCCTAACCATTCACACTGAATATCGGCCTCAAATAAGCCTGGAACGGTTTCGTAAATGCAAGCGTCGTTTACACTTGGACGCGGACCTTCGCCATACGGAAGACAAACATTCTTCGTAGAACAAGCTGCTTCCGTGCAGCAATACGTATCTGCCTCACAATCAGAATCACTTGTACAATCCGAAGATTCGATACAAACATGGTCGTAACAAACAGCCGTCAACGATTGACAAGGCTTGGTCACGGCATCACATTCCGCACCTTCTTCTGCTGTTTCACGGCAATAGCCACTGCGACACTCGTAGGCATCATCACACAAATGCTCATCATTATCACAGGCCTCACCTAATGCCGCAATCTGAACGCATTTACCCCGGGTCAAATCACATTCGAGACCGTTGTCACACTCGCTACTGTCCATGCCGCAGGGCTCTCCAATATCGAGTACACGACCGCAATAACGGAAATTATCATCTCCAAAACACGTTAGTCCCGATTCACACAAAGAAAGATTATCATCACAGCTCTTATCCATACCGACGTATTGTCGGCAGCGACCATCTAGGCACACACCAACCGAACACTGATCTCCATCACTACAATCAGCCCCCAAGGCACGCCCGCACGATCCAGAAATGCAGGTCATACTATCTTTACAAGACTTATCATCGCTGCACGATTCCCCGAAATCTGCTTTTTGATCTGGGTCAACAACAGTTATGTCTCCGCCACCGGTTTCGTTGCCGCCACCGGTTTCGTTGCCGCCGCCGGTTTCGTTGCCGCCGCCGGTTTCATTGCCGCCTCCAGTCTGACTTCCATTTGAACCTTGACTATTTTCTGCAGAAGACGAGCTACTCGAAGAATCTTCGGAGCACCCTACCCATGCCACTGCTGATACTAGAACTGCCCAAAACACACTACGACGATGCAACATTTTTACCTCGATATGCCGTGCGCTGCTTTGAAAAATCAAATAATAAGCAGCGATTTCTAGGCATTTATAGCATATTTAAAGACGGCTTTTTACTGAAATGTTACAGTCTTTATTTTTATATGCTCATCGAGTCTTGTTTTTTTACTCACTCAAATTATATATTATTTTTAAGGATTTAAACCACTGCTGTCCCACGAAATTTTCCTAGAATACTCTGATAACTCTTCAGTAGCTTTGTTTTATCGATATATAGTCGTTTCTAAGCATGAAAAAGACTTAAGATTACTGTTAAATCGCCTGCGTCGCGAAGCCGAAGGCAAGCAGCGGGCGCGTTTCGTTTCAGTTAATGAGAATATGTTGTGGGACAGCAGCGATATTATTTTTAAGATTTTGAATAAAAGCGCCGCAGGCAGAGGGGGTAGCGGCGTATTTGCAAAGCAAATAGCCGCTCAGGGGGAGACTTCCCCCACATCACCACAGCATGTATATTACTGACATAGACTCGTCATACCTGATTGATATGACAACAGCTCATCACGCCAAAATTCTCCTTCAAACGTCCAAAAAGCGTCCACATCACGTTTTTCGTAAGAAGGTGCTTCTTCTGAAATTGCCTCTGTCTTGCAAGTTCCGCCTTCGGCGACGATTTTCAAGCAAGCAGATTCACGGGCACGAAGCGCCAAACGGATGTCGATCATCATTTGAGACGCTGAAATATCAAGCGAATGCAGCTTTTGACGCGCCGATTCGATGATGCGCGAAATCAGTACGCCCATGGCCTGCTGACGTTGAGAAATCGCATCATCATACGCATTCATTAATAATTCCAACCCATTCACGCTGCCTGATAATTCCTTCAATGTCGCGCGCTCTGTAATCAACGTTTTGAGAGATGTATGAAGTGAATAAAATCCATAATCAGAGATAATTCTGTCAAACAAACGATCTGGAAGCGCTGATTCTGCTGGATTCTTGGCATATATAAAAAGTTGGTTATAATAATCTCGTTGTAAAACATTAGCTGCAAAACGCGCTATATCTGCAGACTGCTCAATATAATATGATTTAAGCGATTCAATCGTTTTGGTAGCCTGATCGAAGCGACACAATTTTAAATATGCAGAAGCCTCAAGAAGCAAAATATCAGGCATCCACATTCCCTTAAAGCGAGGTGCACGTAAAGCATGCGTCAAGCCCAAAGTTTTTTCGGGATGTCCTGCAAACAACTGGCCCCAAGCGTTTTCGGTAATTGCTTCTACAAACTGATGACTGCTCACATCGACGCGCCGATAAAACGCATCAGCCTCTTCGTAAGCATGATTTTCAAATGCTATACGGCCAAGCGTGAGCCAAGCGAGGTTTTCTAGCCGACGCGGTTCCTCCCCCTCAAGAGATTTGACTGCTTCAAGTGCGCGTTGAAGGGCTTCTGCAGCAGATTTAAACTTATAATCAGGCGCACGGAGATCTAAAGACGCAAGCAGAATCTGGGCACGAACATAATGAATGTCGCCTTTTTCAATTTGATTGAGCGTCTTTTCGGCCATATCTAAATTGGGTGACACGCCGTGAACAAAACTATAAGCAACAAAATATAAAAAGGCACTCTTTGCTTTTTTATCAATGACTGTCGACTTTGCACGAATGGGAAGCGGGTTTGCACTGAGATATTCCGTCTGATGGGAAGCATCTAAAAACTTAAGAAATGTATCTGAATAATCTTCAACCGGCGTTGGCGCTTGAAGTGCCAAATCGAGATAGGCAGCGGCCATCGCTGGCAATTTGAGTGCGTAAAGCGCCTCGCCGATACACTGCTGAAGCGCAGCAGCAGCCAAAGAGCGCTGCGCTGGTTTGACATCAGCCTGAAGTGACAAACAAGCCCCCAAAGCTGCACGCGGCTCCGTTTGGATCAAAGCGCGGTAAGATGCGATCTTGGGCAATTCTGCATCGTTAGCGCGCTCATCGGCAGAAACGCTTTGAAGCTCCGCATAACGCCGTGAAACCTCTGCTTGAACCATATAAGCTTCGTATGTCTCTTCAAAGAACTTATGAAGAACAATCGGAAGATTTGAAGTTGCAACAGGCGCTAAGATGGCATCCTGTGTTGAAAGAGAATACGCGGTGTCTGTCGTAATGACATCGTTTTTAGAAGGTTCTGGATTGGGTTGAATAGCATTGGAAGATTCCGGCTTCGATTCTACCTCCACCTTCACAGAACCAGCATCAATTTGGGGAACTGAAGCTGTCTGCGGCGTCACATTCTTAGCGCGCTTAGCAAGCGCAGCAATGATCGTTGGCGAAACGCCCGCAGAACGCATGTGCGCATAATCGTCTTTCGTGAACTTCGGAAGGTCGCGCGTAGCCTCGATGACTTGTAAAATGACACTGTCCGGCATGCCCTGAGCCGACATTGATTCTATATCATCGACAGACAACGCATAAGCGCTACCTATACCGGCCGTACTAAAAAGCAGTCCTGCCATCAAGGACAGCATAAACTGTCGGGAGCTATGAACCCAATGCTTTAACTTACGCATCATTCAACCTCCGCAGACGAACCGGTCGGAATAAAGAAACTCACACCCACGCCAAGAAAACAGGGAGCCATAAAACGATTCGTACCTTGATACAGCCTTATTGAAGCTTCAATTCTAAGTGCTAACCAATCCAGAAAAAAGACGTGAGCATCCATTCCCAAAAGGCCTTCAAAATGAGCTGTTTTTTCACGTTTAGTCAGCGCTTCGTTAGGCGCATCGACAAATACCGCACCCATGCCAACAAAAACACCCCAATCAAATGCACCGAGGTTCGTCGTGCCTGCTGTCCATTTGCCGTACAAAGGGTGATACGCAGCCATGACAGTCAAGTCACCCAATTGATCTTCATAAAGCATTTCGACATCGAGCGTCGGCTGATGCTTCGTTAAAAAGCGTTTAAGCTCCGTATCCGCATGCGCTGCCAAAACAGATCCACGCAAACCAACGCTCCAAGACGCGTCAATATGGTAAACGACGTCAAGCATGATCGGAACGATATTCGCATAATCGTCGTTTGGCTGATAGCCCAAAGACAGGGCAATTTCAACCGTGTGATCCGTCACAAACCGGATATCGCCTTCGACCGCAGGCACATCCTGCGTGTTCCAACGCGCATCGAGTGCTCTATCCAGAGCATCGGAACTCTGCGCAAAGACCATGGCGACATTCAGACTTAATAAAGCGAGCGAAAAGCCCATCAGGCCGAACGCATGCATCAATTTTTTAAACATTGTTCGACCCTCCTAAAGCAAAAACGAAACACCAAGCGATAATTCAGACGCTGTTGCCAAACCGCGATCCTTTTGTTTGCCGTACAAATACTCTCTAAAATCGAGGCGCAACCCAACAAAATCTAAAAATACAAATCGAACGCCAGCCCCTAAATTTCCTTCAAAAGATGCTTTGATTTCATGATTACCGAGTTCATCGATCATTTGTTCAACGAGAACAACCCCTAAACCGGCCGTAACATTTAGATCAAAATGCGCGATCGCCGTATTACCTAATGCAAATTTTCCAACGAAGGGCGACCAAACTGGATTGATATCAAAACGCGCAACCTGATATTCTTCGAGAACAACATGGCTGATATGTGTAAGATTCACATTTTCTTTGGTAAGCTGATTAAAGCTCGATTTCATCACACGTTGACATCGCTGCCCTGCCCCTCGTTCGAGATTGGGCCCTACGTCATCACTATAGCACCCCATAAACGAGGCACTCGCTTCTAGCGCGATCCATTCTCTAAAATGGTAGCCCCCCCGCAGCGTAATAGGCAAATAAACCACGAAGACGTCGCTAGCGATCGTACCCAATTCCAAAGCCAGTTCACCACGACCTTCCTTTGTGAACGGTCGCTGTTCGACGGTAACGATCTGCTTAAGCTCCGAACTCGTCATAGCATCAAAAGCATCGGTCTGAACCACGACCGTTTCGTCATCCGCGTAAGCAGACGAAACCCAAAACGAACTGAGTCCTACAAAAGCAAGACAAGCAAGCAGGAGAGCAAATACCGCAGTATGTTTAAATTGCTGTATCAAGATTCAATCTCCTACTTCACAACGATAAATCGTTCGTCCAAAACAACTTGATTCTCGAGCTTACGCTGAGCTGCAAACGAAGCAGCGCCATCGCCTGCCGTCACGACAAACAGCGTCGCAAGCCTGTATAAATGGCCGCTCTCTAAGTCTGCACCAAGCGAAATGCCTATATCCCACCAACTCTCAGTAGCGAGTGATAAACGCCGCATAATGACTGGAATCTGTGAAGCCGAATGAAAATGATAATAGCTTCCGCACTGAAGCGCTACACTTTCTGCATAACTGTACGTTGGCCCTGTTCCTTCGGTCGTATAATCCAACCAACTCAAAGCCAACGTCGTCGAAGCACTGATTCGCTTTACAAATTCACTTTTGGATTCAGCAGAACTCTCATTGGGCGCCCCGTCTGTAAAAACGATGAGGGATCTCGAATACGCCGTATTTGCCATATTAATCAGCATATCCGCAGAAGCCAGGACAGCTTCCCAGATTGGCGAAGCGCCGCTCGGCGTAGGAAATTTATCCATTACGTTCGCTTTCCACTGCGCGATCGATTTGAGCCAGTGCGTCGTCATGGCATACACGCCGTTTGAGCCTACGCCATTCGCAAAATGCATCGAAAACTCAAAAGAGCCACTCCCACCGTTGTAATTGAGCGCCTCAAAAAAAGTCGACAGTCCAACACGTCGGTATTGCCACGGATCAGACGCTTTATCGTCATTTGCTGCACCATCATAATCACTGCCATCTAATGTAGCGGAGTTATCGAACATAAAAGAGATCGTACGTCCGTTCATGTTCTGTGAAATGACGCCATCAGCCTCGACGGGCGCTGCGCTATAATGCACAAAACGTGGTTCAGAAACGACTTGAATATGTGCCGGAACGACGCAATAAGCGCCCGGAGCATAATAATAGTCATTCAGGCCCAACTGATCGATCGTCAAACACGAAGCTCCCTTCGTACACTCATCCGCATGCGTACACGATATATCATTGCCATCCGAACCCACTTCAAACAACCACGCATCCGAAAACTGAATATTCGAAGCTGAAAACGTTTTTCCGGGCAAAATTGCATCTTCCATGTTTGCCAGGTGATGTCCTGGCACGAGACGCTTGTCGAGCGACGTTAAAACGTTGAAACGCAAAACAGCATCGGCACCTTCAAACGCATCACATGCGTTCGAAACCAACCCCTGCGGTGCAATTTCTATAATCTGTTCATTATCGAATGATATTTCTGCAACCGTATCACACCCGCAGAGCAGTACGGCGCTCAAATATGGCAAAATGTTGAATAACCGCTTCATGAATGTGTCCACGTCCCTCAAATCTACGACAGCTCATACACAGACTTCGGTATATTGCCATTTTTTCCCGCGCATTCATAGAATTTTGACTTTGCCCAAACGCCTCGCGTCCAAGCGGCACGTATCTGCGCAGCAGAAGGGCCGCAGGCGACGGCGTATTGAGCCCAAAGGGCGAAAAGACGTCGCGAGACGGCGTATCCGCAGCCTGCAACGCAGGTGCCGGATAGACGTCTCTCACCCATGATACAATGCTAAAAATTTGACGCCTTCAATGTTTTGAATAAAACCCTTCTCGCTAAAGCGTTGCGCCAGTTTAGTTTGTTGAGCGTGACCTTTTTTCATGGAGATAAGCATGCGTAAGATGCGCCTTGGTACGAAAAAAATGTTGACTCGCGCAGCACTCATCTGTGGCGCCATATTTCTGATGGCCATGATCGGGCTCATTGCTTCTGCTGCGGCTGACGACACATTCCTCGCGCAAACCCGGGCATACGCTCAGGAAAAAACACAGCCGGCCAAAGCCGCACCAACGGTTGCCCCTGTCGAGGTCGATTCAGGCATTCACTTCAATATGAAAGACATTGTCTGGGAAGGCGATATCGCCTGGGTTCACTTGCCTGACGGCCGCAAAGCTCGCCTCACGCTGCGAAAAGATCTCACTGAGTCGATGAACAAGTCGTTCATGGAACACCCCGTCCCTTATGGCGGTGGCGTCGCGATCGACCCGACGACAGGCAAGATCCTCGCCATTTCAAGCGCCTCAACTGCGCGTCCTAACGTCGAAAATTACGCGCTGCGCGCCCTGGCCCCTTCGGCCTCCGTCTTTAAACTCATTACTTCGGCGGCACTCCTCGAAAAAGAAGCGGTCGATCCTCAGGCACGCGTTTGCTATTCGGGCGGCGCAAGCATGCTCAGCGAATCTGATGTACGAGGAAATCCAAACACAGACCACACTTGTGCAACGCTTGAACAAGCCATTGGTCACTCCATTAACGCCATCATCGCTCGACTCGCTTACCAGCACCTCTCGCGCGAAGATCTCGAATCAATTGCGCTAAAATTTGGCTTTAATCGCGAAATTCCGATTGAAATTCCACTTGATGTAAGCTCTGCCGAATTTGTTGAGGACGACATCGAACGTGCCAAAACAGCAGCAGGCTTCTGGCACGTCAATTTAAGTCCCTTGCACGGCGCTTTGCTCGCGGCAGCCATCATCAATGACGGCGTTCTCATGCGCCCAACGCTCGTCGATTCAATTTACGATGCCTCTGGAAACGTCACCTATACGATGCAGCCGCAACCGTGGAGCGTCGTTATGACTGCAGATCACGCTAAAACGTTAGCCAAACTTGCAGAAAATACAACACGCGAAGGCTCGGCGCGCAAAATGTTCGCAGCCCGCAAAGGTTGGAAAAAAGGCGTTACGGTTGGCGGTAAAACCGGCACGCTTTCGAACAAACAACCTTTTTATACCTTTAACTGGTACGTCGGTTGGGGTGTTCTCGGAAATGATAAAATTTCAGTCGGAGCTGTCGTCGTAAATAACGAAAAATGGTGGATCAAAGGTAGCCACGTTGCAGCTCGCCTCATCGGTGAATATTTCCGCGAATAGGGATATAATTTTATATTGTTCGCGCCCCCTATTGCTCTCGCAATACGGGCGGCGCAAGCGGCTATCTGCTCACGCAGATACGCCGCTTTTTTTGTATGATCATAATACGCGCCCCCTATTGCTCTCGCAATACGGGCGGCGCAAGCGGCTATCTGCTCACGCAGATACGCCACATAGTATAAGAAAATCAGATTAAGAACGCTTTTCGGCAATCCGACGCGCGGCATAAGCCGGCGCTGTATCTAAAACCGATGTTACGACATATATCGCATACGTCGAAATGATAATATGAAACAATGTCGAACCGTCATATACGCCCCAAAAAGCGGCTATATTAAACAATATCGCATTTAACATTTGTGATACAAGGGTGCTGCCATTATTGCGCAACCACAACAAGCGCTTTGAATCACCCGTTTTGCGCTTCGTACCGTCCCAAATGCGATGATATAATATAATATCAACAAATTGTACAAAGGCATAAACACCCAGTGAAGCCAAGACAAGTCTTGGTGAGTTAGCAAATAATCCATGAATATGTGGAGAAGCCCAATCACTTGCATTCGGCGTATAATACAACCAACTCTGTGATACGAGAACATACACAAGACTCGTCGCAATACCCAGTTTTACAGCTGTATTAGCCGATGGTTTATCTTCGTTTTCACTTAAGATATCTGTCGATAAAAAGGTCGTCGCAAAGAGTATATTGCCCAACGTCATTTCCATTCCAAACGCATCGACGACCATGTTGACTTCGATATTCGCCAAAAGCGTTGCCATAACAGTCCAGCAATACAAACCTACTTTGCCGAACCAACGATAAAACAACACCACAAGCGCATACAGAACAGCAATAGATAGTACTAATATAATTTCATTTGGCATTTTGTAATTCCTTACCAAAAGGAACATTCTGTTTATATAATAAACAGCAAAGTGATGCCATCACTTTGGGTTCCATAGTTTTATTTAAAGACAGGATGGTTTCGAACTGTCTTCGATGTCATTTTTCGACAAACAAAAACGCTGAGTATTCATTGAAACAAGCCCCTGCTTGTCCCACGAAGTTTTCATAGAATACTCTGATAACTCTACAGTAGCTTTGTTTTATCGATATATAATCGTTTCTGAGCATGAAAAAGACTTAAGATTACTGTTAAATCGCCTGCGTCGCGAAGCCGAAGGCAAGCAGCGGGCGCCCGCCAAGGAACTTTTATATTTTGAGAGCGTTTGAATACAGTTCGAGGAAACAACGAAAATCCTTGAGGGCGCAGCCATTAGGCTGTAACCGAAAGGATTGAGGAAGTTGACGAAGAAATGTATCAAAAGCTCTCAAA
>JAZRWH010000119.1:0-52738 GCA_045599585.1 Myxococcota bacterium
GTCTCTGACAGCTATATCAAACGTGTCTGTAATGAAATTAATCAGAGACCTCGAAAAGTACTTGGTTGGAAGACACCGGAAATGGTTTACTCAAATATGCATTTGGATTGACAATTTTCCGTCTCCCCCTGAGCGGCTATTGGCAAAAACGCTTCACTCGCGTTGCGCGCTTTTGCCAATACGCCGCTACCCCCTCTCGCTTGCAGCGAGCCTTTCGTGGATATTGGGTTGATCGGTTGGGACGAGACAAATGGATGCATATTAGGTGAAACAAGTGTTACATCGCTGGCTCTTAGCTGATCTTCGATAAACAAGTTGTCGAAATTCCAAACAAAATTTGCATACAAGCGCGCGATGATATAAATTTTTAGCCGTCTTCAATCTGGCGCATAAGCGCCTTTGCCGCCAAAGGAGTATAAAATGGCAGAAGAATACACGTCTGAACAGGTTGCCCGTATGATCGTCGATGCTGCAATCGCTAAAAAAGCTGTTGCACCGGTCGTAATTGATGTGCGCGGAAAATGTGATTACGCAGACTACCTCGTTGTCTGCTCAGGCCGCAGCGACCGTCAGGTCGATGGTATCGCCAACGGAATCGACGCGGAAGTCGTTGAAGTTCGTGAATGCCTTGGGCAGGAAGGTCTTGCTAATGGTCAGTGGGTTCTCTTGGATTACGGCGATGTCGTAGTTCACGTTTTCAATGGCATCAAGCGCAACGAGTACGATATTGAAGGTCTCTGGAAAGATGCTCCGCGTCTCGATATCGAGATTCCTGCTGATCTTCGTATGACCGACGAAATCTACGACGAATTGGATGACTAAAAAATGGCGGCAACGGTTCTGGCGATCGGCAAGATGAAATTCGCGCCCTACAGGAGCGCTGCCGATGAATATATTCAGCGTCTCAAACACTACGTTTCGCTCCGTGAGATCGAAGTCAAATCTGCAGCTTCGCCCAAGCTCTCGGAGCTTCAAGTGCGCGAGACAGAATCGCGTCAGCTAATGGCGAATATTACAAATACAACGCATTTGTTCGTCTTGGATGAGCGCGGTAAAATGTTCGATAGCGTTACGCTCGCAAATATGCTTGGTCGTTTGATCTCAAGCTCGACGGATTTCGCTTTCGCAATCGGTGGGGCTTACGGTCACCATGAGTGTATCCGTACACGCGCAAATACACTTTTGGCGCTTTCTCCCATGACTTTTCCGCATGAGCTCGCGCGCGTGATGATCTATGAGCAACTCTATCGCGCTATGACGATCCTCAAAAACGAGCCCTACCATAAAGTGTAAAAGGCGATACTATGTTTAGGGATACCCTCGAAGCCCTGCGTCATCTCATTTGGCCGTCGCGTTGTGCCTCTTGTGATCTACTTTTGGATGAACCAGAGGCCTTTTTGTGCGACGAATGCCGCAAATCTATTCGTTGCGCTGGGGGGGGCCAGGCGCCTGAGGCTTTGGATGCAGCCTTCTCTTTCTTTTGTTACGATGGTGCTGTGCAGAGCTTAGTCTCTCGTTGGAAGTATCACGAAGATTATTGTGCTAGATTAGCTCTTTTATCGTGTGTCAATGATGAAATTGAAAAATTGGCGCATAATATTCGAATGCCAGCCGCTGTAATTCCTGTTCCACCTCACCCAAGACGTTTGCGTGAACGCGGATTCGATCCCGTTTGGACGTTTTCTTCAAAACTCGCTTCTCAACTCTCTTCTGCATTAAAGCTTGAAATTCCGCACCTCGATGAATGCCTCAGCCGTGCTAGACATACCGTACACCAGGCCGGCCTTTCTGCTGAAGAACGCGCAGTCAATCTCAAAAATGCTTTCTTAACCAAAGGCGCCGTGCCCGAAAACGTCATTTTGGTCGACGATGTCATGACGACCGGCGCTACATTAACTGCTTGCGCGCTTGCACTGCGTGCGTCAGGGGCAAAACATATCTACGGCGTAACCTTAGCTTGTACGCTAAAATAAAAGCTTGTAATAAAATTTATTTGCGCTGGTCCTTAGCTTTTAAGCGTAAAATAAATACTAGAATGTTGTTGCGTCACAAAAGTATTTACGATGGCATAACATTCTTAGGGGCTCAAAATTGATCTTTATAGTTGAATATGTGTTCAACTGTATAAATAAAAATCAAAAAAACACGGCCGTATTGAGTCCTTGCTGGCTGGAGCCAGCAGGACGAAAAGGCCGTGCGCGTCGGCGTATTGAGCGAAGCGAAAAGCCGGCGCAAAGATAAAAAACAAAATTAAATGCGTGATTTAGATGCGATTGCACAAATTTCTTCGGCTGTCCAATGTTTTCCATGATTCATCCCTGGACAATCCTTCGCAGTTTCGAGCCAGGCTCGTTCGCTATTGAGATTACATCGCCAAAAAGGAAAATCGCGGCATTGTGAAGGACGCACTTCGTAAACAGTGCAGCCATGATCGAAGAAAATGCAATGTCCATCTTCAAAATCGTCACGTGCTGTATAAGAATCTTTGTATGGACGCATCATTTGCGAAACAATTTCTTCTCGCGAGTGTCCTTTTGCAGCCAAAAATGCCACGAGTTTTTCAAACTCTTCTGGGTTAAAATACACCACGCCAGGCTCGCCGCAGCAACACTTGCCGCACTGCGAGCAGGAGAATTTTAAACCGTTTTCCCAAAAACTACCCATATTTTCTAATCCTTTGGCTTAGATTTTTCGAGCCGTGTGCGTCGTTTAGTCGCTTCATCTGCAAATCGGTGATACCGATACTTCTTTAGGAACTGGTCGTATTGAATGTAAGCTTCTTTTTCATCACCGACTTTTTCCGCAGCAGCTGCTCGATAAAACTTCGCGTTTGCATCAAATTCCGAGCCTAACTCGCCCTGCTGTGCTTTAGCGAAATAACTACGTGCTTCTTCATAGTCTTTGAGTTGATACAGACTCATCGCCAGGTTGTAGTAAAGCAAGTGGGTATAGGCGGTATTTTCTTTGTAAGTGAGGCTTTTATAAAAAGCATCGCGGGCCTGTTCAAAAT
Organism: Myxococcota bacterium; assembly: GCA_045599585.1. GTDB lineage: Bacteria > Myxococcota_A > Bradymonadia > UBA4248 > UBA4248 > RGIG464. Next base: position 3,011 of record JAZRWH010000119.1, read on the forward strand.
TGTCGTCGCGGTACAAGATGATACCGTCATGGTAGGCGTTGTCGGCTAAGCGCCATTTGACGGAGTCGATTTTTTCTTCGAGAAGTGCAATTTCTGCAGGGTGAGAAAGATCTCCACGAATTTTTACAAAACGATCGATTGATTCTTCGTATTTTCCCTGTTCAACGAGTTGATATACTTCATAAGCCTCAGTCAAAGCTTTCTGATCTTTTTGATATTCTGCGTTGAGGATATTTCGGTCTTTTTCGAGAGCTTTGTATTCTTGGATAGATAAGGCATTGGCTGCATTGCGACTTTCTAATTTGTAGGACAAAGCGAAATAGAGCCCGAGCGTAAGAATGACGCAGAACAGGACATAGCAGGCAGCCGAATTAAAGAAGTGTGTCCGTTCAATTTTATTGATGGAAATTTCGAGTTTATTAGAGAGTTCGATATTTTTATCAGCAGCCTTGGTGGCAAGCTGAATCGTCGTTTCGACAGCATCGTGGACAGGAGCTGATGCGACGACAGGTTGTTGGGGTTGTCGTCGTCTCGATGAAGGCGTGAGTTTTCGTATATCATCGCGTTCGGAAGCGGTGTCTGAGGCTGCGAGAAGATCGAGCGGAGAGGCTGTAGACAGGGGCGTTGGCGTAGTTTCGGCGGGCTTTGTTGCGGCCTCGTTTGGTGTAGCATCGGTTGTTTGGGCAGCATCATGTTCCGCGTTATCGACGGCAATGACGGCCTGAGCGAGGCTGCGGCGTGGCGTCGAAGCATTTTTGATCCAAGCGCCGGAGTTAGTGCGTTCGTCGTCGAGGGCAGCGCTACTATCGAGGGCGTCCTCGTGGGCTACGGGGGGATTGGGGGCGTCGAGAGAAAGATTGAGTAAATCGTCAAAACTCGAATCGCGTTGCGAGTCACTTGGCGGAAAGTTGGAGGCATCATCGCCGATGGATGTAGTAAGGTCGGGCATGCCTGATTGCGAAGCCTGATTCATTTCGGGAAGCTGCATGAAGCTTTCTGACTGGCTTCGACGATTTTTCCGCTTTATTTTTCCTGGTTGTAGAGCTTGAAAGTCGTCCATTTTATCCTGTGAAGAGTGCGCGATGATCAAAAAGAAAAGTGTAAAGCGCGCAAAGAAGCGTCGTTTGCTGTCTTGCTTTATCAGTTTGAGGCGATGGAGTGAAGAAAATGGCGAACGTATAAAAAACGCAGAGGTTTTTTGTCATTCTGTTGGATTAGGGGTATAATAGCGAAAGGCGCGAAAAAGAACGCGAAATTTGTGCGTTTTTTTAGCGGCGACGCTTTTTTAAAGCGAGGAGAGTTCGTCTTTAATTGACATGGATAGTCTAGAGACGGTATAAATGCACGAATTTTTCATCAGAGTAAATTCTGATGGTTTATCGGTCACGAACAGGGAAAGAGAAAGATGACAATTCGTAAGGCAGGCGAAACTAACGTCGGACGTAAACGCAATCATAATGAAGATAATTTTATGATCGTACATGATCAGCTTCTCTACATCGTAGCCGATGGTATGGGTGGTCATGCAGCTGGTGAAGTCGCAAGTAAGATGGCAGTAGAGACAGTGTCTCAGTTCTTCAAAGACACTGCCGAAGATGACGAAATTACTTGGCCATTCAAAATGGATCGCCAGAAAAAATATGAAGAAAACCGTCTCGTTACGGCTGTCAAATACGCAAACCTTCGCATCTACGAAGAGGCCCTCGCTAACGTAAAGAAAAAAGGTATGGGTACCACCATCGTTGCTTGCAACTTCACTAAAGATGGCGTCTATCTCGGTCACGTCGGCGACTCCCGTATCTATCGCTTCCGTCAGGGCGAACTCAAACAGATGACCGAAGATCACTCCCTCCTCAACGACTACATCAAAATGAAAGTGCTCACCCCCGAAGAAATCGAGCACTTCCCTCATAAAAACGTCATCGTTCGTGCCCTCGGCATGAAAGATAACGTTCAGGTCGATGTCTCCTTCCATGTCCCCGAAGATCGAGACGTCTTCCTCCTCTGCTCCGACGGCCTTTCCGGTGAAGTCAAAGACGACGAAATGCAGTCCATCCTCCGCGCTAGAATCTGCGATAACGCTGGCTCCAATAATGGCCTCGACGATGCAGTCCACGCCCTCATCGAAGCCGCTTGCAATAACGGCGGTAAAGATAACGTTACCTGCGTCCTCGTTCAGTACGTCGCCGACGATTTGAACGAAATGAAGTAATTTTCATACGCATTCTAAAAATGACTTAAAGCCGCTCACTTCGAGCGGCTTTTTTTTCTCGCATTCTGCCCGCAAGTTTCGTTCGTTGCGTATCCATGTTGCGCATTTCTATAGGTTATACCGCTTTGCGAGCACAATAAACCACTGCGCACCGCATAACAATGCCTCATTGTGTTGGCGGGTGGGGGAAGTGTCCCCCTGAGCGGCTATCTCCTTCGCCAGAGACGGTTGGGTTGTTTTGAGATGTCTTTGAGCTTCATCAATAATCAGATCGCCGAAATCGATCTGTCTCTGGCGCGTCGATACGCCGCTACCCCCTCTGCCTGCGGCACGTGTACCCGGCACTTACGGTGACTCCGTCTCTTTGTTGCCTAACAGATTCAACAATTCGGTAAGCTCAAACCGAGCTGCAATCTTCTCATTGTGGCATTGTTGCAAAAAACGCTTCGTCGCTTCTTCGCCTAACGTGAGTGCTCGAATTTGTTCTTGGGGCGTGAGCGCTGTAAGCACTTCTAACTCTTGTGGCGTTAGCAGTTCTGAACATTTGCAACATGCAGTTTGGCAAGCTTCACGATGGGTCGTTATGGCGTATGCCTTGAGTTGATAATATGCCGTAGGTGATGTGTTCCAGTCGGGATATAGTGTGAGCGCTCGCTGGTGTGACTTGTGGATCGATTTCCAAGTCGTGCGCAAAATATCTTTAATGAACGCATTCGAAACCGATCGTCCAATGTCAGCAATAGCATCAAGTAAAGCCACAAAAGGATCGCTGACAACCATCGGCTGTACGAGTGTTTCAGGCGCCTTTTGGCGAATTGCACTGATATACCGTTCGGCTTCCCAACGCAGCTTTGAAAGCTTAATGCCGTTTTGAATGACTTCCGGATTTTGGGCGATGTACCTGTCTAAATGATCTGTCAGTGCGTCAGGTCTTACGCCTGATTCAGCCCACTCTAGCGCAAAAAAGAGATCTGTTGCTGAAAGCTGCTGCGTCGAGACGTACGATCTGACCCAGTTTTGTATCGTCTGCAAAAATAAGGCGTGAGGCAAGGATTCTGTCTGCATGGTCACCGCGTTTGTCAGACTTGTTTTTGGTCATTTTGCGAAACGAGCATACCCTGGCTTTTCATTTCGATGCGTGCAGCTTGATATAAAATCTCTTGGTCTACAACCGTATCTTGTGAAGCTGCCATAAAGGCTGCGCGTAAAATAGAGTTTTTAATATAACCGCCACTGATCTCAAATTCAGTTGCGAGCTCGCGCACATCGATTTTGCCTTTAGGCAGTTTTGCAGATTTGAGCATCGATTGCCACAAGCGTGCGCGTTCTGCTTTGCTCGGCTTCGGAAATGAAACGCGCAATGAGAGTCGACGCGCAAAAGCCTCGTCAATGCCAGCAGGAAAGTTCGTCGTCAAAATGGCTACGCCTGGATAGCGTTCGATGCGTTGTAGCAAATAGTTGACTTCAAGGTTTGCATATTTATCGTTGGAACTCTTGACGTTTGTTCTTTGGCCAAAAAGCGAATCACATTCGTCAAACAATAGCATGGCTTGAGCATTCTCTGCTTCATTAAAGATTTGCGCTAGATTTTTTTCGGTTTCACCAACGTACTTAGACATGACGCGTGAAAGATCGACTTGGTAGACATCAATACCAATTTCGGAGGCGATTAGAGACGCACACATACTTTTGCCTGTTCCAGGAGGTCCATCGAATAGAGCAGACAAGCCAATGTCGTGCCCGAATCGATCGCCTAAGCCCCAGTCCGACAATACTTTGGCTCGGTATTGATAACGATAGATGATCTCTTTGAGTTGCGTTTCTACATCTTTGGTGACAATTAAATCTTCCCAACGATACTTTTTGTCCAACAGGGTCGCATGTTCGCTCAATCTGTGGCGCATCTGATCTTTCACGGCACCGATAATTGTCGAAGAATCGACTTTGTCTGAGGGCTGCGAAAGATAAAAAGCCTCTTCGACGGCGTCCTTAATTTGACCTGGCGTGAGGTGGAAATTCTCAGCGTAAGCCTTAAGATCGCAGTTTTCGTCGCGTAGATGCTCTGGCAAAAGCTGATTCCACAAGGCATAACTTGTAACGTGATCGGGGTAGGTTAGCCTGAAAACTTCGACGTTTCGGGTGTTGAGAATAGGCGCAAACGATACGCTGTTTTGACACGTAATGATGATTGTCGAGGGTAACCAGGACAAACAAGCATCGAGTTGGCGGCAAACGCCCAAATGTAGCGCTGCAATTTCGGCGTGAAAGTTTGCATCCTCTGCAGTCGTCGGCAAAATGAGTTTTTCCCAGCCGTAAAGGCACAAAACCGCATCGTGCAAGATTGATTCGCGGATTGCGATACTCAAACCTTGAGCCATACTTTCGTACGTAGAAACGAGTGATTTGATGTCGACGCACAAAAGATCTTTGCCCAACAGCGCAGCAACGTCTTGCGCAAAACGTCTTTTGCCCGATCCATGTTGGCCTGTTACGTAGCAAACGGGCATGTTCCAGGGTGGGTTCGACATGGTTTTGAGTTTTGCAAGACGCGCCACCCATTCGGCGTGTTGTTTTTCGGTGAGGAGTGTTTCGCCTTTTTTAGATTGTTGCGTACGCAATTCGGTGTAGGCAGCAATTGCTGGTTCGATGATATTATTGCCTGCAATAAACGCTTCGATGCGGCCCGGAAGCGTGAGTGGTTGTGTATTTGCCGGTAGGTAGCTTTCGATCGTACAGAGCTCAATGAGTCCCTCCGAAATGAGAGTACTTCCTGGCGCAATGAGCTCACTCAAATAGGCGCAGTCTTTTGTCTTTGAAAACACCTCGATGTAGAGCGACAAAGTTGGGTAGGTACGATCAAACCGGTTTTGTATAAAGGCGTACAACCTTGGAAAAGACGGGTTAAAAACGGGTGCCACGACCATGAGAAACAGCAGATACTGTGCGTCAGTCAGATGATAGTGGTCTTTAAGAAACGCAAGTGGAGTGCGGATGTCGAAATAAGTGTGCTTTTCGTAAAAAGCTTTACGTCTGGCTTCGATCTGCACCAGTTCGGCTTTCGCCTGGAGTTCGGGCAACGTAGGGTCAACGGCAGAATCATTGCGTTCGTGCAGCCGTGCTTCGACCTCTTGTGAATAAACGACGGTTCCAGGCTGAAGTTCTTCGGCTCCAGGCAACAAGCCAACAGCCTGCATTTCGCGAATACGCACCGTCAGCAGGGCTCTGAGCCACTCGAGTTCAAGATCAAGATGAATAAGGGCAGGGTTTTTAGGCGCAAGCGGATAACGGGGAGGATTTGCAGGCATGGTTTTTAGAAAAAAAAAGACCAGAAAACTGGTCTGTGTGTACGAAGTCGAAGTGGCTAGCCTCGTGGTCTGGATGTGACAGAGGCTAACCATCAGGACAAAGAGAATTATTTATTTTCGAGAATGACGATCAGGTTTTCAAGGTTAGGTTTAGCCGATGTGTAGTTGATCTGGCTCATGTCTCTTGACAAGCTCTTGAGGAGAGCCTGAATTCTGGGGATATCGTCTTTCGTACCGAGATTGGCGAGTGCGTTGGTTGCGTAGATCTGACCGAACATATCGAAAGTTTTGTAAATGCCGCAGATCGTTTCGAAGTACTCGTGGTTATTGCTAGCGCCGAGTTCATGAACGATACGGATGCGTTCGAAGTTCGTGAGATCTTTTTTGGAGAGGTTATTGTTGTAGCAGGAAGCCTGGATGTCGCACGTATCTGCCAATTCGAAAGCGGCCTGGACGTCTTCGATACGTTTAGCGATGTTGTCGTTGGGGTGGGGAGCTTTCGGGGTACCCTCTGGGGTAGGCGGAACATAGAACTCACCGTCTTCGTTGGTTTTCATGTCGTTAAAGACTTTCCAAAGCGACTTGATTTCACCGGCTTTTGCAGTAACCGCGATGTACGTGATCATATCGGTTGCGATTGAAGCACGTGCATAGTTACGGAAGGTTTTTTCGTCTTTAAATTCGTCGCCTTTAAGGGTGTTGATCATGGCGAGGGTTTCGTCAGTATTAATCAAACCATTTTCGCGAAGGACGCGGAAAGCGTTAACGCGTTGCGAAATTTCGATGTTGGTTGACCCTGTCATCTTAATCGCATTTTTAAACTTATCTTGATAGGGCTTTGTCCAGTTGAAGATTTCGGTAAAGATACGTTTGGCATCTTGGTTACCGTTGACGCCGATGTCATTGACAGCAAAGAAGGATGCCTGAGAAGCGGCACCGACGAGGGAGCCCCAAGCCATCCAAGCGGGGTCGCCTTGAGGACGAACGACGAGCGTGCCAGGAATGGGGATGACTTTTGTATCGGCGATGAAAGAGAGCATCGGTCCAACAGCTTCTTTGGCACGGAAGAGCGCAAGGTCGTTTGCGGTGTTGTTGCGTACCGTGTCAAAGGTCATCGTGTCGGGATGTTTATCGACGAGTGTGGCGATTTCTTTATTTTCGAGCTTGTAAGCTTTTAAAAGCGCGGGCACAGCAACGTCTTTGCCGAGTGAGAGAAGGGCTTTGGTGCAGTCCGTCGTAAGCGAATGGCCGACGCCGTCCATGTGGAAGAGGGCGACCATGAGTGTGTCAACAGCGGCAGGGTCTTCCTGGAATTGAAGAACGTTGCAGCTTGCGCGGAGAAGCGAGTAGGGCGTGTTGTCAAGGTCGCCAGACAAGATGTCGATGGCCTTGCGTGTGATGGCTTCGCTCTTGATCGTCGTGCCCGTGTCGAGGATGACGCGTTTGACTTCAGGATTGACAAATTTATCGAAGTCTTCGAGGAGTTTTTGCTGAATTGAGACGTTTTTCGTTTTCTTGATGCCGTACGCAGCCTGCATGACCTGCTTTGTGTCCGGGGACTTTGCAGCTTTTTCGAAAGCAGCATCAGCGCGCGCATCGCCAGCCTGGGCAAGTGCCGTGATGACTTCGCGGTCAAATCCCGAACCGTTGATGTAAAGCGATACAAGCTTTTCAATGTATGGCTCCATCTTTTCGGGCGAGGACATCATCGAAGAAATCTTGGGAATGGCTTTGTCGAGTTTTTCGCGTTTTTCGAGCGCTTTTGCGAGGCCTTCGTCAGTGTCAACATCAATGGATGTGCACGCTGTCATTGTGCCAAGCGTGGCGATCGCCGCCGCCGTCGAGAGAAAACGCAGAATGGAAGTTTTTTTCATTATCCAAACCTCAATGAGAGCAAAAAGAGAATCGGTGGGTCTGCACCGTCAATAGTGGGCCCAAAATAAGCCGGTTAATCTTATTGCGACTTTCGCCGCGCGTCAAATGAATACATGACTTGTCTTCAATATAAATACGCATATTTAATGGTAATGTTAAAAAATGTTGTGGCTTGTCGGGCGCGGGTGTATAATTTTGCCGCTTTTTTGCTGTATAAAAAGCTATCCCGCTTTTTGTTCAGTTTTATCTTTTTTACTTGTCCCTTTGAGAGGTCTTATGTCAGGTCATAATAAATGGAGTACTATTAAACACAAAAAAGCTAAAACCGATGCCGCACGTTCACAGTCGTGGACAAAAGTCGTGCGCGAACTCATCGTTGCAGCTGCCGGCGGTTCCGACCCCGAATTTAACTCCGCTCTCCGTCTCGCTATCCAGAAGGCTAAAGCTTGCAATATGCCTAAGGATAACATCGAACGCGCCATTAAACGTGGTAGCGGCGACGGCGAACAAGTCCACTATGATCAGATCGTCTACGAAGGTCACGCCGGCGGCGTCGCGATCCTCATCGAAACCCTTACCGATAACCGCAACCGTACCGTCTCTAACGTCCGCTCCCTCCTCTCTAAAAATGGCGGTCAGATGGGCGAAGCTGGCTCCGTTGCTTGGCAGTTCAAACGTCAAGGCCAAATCACCCTCGATGGCGACAATGACGCTGATGAAGTCATGATGGCCGCCCTCGATGCCGGCGCCGAAGACGTCAATGAAGATGGCGTCATCATTACCGCGCCGAACGAAGTTACCGCCGTCGGTAAAGCACTCGAAGCCGCTGGTTACAAAATCGATACCATGGATCTTACCTACGCTGCTACCAATACCGTCGCCTGCGACGAAAAAGCGGCTGCTCTCGTCATGCGCATCTGCGGTATCCTCGAAGACGATGACGACGTCCAAAACGTTTACACCAATGCCGATATCTCCGACGAAATCATGGAGAAACTCGACTAAATGCCTGATGGCATCCGTATCCTCGGCATCGACCCAGGCTCGCGCTATATGGGTCATGCCGTCATCGAAAAATTCGGACATAATTCCCTCCGATACGTTCACGCCTCGCGACTCGTCCTCGGAAACGCTCCGCTGCCTGACCGCCTTGTCAAAATCGACAGCTTCCTCTCCGAGTACATCGAACTTTATCACCCGCAGGCCGTCTCGATCGAAGGGATGTTCCACCAAAAATTCGCTGATGCTGCCATAAAACTCGGGCACGCTCGCGGCGTCGCAATCTGCGCGTGCGCTCGAAAAGGCCTCCCCATCTTCGAATATCCGCCAACCGAGGTCAAACTCAGCGTCACTTCCTACGGGTTGGCCGAAAAATCTCAGGTCGCCGGCATGGTTCGCATTATCCTCGGCATTCGCGAAGAATTTCCTCCCGACGCTTCCGACGCGCTTGCCCTTGCGATCTGCCACGCTAATCGTATGTAGTGCCCACTTTTTTGCTCGGGTAGGGGGAGGTCTCCCCCTGAGCGGCTTTCTTTTCGCCTGTACACGCTCTGGAGCACTCAGTTTGCTTTTTTAGATTTCAGCCTTTTTTGCTGCTCCGAATTGTGATTGGCCTTGTCTCAAAGATACGCCGCTACCCCCTCCGAGTGCTCAATTTCTACTCGAAGCCTATACCTCGCTTTTTTGTTGCACCTCATGCCGCTCAACGTTGCGCTTAAGTTGGTGGTTGACGCGCCGCAGGCTAGAGAGGGTAGCGGCGTATCGCTGAGAGGTAAGTTGCAGACTGTATTAACCTTTTGATACAGCTTTGCTGTGCGGATCTTCGCTAAAAGGCGTTGTGACGCTCAAAATCGCAACTTGAATCGAGGCGATAGACGCTCAGGGGGACACTTCCCCCTCACATAAAAATCCTGATGCAAATTGGAATGCACAACTGACACTGGGATACAATGGGATGCATGAAAAATGGAGTCCTTTGGACTTTTGCTATGGAAATGGACTTTACGACGTTGTAAACTAAAAAAGATGCTGTTTGTATGCTATGTGCTGCACGACAGTACTTCTAGGTTATTATTATTTTAAGGAGTTTTTTAATGAAACGTTCTTTTAAAGTCGCTGCTGCCTCTGCCATCCTCGCCATTTTCCTTTCAGGCTGCTTCGGTTCCTTCGGTGCCACGCGCTGGCTCTATGGCATTAACGATGGCGTCGCCGGTGACAGCATGGGCGGCAAATTCGTCAAAACACTCGTTATGTGGTGCTTCACGATTATTCCTGCCTACGAACTCTTCATGTTCGCTGACTGGCTTATCATCAACACCATCGAATTCTGGATGGGCGGCCCGATCATCGGCGATGCAAGCTACGATATGCAGGAAGACGGCTCCATGCTCGTTAAGTTCGACAACGACTCTCTCCGTTTCGTTCCCGTCGATGACACCCGCATGGTCGTTGAACATGATGGCGTGATCGTGGGTGAAGCTGTTAAGGGTGAAGGTCGTCAGATTACCATCACCAATTTCGAAACGGCTGCTACCAAAACGCTCGAAATCAACACCCAGATGTAATTTCTTGCATAAACAAAGTTTAAGCGACGCCTTCGGGCGTCGCTTTTTTTGTTTTTATGGCCTTTGAGAGCCCCGAACGACGACGTACGTTGATTTTTTGGATGACTCGGCTAAGAAACATTTTTGAATGTAGTAGCGTGCTTGAAATGTGTGCGCGGCATGACTTTTTTTGATAAAAGAAGCGCGTTCGTCAATGGAAGGGCGTCTTGATAAGGGTAAAGTCTGCCCTAAAGATTTGTGAAAGTAATCAAAAGCTGCTGTTTATAAATGAAGCGAGGAAAGCGGTAGCAATTCGCATTGCTGAACAGCAAAACGGAGGTTGATCATGGCAAAAAAATTGTGGCTGCTGGCGGTCTGCGCGATCTGTGCGGGTTGTGCATCTAATTCGGAAGACGAAGATGGCGGGCGCATTGCGTGTACATCGGGCGGCGAGACGATCTATTGCACGAGCAATCAGTTGTGTTGTGATGGAAAATGCATCGCAGAAAGTGATCGAAATTGCGGTTCTTGCGGAAACGACTGTACTGCAACTGGAAATTTCTGTTCGAATGGCGTGTGTACGTGCAAAAGCACGAATGAAATGTGCTCCGAAACGTGCTGTTCAACGGGTTGCGTTATTTTGACGAACGATCCAAACAATTGTGGGGCTTGTGGTGTCAAAGTTCCAAACGACAACGATGCTGCAAATCATCTCCTTAGCAGTAAGTGCGACAACGGTTCGCCCAAACTCATTTGCGCTGCAGGCTGGCTCAATGCCGATGGCGATACGAGTAACGGTTGCGAAAAACAGACGGCTGCACGCTGCGGCAATGGCATCATCGAAGAAGGTGAGGTTTGCGACGGCGGCAATCTCGGCGGCACGACGTGTGCATCCATCGTTGGGCCGGGCTCTGAAGGCACTTTGTACTGCAGTAGTGACTGTACTTCGTTTGAAACCTCATTCTGCGGTCCTTCTCAAAATTGTGGCAATGGAAACATTGATCCCGGCGAAAAATGTGATGGGATGCTCCTCAATGGAGCTACTTGCGAAAGCATCGTTGCCGGTTCAACCGGTGCGCTGCGCTGCAGCAAAAATTGCATGGAGTACGATTTGGCGCTCTGCAATGTGGAAGTACCCTGTGGTAACGGCGTTATAGACAAAGGTGAGCAATGCGACGGTAGGGCTTTCGGTAACGAATCTTGTCAATCGATGGTGGGTGCCGGTTCAGTGGGGCAGTTGCTTTGTACGAGCGACTGTAAGATTTCGACAGCGTATTGCTCCGCACCCTCTTCCTGTGGCAACGGCATCGTCAATCAGGGCGAAGTCTGCGATGGCACAAACCTCAAGTCCGAAACTTGTGAATCTGTCGTCGGTATGGGATCAACGGGAACGCTTCGTTGTGCCTCAAACTGCGTCAACTTTGATGTCAGCGGTTGTACGGCTGCTTCAGCCTGCGGTAATGGTGTTGTCGAACCCGGTGAAGTCTGCGACGGTGCACGTCTGAATGATAAAACTTGCGCAACAGAAGTGGGTCCTGGTTCGACTGGCACACTCAAGTGCGCTGAAAACTGCATGGGTTACATCACGTCCAGCTGCACAGCTTCGACGACTTGCGGTAACGGCGTCATTGATGGCTCCGAACTCTGTGACGGCACATTACTTAACGGAGCAACCTGTGAATCAGAAGTCGGTCCCGGCTCTGTAGGAAACGTTCTCTGTGGTGAAGGTTGCGGCCATTACAATCTCTCCCAGTGCTCAGCCCCCAAATCTTGCGGTAACAATAAAATTGATGCGGGTGAAGTTTGTGACGGCAAACAACTCAATAATGCGACCTGCGCTTCCGTCGTGGGTAAAGGCTCTCAAGGTACCCTCGCTTGCGCCAACAATTGTTTTGCCTTTGATACTTCAAAATGCAGCAAACCCGATACCTGCGGCAACGGTGTCATTGATGAGGGCGAAGTCTGCGACGGTATGACGTTGGCTGGCAGAACCTGCGAATCTGAAGTCGGTTACCAGTCGACAGGCATACTTAGCTGCGCTCCAAACTGCGCTTCACTCGATACGTCCAAATGTTCGGCTGCTAAAACTTGCGGCAACGGCAAACTTGAAGCCGACGAACTCTGTGACGGTAAATTGCTCAACAATGCAACCTGTGCCTCCCTCATGGGAAATGGTTCTACGGGTACACTCCGCTGCAACAGCTCTTGTACCGCTTACGACACATCAGATTGCTCCTTACCTACGAAGTGCGGCAATGGCATCCTAGACGCCGGGGAAGCTTGCGACGGGCGTAACCTCGCTGGTGCAACCTGCGCTTCTGTTGTCGGCTTTGGTTCCACGGGAAACCTTTTGTGCAATGTAGATTGCACTGGCTTTGATATTTCTGCATGCTCAGCGAAGAATCTTTGTGGAAACGGCGTTATTGATGCAGGTGAATCGTGCGATGGCAACGCTACCAATGGCGCAACGTGTGCTTCGCTCGTAGGCAAAGGCTCCACGGGCATTGTTTCGTGTGATGCCAATTGTAAGTTCGTTACGAAAGATTGCTCCGCAGCAGACGGTTGCGGCAATGGTCGCCTCGATTCGGGCGAAACTTGCGATGGATCTGCTTTCCTCAACAATATCAAAACTTGCGCGGCCTATGACAGCAAGCTCTACGCTTCCGGAAACCTCGCTTGCGCTTCGAACTGCTCCGTCGATACCTCTGCTTGCAAACTCCGTTGTGGCAATGGAAAAATCGATTCCGGCGAAGAGTGCGATGGTTCGCAGCTCGGTGGCGCGACGTGTAGCTCCGTTCTCAAAAAATCTGCAGAAGGCAAACTCTCTTGTACTTCCAGTTGCAAGCTCGATACTTCTAAGTGCGAGTATTGTGGTGACGGTGTCCGTAATCAGTCCGGTGCAAACGAGGAAGACTGCGACGGGAGTGACATCCTTGTAAAGAGTTGTAGTGATATCAATGCCGCAGCATACTCGGGTGGAACGCTTGGCTGCACCTCTGCTTGCCAGATCGATGTCAGCAAATGCATCAAAAAACCCTACTGCGGTGATGGGAAGATCAATGCGGCTTCCGAAGTCTGTGATATGGCTGATTTCGGCTCGGCGACATGCTCCAATCGCATCGGTGTTGCTGCAGTTGGTTCGCTAAAATGCGTGAATAATTGTACAACCATCGATGATTCTGAGTGTATGGCAGCAGATCCTTGCATTTCCGGCGAAGGTCGATGCACGACTGTTTCATCCAAACTTCAGTATCAACTTTGCGATGATCATGGTGTTTGGGGAGGTTCCGGGCTCGTTGAGGCGTGTTCGGGCAACAAAACAGCCTGCTCGACAATCAGTGGCTGCTATAATGATGCGCCTGCCATCGATGCGGGGCTCGATTGGTGCACATTCCAGTGGTTTGATGCGGGGATCCGTCAGGGGTATGGCCGTATCCTTCCGCCAGATACATTCAATGTCAACGACATTAAGGGCTACATGATGTGTACGCAGGATCTCTCTGTGCCCGTCGCACAGTGGACGCCGATTTCTGCAATTCACAATCCTTCGTGCTCAAATTGTGGACCGAATTTCGAGTACATGACAGCGAGTTATGCTGCTGCACCAGCAGGAAAGTCTTATTGTACCTTCGTGTTTGATTTCGATGAATTTGGGAAATACATCTGCCCGGCTCGTGGTGAAACAGGCGGTAAGCCAATCTTCATGAAGGGCAACACGACTCTCGTCGAAGATCAGACGAACGTTTTTGAGATTTAGAATTCGCTTTTTGTTTGTGGGGGGGAAGTCTCCCCCTGAGCGTCTATTGCCTCCGCAAAAGGCGCTTCGTTTTATACATAAAGCGTTTGACACAAGCTCATTGCACGTGATTTAGGAGAAGTAGCTTTTAAGCTATATCGCTGTTCTAAAGCAGACTGAAGCACTAGCTTTGTAGCGAACGAAGTTATTGCTTTTGCGAAGGCAATACGCCGCTACCCCCTCGGTCATAAGCGCGCGAGCCCTTTTGGGCCGCGCGTTTTTTTGTATCAGTCTCATGTTTGTTTTGCCAAACGCGGTCGAGTTTGGCGGTCAGGATGGCGAAGATAAAACGCATTTGAGCGGAAAGGTGTTTATTATATAATTACATACACCTACATGTAATTATATAATTTTGTTTTAAATTCAGCGGAGAGCGCATCAGAATGTATCTTCATGTTCAATGGCGAGACAGAAAAAAGCGTGTAAAAAGTGAATAGAATTGATTTTGTTGAAGGATATTTTAAAAAGTGACGAAATTATAAATTTAATTTTGGAGCTAAAAAAAGTCAATTTTAGAGGAAGGAGAGTGAATTTTTGACGGTTTACAGTTTAGATAATATGGAATAGAAGCAAAAAAAATTGTGCCCAATTTGCAGGGTGCGTGCAATCAACAGGCATATACCTGGGGAGAAAAATGGTAGTGACAAAGAGAATGGCGAGCCTTTTGGCTGTGTTGATGCTTTGTGGTGGACTAGCATCGTCGTGCACAACCGAGATGGAAACAGAAGAATTGAATTTTGAAAGCGGCATTCGTCTTACGGTCATTCATACGGGCGACATCCACAGTCGACTTTTACCGTATGACATGGACCTGATGGCGACGGATGAACGCATCGGTATGACGCAGGAGAACGAGCCTTTTGGCGGTCTTGCGAGAGCAGCCACGATCGTCAAACAGATCAGAAGTCAGGCTCAGCACAGCGTTCACGTCGATTCCGGTGACGTTTTTCAGGGTGCCCCTATTTTTAATGAGTTCCAGGGTGAACCCGAAATTCTGGCTCTAAACCACCTCGGTATGGATGCCTTTATTATTGGTAACCACGAGTTCGACTACGGTCAATCTAACCTCTACGACAAACTAGCCAAAGCTCAGTTCAGTATTCTTGCGGCAAACTATCAATGGAAGAATACGCAGGGTACGAACGAAGAACCGCTCAAAGAAATCGCGCGTCCGTACGCGATCATCAATGCGAATGGCGTCAAAGTTGCGGTTATTGGTATGGCGAACTACTCCAGTATGTCGTCCATTACCTACGGCGATAACAGCAACGGTATTACCGTTCTCGAAAATATTCAGCTTGTTCAGAGTTACCTCGATATTCTCAAGAACGAAGCCAATGTTTTGACGATGGTTACGCACCTTGGTTTGGGTGATGACGAAGACGTTATTCGTAAGACAGTCGGTCTTGACATCGTTTTTGGTGGCCACTTACACGTCGTTTTGAATCCGCCTAAAAACATTCCCGATGCCACTGTTGACGAGTTTGGCAATCCTACGCCTAAAAACGTTCCGCTCGTTCACTCCGGTGCTTTCATGAAGTACATTGGTTACTTTGATAGCGTCTTTTATCCTGACTACATCGTTCGTCCTGAACGCTATCTCCGTTTGGACGAAGATAAGGTTAATCGCGGTGATCTCACACTCGTCAGCCACACGTACAAGCCTATTCCTATCGAATCGCCGATCGCGGAAGATGCCGATATGGAATTCGTCATTGCGCCTTACGAAATGGAACTCGCGCGACGTCTTGACCTCCGCAATATCGTTGGTTATGCCCCTATGAAACTCAACCGTTTCGGTACCGGTGGCCACGATTCGCCTCTCGGCAATTTCCTTGCTGATCAGATGGTCTTCCGTCAGCGTTCCGAAACCGACTTCGGTGCAACAAACTCTCTCGGTATTCGTACGGACGTTAACCAGGGCCCCGTCACGAACGATCAGCTCTATAACGTCTTCCCGTTCCCAAATACGCTTACCACGATGACGCTTTCCGGTACCGAAGTGTGGTCGCTCCTCGACTACAACACCTATCGTTCAATGAACCGTGGTTGCCAGAGTCAGCTTCAGCTTTCGGGCGTTCGTTACACGCTCGATTGCCATACCGCCAAAAAAGTCGTCGACGATTACCTCAATGCGGGTTACCTCTTCGACTACCAGTATCGTGTTGACGCTTTCAAACTCCTCTGCGGTGATACGATTGCGCCTAAAACAGCAAATACACCCGATTATTGCGTCGACAAGGATGGCAATTCTAACTACGCAAACGTTCACTTCGCGAAGGATATTCTCTTTATCCGTGGCGCTTGCGAAACTGATGCAGACTGCACTTACGCCGATCAGGGCATCGCTAAATGTATGACAATCACAGATAGTGAGGCCGGTGATTACAAAGCTTGCGCTGAAACCATGCAGCCGCAGTTCTTCTATAAATTCTCTACCAATAACTATATGGCTCACGGTGGTTCGGGCTTCTCTACCCTCAAATACAATACCACTCAGGCCGATACTGGTATCGAGCTCCGTGCTGTCTCCATCGACGGTATCGAAAAAATGACCTCTTGTTGGGAGCGTTGCGAAAAAGAGTTGGGTTCCGCCACCGTCACCGCTACACCGGGTGCCTGTAAGCGTCTCAAAAACTGCAAAGACGATACCATCGATTATGAGAAGAAATGGTGTAAAGCTCTCTACAAATATAGCGAGCAGGAAGTCTGTATCCAAAAGGCTGACCCAGGTGCCGCGATGTGTATCGGACTCGATAAGACAACTGAACGCGAAAAATGCCTCAAGAGAAATTACACCGATTGTAGCCTCAAGTTCTTCTCTGAAGACATCGAAGCTTGCTACGAACATTCTGATGCTGCGCTCAAAAAATGCTCTGATGCTTCTGACGAAAGCCAATATACGCGCTGCGCTGCAAGTTACCTCGCTGATAATCCCAAGTGCGCCAAACTCAGCCCTGTCAGCGAATACGACAAATGTGTGGCTGAAGCTTCCGTTAAAGCTGAAGCAATCTGCAAAGATGTCGCCTGCTTTATCGCGAGTACCGACGGTCGCCAGAACTCTGAACGTCCCCGCAACGAAATCGCTGAAGATAATGGTCTCATCGATTATAGCAGTTACGGAAACGGCGCTGCGATCATGGAAGCCTTACAGGCTGCCGGCGAAGACGCGTGCTACTAATAGGATCTTGGAGGTATAGAACATGAAAAAAATAAATCTTATGCGTACCTGCTTGCTCCTCGCGGGCCTTTCTGCTGGCTGCTTCTCTGCAACTGGTTGCGTCGAAGAAACGACTGATCACCAGTACGATGACGTCTGTGAAATCGGTCCTGATGGCAACTTGCAGTGCTCTACTTTTACAAAGGCTTTCGTCGTCAAGGTTAGTGTCCCTCAAGAAAAACGCGGGTCTGTCTATGCTCCGCTTCCCTTCGCAGCTCCCGCTTGGTACAAATTCAACGCTTCTACAAAAGAAAATGTTGATTTGGGTAATGACCGTGAGCCTGGATATAAAATCGGTATCGCTGCCTACGCTGTTGACGTAAACGGTAACTTTAACCCGTCTTTCAATGGTACAGTCACCATTAAATCTGTCCCCGGCGAGCTCAACGTTCAGACTGTCACGTTTGTGAATGGTATCCTCGGCAAGTTTGCTAATCCCTCCGATCCTGCAAACAGCGCTGTTACCGGTTATGCCAATATTGAGCTTCGTTTCGCTTATGGCCCCACGCGACTTTGGGTCGAAGACGCTCACGAAAATGAATATGGTGTCCGCTTCGGTACCCTCGCAACTGGCGTCAGCGACGAATTCTATTTCGAAGAACAGACCATCCATCACATTCAGTATAACCCCGACCAGGAAGACGGTAGAACACCGCTCTTCAAACAGTTCGGTAATGTAAAAGCTAGACCCAAACACGACCTCGTCGTTTCTAACGTCGTTTCTACGGGCTTCTATGTCACTGACGTCGGTGAAGATGGCTTGAAAGATGGATACAACTCCATCTTCATTTATTCCTATTCTCAACCTGCTCGCGTCGATATCGGTGACCGCGTCTGCGAAGTCTCTGGTGGTATCGCTGAATTCACCGGTATGACACAGATGCAGTTCCCCTCCTGGGGTATTCAAAACAAAGAACGTTCTACTGCAGAAGATACTGACCCGGCGCCTGAAGACGGTGATAATGGTGCGGGTACGTGCGTCGACAAAGTTACGGGCGAACCTCGTCCCTGTACTGAAGAAGAACTCGCTAATATGGGGGAAATCGTCGATTGCTGGAGTACTTACGAACCTGAACGTGCTGCTGAATGTACTGATGATGCACTCGATCAGAAGTACGCGACGGATCCCTTCGGGCGCGCAGAAGCTAAACGTAAATGCAAACTCGATAAAGAAGCCTTCGCCTATATTCAGCCGCCTCAGCCCCTCAGTATCGACTGGAAAGTCTTGACTTGCGGCGCTGATGGCTCAACCTCTGATAGATCAACAGGTGAAACGGCTGACAAAGAAGCTTGCTCTAAGCTCGAAGCCATGGAAAGCTCCATCATTACCGTCGAAAATGTTCAGCTCTCCAATTACTTCATTAACTGCGACGATAACGGCAACTCCAAGATCGATTCTAACACCGATGAAGCTACTTGCCGTAACGAATGCAATAACAATGCGAATTGCACGGAGTACTCTAACATCGATAGTTATGATCAGTGGAAAGCTCGCGCTATCGGCGAAATCACACTTAACGGCGTTAAAACGAGCGTTTCTAGCGAAGTCTCCGTCGCAAGTTCCTCGCTCGTTTCTGGTTTCGATATCCTCACTGGCTGTAAATCGATAGAAGACTCTAATAACCGCAAAAATATCTTCTGCCAGAAACGAAGATTTAAACGACTCACGGGTACGCTCAAACAAGTCCTTCCTGGGTGCTATGCTGAAAAAATTAACGAAAATAAATGCATGAGCTCCGCTGAAAATATCGTCATGAGCGTTATTGAACCCCGCTTCAGCTCCGATTTGCTTGAAGATAAAGCGTACAATCAAGCGATGGAAAAAGAATTTGTTGAATGCGAAAAAACGTGTGCTCTGTCCTTGCCTGACAAAGATAAGTACATCAACTGTATGCTCTTTACCTGCATTCCGGATGAAGAATAGCCTATCGCGTTGTGGTGTGCGCTGGTACCTTTCAGCGCACGGTTCGGCTTCGGCCTAGTTTGGTTTTCTTATTATTTATATTTTCGGGTTTTCCCATACATATAGGAGATGCTTTCATGCAATCGAAATTCTTCGAGCACTTCAACTTCAACGGCGTTCGCACTGCTCTTGCCACGATGGCTGCTTCCGTCCTCTTTGCTCCGATCGCCGCTGCTGGTGACTTTGTCGATACGCGCATCAGTTTCGTCTTCGGTGACGATAACCTCCTCGCCGGCCCGGGCGAAACGCTCATCAGTAGCCCTGAAATCGACTTCGGTGCTCGCGATGGCGTTTTCTTCCCCTTTGAAACACTTAATAGTAAAGACTCCGGCGACGAAACCTTGACTCACCTCGTCCTCTATAAAGAAATGCCGGGGTTCATCGATAATCTTACCACCGATGCCGCTTTCGTTGCTCGCCTCGGCGTTCTCACTGAACCCCAGACTGGTTTCTCCGCTGGCGATATCCGACTCCGTGACGACGGTTCTTACATCCGTGCTCGTTACTCCTTCGTCGATGTCGAAAAAGACGAAAAAACTGGACACACCAAAGATTCTGCCCGTCAGCTCGAAGTAACCTTCTTCCCCACTAACGCTGACCGCTTCCGCGCTGGTTATACCTATGACCTCTCTTGGGGTGGCAATAAAATTTATACCCAGTCTAAATCTCAGTTCGCTACGCCGGGTATGCGCGTTCGCTTCGATTGGGATGGCTTCTATGCTCTCGCTGGCGCTAAATCTACCCGTCAGCTCATCCTCACCAAAGATAAAAATGATATCCAGAACCGTGAACTCGGCGCTTTCTGGGGCGGTATCTTCGGACTCGGTTACATCGGAGATATGTGGGGACTCGAAGTTAATGGCGGTGTCTTCGATGCTGGCCGTAACCCCAAACAGGGTATCCAGGGCGAAAAAATCGTCAGTGGCGGTATGTCCGCTCGACTCAGTGCCTTCTCCGAAGGCTTCAGACCTGAAGCTTCCATCGATTATCGCCTCTATCGCAATAACGATGATGCATTCGAAGCTAGCAACTTCTTCCTCCGTAAACCTAAAACTTACGATACCTTTACGTGGCGTGCTTCTATCGAAGGCGATTGGTTGACGCAAACCCTCGGCGATCCCGATAACATCGGTTCTACAGAACGTATCGATGCTTTCGCTGGTGCCCTCCGCTCTGATATGTACGTCGGTAACCTCGCGATCAACATCGACCTCGTTTACCGCGATCTCTATTTCATCCTCTTTAACGTTCCGGGACTCGATCCTTACTATGCTCTCCCCGATGGAGCTTCCTCTTCGCCCGAAATCCTCTTCGCTATTAAGGGTGAATATTGGTTCGAATCCACACACCTCCTCCCCTCGGTTCAGTTCAGCATTCAGAAACCTGCTTCCTACAAAGGTCGCATTTCCGAAACGCCTAACCCCACTGAACTCGTTTCCGGTACGCAGACCGTCGCCGTCATTGACTCCAGCACCATTATCTCCTTCCCCGAAGGCAAAACACCTGCTGCTGTCTATGGCCTCCAAGTCGCTCTCCGTTGGGACATGTCCGAAATGATGAGCCTCATTGGCGAACTCAACTACAACTACGATCCCAACCAGCTCGGTCGTAAAAAAGATACCGTCGACTATACCGCCGAATACTATATGCGCGATCCTCACGTCCTCGGTCTTAGCATCTTCGCTCAGGCTCGCTTCTAATCCTGTTCGAGCTTAAATTTCATCTGCTTGCTTTGGTGCCACTTGGGAAAGGGGAAAGCCTTCCCCTGAGCGGCTATTTGCAAGCAAATACGCCGCTACCCCTTCTGGGCTTGCGGCGTTGTTGTTTGAAGCGTCGCGTTCGTTTGCTTCGATTTCACTTTTGCTGCACTTCTTGGGTGCTTCAACCTGATTTTTAGCCTTCAATTTTTACACCCTATCACAGGGTTTTGAGTTATAAGGGCGCGTTTGTGCCTGTGGCTCTCGGCGCGATCTCGCGCCTTTTTTTATTTTTCTTTTATTTGTCTGTCTTGAGTAAGGATCTTAGCTTTTTTAACCTCCGCAAAGGGGAGCTCTTGCCCCTCTTGATGGCCGCTTTAGGCGCCTTTTTGTCGATAGCGGCAGTCGTTTTCGGGCGTTCTGTCAGCGAGGCTATCCTTTTATCTGCGCCCGCTAAAATTAATATTGCTAATTTCTTCATTTATTCGAGCCTCGCAATGATGGCCGTTTCGGTCATCTACTTTAGGCTGATCCGCGTCGTTTCTGCGTCTAAACTCAACGCCGGATTCATGCTCCTTTTCGCTGTCGCTTCAATCGCTTGCGATTTGCTCTATACGACAGATACTTGGTATATCCAGACTTACGCTACCTTCCTTATCACAGCGCCTGCGCTCGGAAATATCATCATTTGGAATGCTATCGGCGATGCTTTTAATGCGCGTCAGGGGCGACGCCTCTTTAATATCGTCTGCGCGTCTTCTACAACAGGCGGTATCGTCGCTGGCTTCGTCATTCCACTCCTACTCAATTACGTCGGCTTCGCTTGCCTGCCGATCGTCTACAGTTTGCTCTTCCTGCTCTCCGTCGTTCCTATCGTCATCCTTCACCGAAATCGACGCTCCGAACGCACAATCTTAACCGTCGTTAACGAAAAATCAGATTCCCTCTTCCGCGAAATGATTTCCGGTTGTAGTGAATTTATTAAGTCTCCCCTCATTCGGAACTTATGCGTTGTCTTTTTCTTGACGGCTATTACAACGAATGTCATCGATTTTTCCCTCAAAGATTATTTGAGAACAAATTACGACAAGGATGGTATCGCTACTTTTAACGGCATCTTTAACGCGATCTCCAATAGCTTCAATCTCATCGTTCAGCTGACGTTGCTTTCTAGCTTCCTGACGCGTTTTAGAACGCGTACGCTTTTCGCGATTACGCCGATTACTTTGCTCATCTTTACGATGCCGTTCTTGTTCGTCTATAGCGCTATTGGCGTGATTCTCATGCGCTTTATGGACGTCGCTCTCCGCTTCGTCATTCAAGATGCTGCCCGTGAAATCGCTCTCTCGCCCTTACCACGCCTTATCCGTAATCGTGCTAAAGTCATCTTTAAAGGAGTGATGAACCCTATCGGGGGGATCTTCGCTGGAATCATGATTAATGTTCTCCAGCCCGTCCTCGGTATGCAGTACCTCGCCCTCCTCGTCATACCCATTTCGCTTTGCTCTCTTTGGTGTGTGCGAAATCTCAACCGTTACTGTGCGAATCACCTTTACGCTGCACTCCAAAATAGCGCTTCTAAAGAAGGTTTGCTCACGATCGACAACGATACGCACGACGATGACGCTGATCTACCAGAAATCACGGATCCACAAACCATCGCTGATCCAGATGACTTTGTGCGTATGGCCGCTCTCGATAACGTCCTCGTTGTTAAAATGCGCGATGAAGAAGCTGCGACCTCAGAGGAAGTTCGTCAATATACTTCTGATCAGATTTCTCATGACGTGCACTTGGCGCATGCTGTCATTTCAGTTCAATGCGCCCTTTCCGAACAATTTGCAGATCAAGAGGAGGATTGCCTGAACGCTGCTGATTCCATCATAGATTGTCCTGATCAGCCTACCCCCGAAATGACCGAATCCGACGACGCTCAAGCACCTCTTAATACTGCTCAAATTATCGAAGAGCTGCCTGAACGCGTCCTTAAGATTAAGAATCCTGAGGCTAAAGACGCGCTCGATGCGCTCTCTTCCTTTTATGGTGATGCTTTCCAGCGCATCTTTAAAGGATTGATGGTTTTATACAAACACGAGATTATTGCGACAATCTATCAGTCCCTCGCTTCGACACGCTCCTCTACTCGCGCACAGGCGCTCGAACTCTTGCAACTCACAGTGGCTAATTCCCCGCACGTTAAAGAGATCCTTATCCTCTGCGATGACCTCGATAGAGCGCAAAAAGCAGCTCGTCTGAATGACATAACACCGCTTTCCGTTTGTGACGCGCTTGCGGTTTTACACGCTGAACAGTCTCGACAATTCAAACGCTTGGCCGATAAATTAGATGCTCTTCTCATAAAAAATGAGCTTTGATACGCTGATTTCTCACCGCCCACCCCCTTGTTTGTCGCCTGTTCGCGTGGAAGTTGCGCTCAATGTACTTCATCGATTCGCTTGATCACACCGTTGTCAATTTTCTTTGGCCCCTTTGTACGGTGAATCATTGATTTAATTGGCGTTTTGTTTATAAATTTAGCATTGTATATCGTTTCCTTTTTTGGGGATGTTTTCTTTGAGGAGTTTTTATTATGTCCGGTTTAGATGATATCACGAGCATGAATACACCAATTGATTTTAGAGAAAGCTCTGATTCCATTCCTGCGTATCCACCAAAAGTTCCTTCGCTTACCAGAGATTCTGCCTCCTGCAAAAACGCCAGCCGAAAGGAGTGCTCCCTTGAGGTTGAAGGTGGGCAAGAGGTCTTCTTTAGGGGCTGTTATGTCACTCAGATAGCTCTCAAAACCGATTCCTTGCTCGTCGGTAGACGAGATGTTATGGCCGGACACTATCCAGATATCGATCTGGCTATGTATCGTAAACAAGACCCTTGCATTTCACGACGTCACCTTTGCATCTATTGCGATATGAACGGTGTCTGGTTCGTCGAGGATATCTGTAATCATAATGCAACCTACCTTAATGGCGCTGCGCTTAACCATGAACGACGCGAACTGAAAGACGGAGACAGAATTATTATCTCTTCTTCCATTGTACTCGTTTTCCGCGTCGTCGAATAACGCTTTGCTTCCGAAGTGTTTTGGTGTCTTAAATATAATATATATAATTAAAATTTTGCTTTGTATTATGTTTAAGATACCGATTTGTATAGTGTGTTTTATACAAATAATTGCTTTGTTATAGTTTTGAGGGGCTCTCTATG
Organism: Myxococcota bacterium; assembly: GCA_045599585.1. Classification (GTDB taxonomy): domain Bacteria; phylum Myxococcota_A; class Bradymonadia; order UBA4248; family UBA4248; genus RGIG464. The sequence goes on from JAZRWH010000119.1 coordinate 26,844, forward strand.
GACGAAACTGAATTCCTGCAGCAGCTTGCGCTTCATATTAAGGCGCGTTACCCGCTTTTTTTTGTCGAAACGCCAGACGATGATTGGATCATACAAGCCGTCCAAACGACTTTTTCAGCGGTTGCTGACGTACAGTGTATTACGCATCTCGATCCTAAGCTTCTCGAGGCAAACGACCCAAAGCTTCATATTTATCTTTGGTGCGGTGCTTCAACTGACGATTGGCATGCCTACGCTTCAGAACTAACCGTTCATGCGCGCCGTTTTCGTACTTCCGCTACGCTAATTATGATGGGGGAATCGTGGAATGATCTCCCAGAATCGTTAGTTATGCCACCCATTTTGAGAGCCCCTCTGCCCTCGTTTAAAGCGCGTGAATCGATTGCTCAGCTCGCTCTCGGCGTTATGGGGCGTGATCCCGCAAAACTCTCTCGCATTGCTTTCGCTTCTGCAGGCATGACGCGTACGCAGCTCTATCGTGCGCTCAGCAAAGCGGCCGTCGTTCGTCGTGAAAATCCTAATTTCGACGACTGGGAAAACTACATCGTCTCCGAAAAAAAGGCGTTAATGAACCGAAATTCTACCCTTGAGATCATTGACGATACCGCTACGCTCGATGATGTCGGCGGTGCGACTGGGCTTAAAATCTGGCTTCGTCAACGCACAGCTGTCTTTACGAATGAAGCTAAAATGTTTGGCCTCGAATCTCCCAAAGGCGTTCTCCTCGTCGGTGTCCAGGGCTGCGGTAAATCGCTGCTCGCCAAAGCGATCGCCTCTGAATGGCATTTTCCGCTCCTCCGTCTCGATATGAGTAGCATCTTTGCTGGAAATGTCGGAAATCCAGACGCGGCTCTCTCTCGCGCTCTCGATGTCGCAGATGCAATGGCCCCCGCTGTCATTTGGTGCGACGAGATCGAAAAATCTTTCAGTCAGGATTCTGACCCAACGACCAAACGTCTTCTCGGACATATTCTCAACTGGCTCCAAGAACGCCGTTCTCAAGCTTTTTTCGTCGCGACCGCAAACGACGTTCAGGCGCTCCCTCCAGAACTCATCCGAAAAGGTCGATTTGATGAAACTTTCTTCGTCGATCTCCCTGATCAAAGCGCCCGTGCCGAAATCTTCGCCATTCATCTCCGTCGCCGAAATCGCAATCCTAAGAGTTTTGATTGCGAAAAACTCGCTGCTGATTCTGAGCATTTCTCCGGTGCCGAAATTGAGCAGGTCGTACTCGCGGCACTTTTTGCCGCCTTTAGCAACAAACATGAGCTTACGATGGACGATCTTCAAGACGCGATTCAAGACACAACGCCGCTCTATAAATTACGTGAAGATGATATTAAACGCCTTCGCGAATGGGCTGGCGAACGTACGCGCGCTGCCGACCAAAATGCGCGACTCCTAGATTTCTTTAAATAATCTACTATTCGAATTGATATTTTTTGCGTTTTAATTTTACGCATCGCTATGCGTTCTCGCATACGCGATGCGCTCGGGGCTTTGGCTTCGCCAATACGCCCCTCTGGCTAGGCTATGTGCTTCGCACATACGCCTGCCTAGCTTTTTATTGTGCTGATGCTTCGTACAATGGCTTGTTGGTTAATTCTAGGTATGAGCATGAAACGACGCTTTCCATTCTGCGCGCATGTTGAAGACGAAGTCAAGTTCGCGCGGGGATTCCAAAGGGGCGTCCGCGATACGACGCCCCTTTGGGCCGTCCGCAGGATAGAATGAGAATAAGAAAAATATAAAATTCTGTAACGAGCGCATTTCGTTACAGTTAATGAGAATATGTTGTGGGACAGCAGTGATTTTGTGTATTTGATTGTACTGTTATTATTTGAAATAATAAGTGTGATTTGTGTTTTAATTCAATTCAGCTTGGACACATGTAACAACAGAAACTGCTGAGTACATAAACGCATAGCGTTCGAAGCGCGGCGATGGCATGGTTTTGGTTTTGTGTACGGCGGTGCGCTTGCTCAAGCTGCTTGAGGCCGTTAACTCGGATAACTCCGACCGCCAAAGCCGAAGGCAATATGGGCTATGCAGAAATGTACCCCCTTCCCCGTTCTTTTTCCCGCAGCACTATCGGCTGTGCTGTTACCGGTATCTCAGTTACTACCGAATACAGCATAAATTCAGGAATTTTTTCGATTATCCTTGTAAATAACCACAGCATCTCAGCCGAACTAAGTAAAAAGCAATAAGCGCATGAACGCGAAGCGTTCGAAGCGCGAGACGTTCATCATGTTTTGGCGCATAAGCTACCGAATGCGATCAACAGTAAATCCTATGGCTAAGGCTGAAGCGTTAAGCCACAATTATTCTCGAAGGGCTTTCCTGCCTTGTCGCTTCATGCTAAAATGTTATTGGGCTTGCTATGTCTGTAGTCGCTGATTATTTTCTTGCTAAGGGTAATTCGATGTTCCAAGATCAAACATCATCTTGATCAACATATTGATAAATTAACAAAACGCGGTAACAAAGGCGATACACCATATAATTTAAGAAATTGCGCATATTTGGAAGAATTCTCGCGTCCTAAAATCGTCTATCCCAACATGACATCGGTCTTTCCATTTAGTTATGATGAAAGCTGAAGTTTATGCAACCAAAAGTGATTTTATTATCACACAAAAAGATGATGAATTATCATTAAAATTACTTATTACACTCCTCAATTCAAAACTATGCCCGCCAAGGAACTTTTATATTTTGAGAGCGTTTGAATACAGTTCGAGGAAACAACGAAAATCCTTGAGGGCGCAGCCATTAGGCTGTAACCGAAAGGATTGAGGAAGTTGACGAAGAAATGTATCAAAAGCTCTCAAAAGAAGGCGCATTTCGTTACAGTTAATGAGAATATGGTGTGGGACAGCAGTGCCTCAAAATAATCGCTTTTATGATGTAATTTCATGACACAATGCGATAATTTTAGATCGTGTGTGCTTTGGGTTAGCACTAGTAAATATCAAGGAGCTTTTAAATGATATTTAAACCTCGTAAACATCTTTTATTTTTGGCCAGTCTGACTCTGATTTTGGCCGCCTGCAACGAAACCGTACCTTACTCAGACTCAGAAGATATTCCCGATCCTCCTATTTCTATCGAACCGATCGAAACCTGCGGAAATGGTATGTGGGATCTGGGCGAAGCCTGCGATGGCACGCTTGGCCTCCCAGCGTCCTGCTCAGCATGGGATAACTCCAAATCATGGGCTGATGGCGGTATGCCTGCCTGCTCAGCTGACTGCAAATCCGTTCTCGTTGGCTCTTGCGTCGAAGAATCCTGCGGAAATGGTGTACTCGATGAAGGCGAAGTTTGTGACGGCGTTGCTGGGCTTCCAACGTCCTGCGAAGCATGGGACAGCTCCAAATCATGGGCTGATGGCGGCATGCCCGTATGCGCTGCCAACTGCAAATCCATCCTTGCTGGATCTTGCTCCGAAGCACTTTGCGGAGGATCTGCTTGCAGCAATGAGCAAACTTGTTTTGACAATGCTTGCGTCGATCCCAACTTAATCTGCGGCAGCGTTTTATGCAGTACCGAACAAGCTTGCTTTAACAATACTTGCGTCGATCCTAGCTTAATCTGCGGCGACACGATCTGCCAAGAAAATGAAGAATGCGTACAAAACCAATGTCAGCCGCCAGCACCAGATCCTGTGTGCGGAAATGGCATACTCGAAGACGACGAAATCTGTGATCTGACCGAAGGACTTCCCGCAACTTGCACCGAATGGGATAATACCCAGCCATGGCGTACAGAGGGTTCCCCTGCTTGCGCTAACGATTGCAAGTCAATCGTCATCGGTTCCTGCATGCGCACAGACGAACGTGATATTACAATTTATAATTACAACGTCCTTTTTGAGTACACGCAATGGATGAACGCAAACGACCCCTTTAAAACGTCAAAAGTCATCGACCGCGCTACTTATTTATATAATAATTTAAAGGCCACACGCGACGATCCTAACGACGAACTCCCGGCAATCTTCGCAATCGTCGAAACAAGTCCGCAATGGCACGACGATGCCGTAACCGCGATGTTTAATGATCTCGGTTACGAATGGGCTGATAATGAAAATTATCGTGACGTCACCAATTATCCTGCTTCAAATTGGGATTCTACGACGCTCATTCCCGGTGAAGGTGCCTTCTTCCACACCAATATGCTCTACCAAAAAGATCGATTTGAACTCGTCGAACATAACTACGTTAGAATTGCCCCCTATTACGCCGAGTACTCCGTCGCTGGCACTAAAACGATCGTTTTCGCCGCTGTTCTCCGTGAAATTGAAACAAACGAGATCTTTGTCGCTTTTTCTACCCACTGGGAAGCAAACAATATTTACGCAGACAATCCCACAATTTCTGATACGCTCGGTTGGGTTGCCAAACACGAAAAAGACCGTATCCAAGGTGCAAAAGATAGTATCAAATTTATTAACGAGTATCGCGAAAAATACCCGAATGCACACCTCTTTTACGGCGGTGACTTCAATACATTCGATCTCCGCATTATTTTCAATAATCCGCTGACGTCCTCAATCCTCGGAAGTAATAACGCCGAACTCGCTTCGACAATCAATACTTTTATTAATGGAGCCACCGACCAAACAGGCAACCCCTACCCCGTTCTGGGTAGCGATTTCGTCAGTTCACACGAAATCTTTAGAACAGAATCTGGACTCTACGATGCTCGTTCAACCGCCATTGAACAAGGCGTTGCCGTGGCTGACGTCGCAAGTGAACACGACCCCAATATTCCGTCTCTGATCAACGATTTGGGGATCCCCGTCGTCATCGATTACGCGTTTTATTCTCCCGATCTCAACCTTACTCGATACGAAGTCCTAAATTCAGCTGCCTACGACGTAATTTCTGATCACTACCCCATCAAAACCCAATACCGTTACCGCGTTGCTTCGGCAACAACGTCAACGCCCGAATAAGCCCAATAACCTAAAAAAGCGCCCCAAAAACTGGGCGCTTTTTTTTAGTACTATCCCGGAGCTACTATTTTTTGATACTCGCTTGATCCATACTGCGATCTATCTGGATGAGAAGCTGAATCTTTTCGAGATCAACCGAAACCTTCGGCGTACAATTCGGATAATCCTGCTTGAAGCTCTCTTTTGACAAATCACTGGCACTGCAGGAAAGCCCGTCCGTGCTATTTTTAATGATCAATTGAGGTTCTTCCGGTACGTAATATTCATTGCCATTATATTCGATCCGTCTGCATTTATCCTGATACTCTTCGGGACTCAAACCAACACAACGTTGTTTATAATCAACTTGAACACGTCCAGGGCAATATCCCATCGAAATATCGTATTCGTTACAAAGAAACATATCTACACCTGGTTTATAATTTACCTTAAAGTAGAATTGTTTATCTCCGATTGATGAATTAGCAACTGCTGCCGATGCAACTGTATCTGTGTCGTACGCCATGACTTTGTAATTTAATGGAAATTCGAGTTTATCCTTAAAAGCTTTGCCATCATCGTTCTGTATGCTGGAACCCAGCGAAAAGGTATAATGCGTATCATTAGACATGAGTTCGGAGTTCGACAAATAGGCTTTCATATAAGCCTTACGAGCTTCCATGCCATGGATTGACCTGAACGTCATCGGTATAATATTCTCTCCCTTTGAACGCTGTACCGGCATATTAAAACATCCGATATTTTTCATTCGACCTGCGACACGAGGTTCAGAAAGAAATTCTCCTACCTGAAGAAGAATACGTGCTTTCGCGGCTGCTTGTGCATCTTGCGAAAATGCATTCAAAAGCCCTTGAACAATATTAACATTAGATGATCTACCAGCTAAAATCGCCTTAAAGATCGCTCCGCCTTTGTATTGAATACGATTATTATCGATATCTGTATAGGTTTCCGTAACAAACTCACCCTTTTCATTCGTTTCACCGAAATGATCAAGTGCAACGCTCATAATATAATTTGCATTCGAACCCAAATACAGCAGTTGATAGAAATCACTCAGTGTTGCTTTAAGGATTTGTATGTTAAGAACACTCAACATCGGTCGAACACATAATGATAAATCATGATCCGAAAATGTTGGCAGCTCAATGGAATAATGCGAACTTAAATAATCTCCTGAATTGATACTCGACGCATCAAGCAAACTCCCTAACCAACCAGCATTCGGTGTTAAACTCAAAGTTGTAAAACATTCACCATCGTTGTCAGGGCAATCTATAATAGAATGACATTTTCCACTGTCACAGATCATATTTGAAGCACAATCAGCGGCTTTTGAACAATCCCCCATACAACGCCCATCACACAAACCAGATAAACATTCACTGCCTAATTCACACGACTCGCCAACAGCTTTTTTAGTAACCTCACAAACACCACCTTCGCAGTTGTTCGATAAACACTCGACATTATTAGAACAGCTATCACCCGTTGCTTTTTTGCTCTCACAGATATTTTCGTTTGTACAATAGTTACCTTTTATACATTCTACTGTATCATCACAGCCACAGCGTGCATTGGCACATACTTGACTTAAGCACTCTTCACCGGTCTTACAAACATTACCACCAAGACCCTTTTTATTACTATCTGCGCCTTGTGAGACAATAATATCGCCTTGTTCGCCCTTATTATTATTTAAATTGTCTCCATTATCCTCATCGTATGCAGTGCAGCTGCATACACATGCGGAAACCAGCAAAGCAAAGAAAATAGAGAATACATTACGGCATTCCATGGCTTACCTCACAATAATACCACTACGGATTATAAAATTCGTCTTTGTCTTTTATGCCCCTCGGGCTTCGACAGGGAGTCGACTTATCAAAATTTCGCGCCAACTTTGAAAACAAAATGAAACTTTCTGTTAAAAAACAAAATCCTAACGCCGCGCGTCATCAACACAACCATTTTATATGAATATCTAGTTTATTTTTGACTATCTCCGTCCTTCAGTCTTTTAATAACTCTTTCACGCAATTTCTACCCTAACGTACGTGTACGTGTGCCTATCTTGCCTGTTAGCCAAAAACCTATATTCGTTAAATGACATAAAACGATCGTACTACCGCTATGATGCCATCTCTTTGAATTTGCTTCGTCTGTTTTCGTTTGTTTTTAGTGTATCGCTCTATTTCTTCCAGAATGATTCTTGCTAAATACAAATAAATACACTTAATATGACACAACACTTATATCGTAATATTTACTTTAAAATATCATATTGAATCATCGCTTCTATGAGCACATCCACGTGTGTTCTGCCTATGATCGATGCGATGCTCATAACTACATCTATCCTTTTTGGTGCAAAATACCTACACACAGACAATTTTAGTATTCTCTGCAAAAAATTGCATTTAACGCACAACAATACCGAATTTTATTAATTTCGCTTCTGATTCAACTCGTCTCAAAAACAATTTATAGACAACGTTGGGGTCTATGCACCTATTTTTACAGCAAATAAACACATACTCTGGGGTCTACGTACCTATTTTAATGGGGAAATAAGTACCCATTCTTAAGGTCAGTTTTTATTTCACACATTTAGCGACATGTCAGTGCCATTCAACGAAAGATCAAAAGCCTTTATTTTTGTCTTTTACATACGATACACATGCCATGTGCACAGTGAAAATTACCGTAATAATACAAATATTAAAAAAGCCGGCTGTATTGGCAACGCCAATAGGCCGGCTGCGTGCTTCGTATCCGGCAAAGCCGGATAGAAGCCGCTCAAAAAACAAAGCAACTCGATTTTGTGAGCTTTTACAAATTAATTTTGTGGAACGATCGTAAGGCTCTGTGCACCTTCTTCTGCCATCGCAACGAGTTTTGTACCTTCGGGATAATTCTTCTCGATCAACATCGTCGAGAGCGGTTCCTGAACGTAATCGATGATTGCCTGTTTGATAGGACGCGCACCGAACGCAGGTTTATAGCCAGCCTCAACCAAGAAATCTTCGGCAGATTTAGTAATTTCGAGAGAAAGTCCGCGACCCGCGAGGAGTTTGTGAATGCGGCGCATCTGAATCGCGAGAATCTTACGAAGATTTTCGCGTGTAAGGGCATGATAGATAATTTTACCGTCGATACGACCGAGAAATTCGGGACGGAAGTGGCCCTGAAGCGCCTCCATAACTTCGCGATTCATACGTTCGGTATCGGTGTCAACAAACTCGAGAATAGATTTGGCCCCGAGGTTGCTGGTCATAATAACGATTGTATTTTTAAAGTCGACCGTCTGGCCTTTAGAGTCGGTCAAGCGGCCGTCATCCAGGAGCTGCAAGAGAATGTTGAACGTATCGGGATGCGCTTTTTCGACTTCGTCAAAAAGGACGACAGAGTACGGTTTTTCCATAACAGCGTTTGTAAGCACACCGCCATCGTCGTGACCGACATACCCAGGAGGCGCACCAATAAGTTTAGCAGCGGCATGTTTCTCCATGTATTCGCTCATATCCAAGCGAACAATGGCATTTTCGTCATCGAAGAGAAACTCTGCGAGTGCTTTAGCGAGTTCTGTCTTACCAACGCCGGACGGCCCAAGGAAGATAAAGGAACCAATCGGACGATTCGGATCCTGGAGGCCAGTACGAGAACGTCGAACAGAGGAAGCCACAGCCTTGACGGCATGTTCCTGACCAATGACGCGGGCATTGAGCTTATCTTCGATCGCGCGGAGTTTTTCGAGTTCATCTTCCATCATTTTTGAAACGGGGATACCAGTCCAAGTTGCAATAACGGACGAAATTTCATTAGGACCAACGCAAGATTTAACGATACGAGGCGAATCGCCCAAACGCGCTTCAAGATTTTTGAGACTCTGCTGAAGCTCGAGCATTTTTCCGTAACGAATTGCATTTTCACCCGCGAGATTACCTACGAGATGACATCGATCCATCTCATCCGAAGCCTGATCAATCGCTTTTTTGATTGCGGCAATTTCGGCGACAGCATTTTTTTCGAGGTTCCAGCGATTTTTAAACTCGACAAGTTCACCTTGTTTCGCGGCGAGTTCAGCCTGTTTAGCTGTGATCAGAGCCATATCTGAGGAGCGTTTAAGGTTCGAGAGTTCGAGTTCAAGAGCCTCAATTTTCTTTTGGATATCAGCGCCAGCAGAAGGCAGCGTATCGATTTCCATGCGCACCTGACCGGCAGCTTCGTCGATGAGATCGACAGCTTTATCCGGCAGTTTACGCGTCGTCAGGTAGCGTTTGGACTGTGTGACAGCAGCCGAAACAGCTTCATCCGAAATAGGCACACCGTGGTGAACCTCATAAATATGCTTAATACCACGGAGCATTTCTGTCGCTTCGTCGACAGTCGGTTCTTCAAGGGGAATCTCATAGAACAAACGCTCTGTGATGACGTTGTTCGATTTGACTTTTTCGTAATTACGATTTGTGCCGGTTACGATAACCATAATATCGCCGCGTTCAAGCGGTTTCTGCAATATATTGATGAGATCGGTCGTATTATGATCGAACGACATCATATCCGGTATATAAAGGATAACGCGCCCATTGCAGTTAGCGATTTCTTTAAGAATCGTTTTGAAGCACTCTTCAAGTCCACTTTTATAAAGCACACTGCCGATAACGTTGGCTGAATCGAGTTTGAGCAACGAAACACCTTTAAGTCGATCGGGCACTTCACCTCGAACAATGCGCTGCGCAAGCCCCATGACGAGCGTCGAGCGTCCTGTACCGGAATCACCGACGATGACGGGGTTATTCTTATTCTTACGCATCAGAGCTTGAATGACGCGACGCAGATCTTTTTCACGCCCAATGCAGGGACGCAAACGACCTTGAGTTGCCATAAGCGTCCAATCTGTCGTTGTCGCCGAAACCATATCGAGTTTGCCCGAAAGCGGACGCCAGTTGACGATTTGCTGCTGCGGTGTACTCATGGTGTTAACAGCAGCTGGTTGACCTATCGGCTGAAAACCTGCTGAAACAGGCTGCTGACCTATCGGCTGAAAGCCTGCTGAAGCAGGCTGCTGACCTATCGGCTGAAAAGCATTAGCAGACGCAGAAGGTACAGCATTAAAACCTGCTGCTGGCTGATTGAAGGCTGAGGCTGGCTGACCAAAGGCTGAGGCTGGCTGACTGAATGTACCGCCTTGACCACCACCAGCGGCGACGCCCTTGAGCGGATTTCCCGAATTATTAACGTATTCGCCCATCAAACAAAGACGCTGCGCTGTATTCTGAATTGAATCTGCCGAAAGATTCATCGAGCGAAGCATTAACGGCGCCTTGCCCGTCGAAATGTTCAATGCTCCTGCGACAAAATCTCGCGTTTCCACAAAATTGCGCGCTTGGCGATACGCAGTATCAAGTGCAAAATTCAATGCCTGATTCAAATTTGCACTGGGATACGGCACACTGTTCGCCGACATGACTTTGGGATTGGTCTCCATATCACGTTCGAGACGACGTATTACATAATTTACATCAAGACCGAGTTCACGCAGAATGCGAACAACATTGCCGTCCTGAGCCAAAATGCCGAGAAGCACATGCTCTATCTCGATCATGTCGTGCTTGTTTTTTTGCGCTAAACTTTGTGCATTCGAAATCGCTGAAGCAAGCGCTGCACTGTACTGATTGTCCATCAACATATTTTTGTCTAAACTCCCTGTGTTAAATGTTGATACAAAGTCAAGCCAAGGGGCTAGTCCTTATCGCCCTAAAACAACTTGACGACAAGGGGTTATTTCAATAGAAGCGGCGCGCTGTTTCGGGAAATAAACCCGCATGCCACTTGTTGGGCCTCTTCCTCGATTAAATATTTTCATTTCATTCAAAGCGTCACACTTTTGTTAAGCTATTAAGTATTTCATTTTGTTATTGTTGGAAACCATTTCCAACAATAACACCTTACCCATTGACACCGCGCTTTTCTGATTACAAAATAACTGAAGCGACTTACAGTCGCTTTTTAAATATTTACAGCCAATCGTCTACCTGCACATCTATATAAGGAGTACGCCATGATCATCGCCGTAGACGGTCCCAGCGGGGCCGGAAAGAGCACTGTTTGCCGCGAAGCGGCACGTCGTCTTAACTTTAGCCTGCTTGATACAGGCGCTATTTATCGCTGCGTAGCCCTTACCGCCATGGAACGCGGTGTCGAAGACGAAGACGGTTGCGCCGAAATAGCCCAAAACCTCGACATTCGATTCGTAGCTTCCAATAGCGGACAAAAGGTGTTCATCGGTGATCGCGACGTTACGACCGAAATTCGCACCTTCGAAGTCACCCAACGCGTCAACCAAGTCTCGCCCATGGGCAAAGTTCGCGCACAACTCCTCGACATCCAGCGAAAACTTGGACGAAGCCAAAATACCATCGTCGAAGGACGCGATATTGGTTCCGTCGTCTTCCCTGACGCCGACCTTAAAGTCTTCTATACCGCGACCGCTGAAGCGCGTGCACGCCGTCGTGAAAAAGAATTTCTCAGTAAAGGCGAACAAATCGACTTCGCTGCTGTCGTCGAACAAATCCGTCAACGCGACGAAACTGAATTCCACCGCGAACACTCACCACTCATTCAATGCGAAGATGCCATCGTGCTCGATACCTCCGAACTTGACTTCGAAGAATCCTGCCAGGCCCTCATAAATCTCATTCATAAAGTCAATGCCTAGCTGCTTTTTACAATTGCTCAACTAGATATTATAAAATTCGCAGACGATAAATTATCAATTATAGATATAAATCTGCATCTTTAAATAATGGCGCCGCATCGTCGGCGCCGTTCCTGTTTTGAGTAAACTCTATTTATATAAAACAACGCATATAGAGACACATCCTATGAAAACAAATCAACTCGCTCAAACGCTGCACACCCATACAGCTATCCAGCTCAAACCGCGCGACAAAATGAACGCACTTTTGGAATGCCCTAACACCAAAGAAGCCGTCTGCGCACTTTCTCCGATGGAGTTTTACGATCTCTACCACGGCGTCGGTGCCGGCGATGCAGTCGAATTGCTCAATTACTGCTCGGGTGAACAAGTCCAGACCTGCTTCGATCTCGATATCTGGCGCAACGATCAGATGGAAGATTCCAAACTTCAGCCTTGGGTAGAACAACTCCTTACAATTGAAGATGACGAACAGTTTAAAGAGATCTTTAATAAGATCGATCCCGAAATCATTCCGCTCTATCTTCATCGCAATGTTCATTTATATATGGCCGAAAACAAAGACGATGAAGTCAAAATTCCAGACGATGAATCGCCAAATGTTGCTCAAACACCCGATATGACTTACTGGGTAGCCTATCCTGAAGATCCCGAAAAAGCTGAGCTGCTACGTCAACTCATCGATCGTATTTATATCGTGCTCGGCATCGAAAAAGCTTGGTCTTATATGGAAGGCATGCACTTCGAAATTGAATCCGAACTTGAAGAAGCCGGTTATCATTTTAGAAGTGAACGCATTAGAGAATACGGTTTTGTCCCCCGCGAAGAGGCTTATGTTATCTTTGCTCCGTGTCGCATAGAACAAGAAGCCGAAGCTATGCGCAAAATTGCGGATACCGATTTGTATATTCATGAATACGATCATTCATCACGCGTCGAAAATGCCCTTTCGCACCTTGATGCATCAAAAGTAGATAATACATTCTTTAGCCGCATTTTATCCAAACTTGAAAACCCCGAATCCATTCGAATTCAACTTCTTTCGTTGGCACAGCGCATTGCCATCGTCGATGGATTCCAGCCACACGAAGACCAGGGTATCGACGACAGCATGTTGTTGGCAATCGCCAATATTAATATTGGACTCGAATATGCCTCGCAACGCCAAGATGATATAGCGCTTACGATCTTAAAAAATGTGCCACTCACCAAAATATTCAATCTAGGTCATAACGTCACGCTTGAACTGCATCGTAAGGCACGCATTCTGACTGTCCGCGGCCATTTGTCTATTATTGAAGATCAAAAATTGAGTCTTCTTACAAACGCTCAACGCGATTGTATAGAAGGTCTTCTCGAAACCAGACCTCGTCCTGCTCTTTCGTCCATGACGCCTTTTATTACAATGCATGATATTGCACAAAGTGCGCAAACCATTGCAGATATTGCCTCGCGCGAAGTGTTTTTTGGAGAAGCCGCCCATAAAACCAAAGATGATATTGCAGTATTTGCCTACACGCGCGAATTATATTTTGGCGTCGAAAATATCAATTTTGATAATGTTGCCACGACCTGGCTCATTAATCGCACAATCGATCGAGAAGATGCCTGGCATCCCATTAAATGTGCCGATATTCCTTCGCGTGAAGCTTGCCTTCAGGCGATTTCACCCGATGCCATCCGCGCGCTCTTCAAATCCAATCTTGATGCTACAACTGCGCACGCCCAAGAACGACTTGCACACCAGCTCACGCAAGCCCTCCTTGCCGATTGGCCTGAAAATGCCGACAAACCTGATCCAAGACTCGTTTCAACCATCGTCATTGAAAACGAAGAAGATGTCTAATCCTGTTTGGATTTTATAAAAGCGCCGGCTATCGTATTCACGATACGCCGGACGCAGCCGGCCTATTTGGCTTTGCCAAATACAGCCGGCTTTTTATTTATCATTTTACAATCAAATATCGAGTATAGCCTGGTTTAATAATTTACAAACCTTACAAATTCTTTTTTAAACCTGACTGTTATAACACATCGCTTTATGCTAAACTTAATGGTAGCTGCAAAAGTTTGCTTCCTATCCAGACTTTTGCCAACAACACCTATTTATAGATTATAATTAAAACGCTACAATGACTTTTTTGCAATTCATCACGATCTATTTATATTACTAACGGAATATGCCACAATGAAAATACATCCCATAATACTAATGTTTGCTTTCGTCCTTGGTTGGGGTGCGGCATCTGTTGGCATGCCACAAACAGCACAAGCACAAGAAACGAGATTCCTCTTCACCACAGAAAACGGCATTCAAGCCTGTCTTTACGAAAACGATCAAGCAACAGATTGCCATCCACTCAGCGACGATGCCAGCTACAGTCAGCTTCCATGGCACGAAAGCTTCTATGACGACAACAACAACGATCCCCAGGACGAAAGTCGTACAACCGCCGACCAACACACAGATACCCCAGTTACAACGATCGACTCACCCAACAACTACGAAGCGATTGAGTGTGATTCAAATGACATTGGCGATTATTGTATTTTCGAAACGCCTATAGGACTTTATGGCTGCTACGAAGACGCATCCACTGACACGTTTGTGAATTGTTCAAAAGCTGCTGACTTTTCACCAAAGTACAACACATCTTCAAGCTCTACTTCTAACGCAAAGCAAACAACATCAGACAAAAGCGAACTCAATGCCTTAAATGGTCTTTTGTTACGACTAGACATTGGTTGGGGTGGTATCTTCAATGCCGATGGCAAAAATGCTTCCAACGGCATCGAAATGGCTTTTGATGTCGGTTATCAATGGACCTACTTTAGCATTGCAGCAGAAATTGGTTTTTCGGTGGGCGTTGATGTTTTGGACGAGATCGAAATAACTGGATCCGATTACGAAGCCAATGGCCTTTATTACGATTTCAAATACACAGAAGAAGACAGAGTAACTATGACTTCTTTCACTGTATTTGCCATGTTCAGAGGTCATCTTCCCTTTGAAAGCATCAGCATTGTGCCGCAATTCGGTTTGGGTATTGGTTATGGATATTTAAGCTCAACACGCGAAGTTGACTACACAGAAGATCGTTATTTTTATAATTCGTACAACGATTACAGTATCGAAGACACCCTCGAAGAAGAATCACTGGGCTCTTTATCTGCTTTTGCCCTCAAATTCGATTTCGGCTTTTTGTTTAGATTTGGTAGCGCCATGATTGGTGTCAATGCAAGCTGGGTTCCGTTTATGAGTGACGGCGAAATTGAAGACAGCCTCGTAGGCGTTACACTTACGGGTACGCTCGCGCTCTAAAATAAGCTTAAATATCACATCCTTTATTTTATTATCATTTAACAAACAACATAAGCACAAACAACATCTAAATTACAATTAGAGAATACACATCCTATAAAAAGCCGCCGTATTTGCAAAGCAAATAGGCGGCTTCGTTCGCGTATTGGCTTATGCCAATAGCGAACGAACGCCCTTAATGATACCCAATAAATTAACGTCGAAGATCAGAGCTTTTTACGTCGATATCAATGTGCGAATCAAACTGTTTGCGTTTGAGAATAACGACCGTTTCGACATCCGCCGTACGAGGAAACATGTCAACGTAGTGAAATTCTGTAGGTGTATAAGCTTTCATAAGCCATTTCAGATCACGGCCCAGGCAAGAAGCTTCACACGAAATATAGATCACGGTATTGGCTCCAGAATTTACAATTTCAGAGCATAATTTTTCGGTCATACCCACGCGCGCCGGATCTGTAATAATAAGATCTGGTTTAATATCAAGCTCGGGCAAACCTTTATCGAGATCAACGAGACGCAACGAAACTGCACCAAGATCAGCTGCTGCGCGCGTATCCTCAAGCCCATGAGCAAATGTATCTCGATCACCGAAGAACTCAACGCCCACAACGGTTTTAGCCGTCATCGCCGCTCGAAACGTAAAATTACCGGCACCACAAAAAAGATCGAGCACCGTTTTCGGTTTATATAATTCCAAATTCTTAGCGACAATCTTATGCAATATTTCATTCGCTTCGCGCGTAGCCTGCCCAAAACGCCCAATACGACGCCACGTTACGACAGTTTTTGAGCCAACAGTCACGACATCGCGCAACGAAGCCTGCCCCCAAACGCGATTTTGATACGCACCGCCACATAAAATGCCGCGCTCAACGGCTCCACTCAAATAATTCTCAACTTGTTCTTGCTCGTATCGGCCCATAAACGGACGCTTGTTGGAATTTTTGGAACCACGACGATTGTCTTTAGAATTTTTATTATTATTCTCTTCGACCTCGTTATTTACGCGAACCTCGGCAAACGCACGATCTTCGTCATCGAGATCGATCTGCACATCGAGCGTCGGATCACATTTCCACATAAAGTGTTCTTTAATATCAACAACAACACGTCTGAGAGCCTCGGGCAACACAAGGCATTTCGAAATATCAACGATCTTATGCGTTCCTTGCGCAAATAACCCCGATCCAGACCGCATTACGTGAATACGGACACGCCTTCGCGTGCCGTCGAATGTCGAAACAGGCCAAAAAATCGGCTCAAAAGCTTTAGGATCAAGTCCGGCCTGACGCATGACATTTTCATGCACTGCACGCGCCTTAAATTCGAGTGACGAAGCCGGAGCAACATGACGAAAACCGCAACCATTACAACCGCGAACGGGACACGTGTCTTTGACGCGAAAATGCGAAACACGATCACATTTGACGACCACGCCACGTCCAAAATTCTTCTTTTCTTCCGTTACCTTAAATTCGCCACATTCTCCCGGCAAGGTTTTGGCAATGAAATAAGTTTTACCATCGACTCGAGCAATGCCTTCACCACCCTTGGCCAAGCTTTCAATTTCGTAACGCATAGTTTCCTTTTATATTAATTGTCCATCATTATAATACTTAGACTTATCATTAGACACAAAAATGGCGCTGCAAGCAGCGCCAATGCTTATTCGACCCCAATTAAGGTCAAATGATTATATTTCCTTACGCTGCGCAGAAGAAAGGATTCCGAGCGATTCGCGATATTTGGCAACCGTACGGCGTGCGATATCGATATTTTCTTCTTTAAGCATTTCGGCGATTTTTTGATCGCTGAAGGGTTTTTTGGGATTTTCGGACGAAATGATCTTTTTGATTCGATCGCGAACAGCAGTACTAGCGATATCATCACCTGTGAAAGCGTCCATACGAGCGAGTTTGGAAGTGAAAAAGAATTTCAGCTCGTAGGTACCTTGGGGCGTATGAACATATTTTTTGGTTGTGACACGACTAATTGTAGACTCACTGAGCTCAGTATCTTCGGCAATATCTTTGAGAACCATCGGTTTAAGATACTGAATGCCCTTTTCGAAGAACTCGCGCTGACGTTCAACGATAGCTTCCGTAACGCGATAAATCGTGCGTTCACGCTGTTGAATGGAGCGCAGGAACCAACGCGCACTGCTCATTTTATCTTTGATATAGGCTGCAGCATCCCCCGAAGCGCCGTTGCGCACGAGATCACTGTAATAGGAGCTAACTTTAAGTCTTGGCAGACCATCATCGTTGACCGCAACGTGATACTCACCATCAGAAGAACGCTCAACGAAGACATCGGGCGTAATATAAAGCGGACGTTCGTCGGTATATTTGACACCTGGTTTAGGATTGAGTGTCGAAATAATGTGCGCAGCACGTTTGACGCGATCTGGCGTCGTTTTGAGCGCGCGAGCAATCGCTTCATAATTTTTATGTTCGAGGAGGGGAATATGTTGATCAATGATCGAACGAACAAGCGTGTTGTCGGGGTAAAGAATTTCCGCCTG
This sequence comes from Myxococcota bacterium, assembly GCA_045599585.1. Classification (GTDB taxonomy): domain Bacteria; phylum Myxococcota_A; class Bradymonadia; order UBA4248; family UBA4248; genus RGIG464. The sequence goes on from JAZRWH010000119.1 coordinate 44,374, forward strand.
AGAGAGCAGACATTCACGCAAATCTCTTGAACCGACACCCGTCGGGTCGAACTCCTGAATCGTCTCTTGGACATAGATTACAGACTCGAGATCAACGCCGAGTTTTTCGGCGATTTCCTCAAGCGTAATACCGACGAGATAGCCGTCTTCATTGATATTTCCGATGATTTCCGTTGCAATACGTTCCTGCACCTCATCGAAACGCGTCAGTTTGGCTTGGCGCATGAGATGCTGCACGAGCGTCGGCGGAGCACTGAGAGTCGCTTCGTAACTCGGCATTTCTTCGCCAGTAAACCCTTTGTAAGAGTTATCCTGCATGGGCGTATGCGTTTGATACTCGTTGAGGTAAGCGTCCCAGTCAATGGAATCAGAGCTTGAAATCGATTTATCGAGGTCACGGAGACTCATATCGAGATTTTCGCCACCTTCGTTGGGAAAAGCCGTAGGCTCGTCACTTTCGAGTTGAACGAAAGCACTACTGCCACCATCCATGTCGGGTATTTCTTCGAGCGTGGGATTATCGGTCAATTCTTCCTGAATGGTATCGATAAGTTCAAGTCTCGTAAGCTGAAGGAGTTTAATCGCCTGCTGAAGCTGCTGCGTCATACGAAGCTGCGGCTTCATGGACAAGCCAAGGGTCATTTTTTGTGCCATAAAAGTTGCTCCTTATCGGCATCTCCCATCCAACGGAGATAGCAAAATCTAACGGGCATAATTTTTGCAATTTTTAAGCTTTACGTCAATCAAACTTTGTAAAAGATTGTAGATTCACGATATGCGCAGGTGTAACTGCCAACCAAGCGATAGCGATAGTTTGCCATAGAACGCCGACAAATAAAAGAGCGCTTCTGTCTTTTGGACGAAAGCATCAGCGTTAGCGCAAAAAAGCTTTGAACAGATACAAAAAAAGCCGCGATGAAGCGGCTAAAAAGTGGAGCTGAACGGGATCGAACCGATGACCTCTAGAGTGCGATTCTAGCGCTCTCCCAACTGAGCTACAGCCCCAAAAGGCATAAACTGAATATGGAGCTGAACGGGATCGAACCGATGACCTCTAGAGTGCGATTCTAGCGCTCTCCCAACTGAGCTACAGCCCCAAATCTTATTCGACATTAGCCGAACGGAAAGTTTTCTATACAACCTGGTAAAAAAACACAAGCATTTTTTTATTTTTATGATGCCAGCGCCTATTTGCTTCGCAAATACGGCGCTCTGACGCTCGCTATGGCTTTGCCATACGCGCGCGTATCTTTGTGGGCGAATGCTTTCAATGCGGTTTAAACTGAACCCTCCAAGCCAAACAATCAAACGAGCTTTTTATTGAGAAATAAAGCTCTAAAAAGGCAAAAAAAAAGCGCCTTTCGGCGCTTAAATTTTGATCGCAGGTTAAGGAATGTTCCAACCCGTTTCGTTAGCAGACGGAGAACTCACGAGGAAAGGAGAATCGTCTACCTGATTATCGGTCTGAGGATAGAGGCCATCGTTTTCACCAGCTTCGCCCGTGCTGATAAAGCCAACGCTTAAACCAATGCTTGCGATCGCGATAAGCACAATCACGAGATAGGCAAAGCGGAAACTCGGAGCGGAGGCAGATTCTTCGTTCGTATTGGCTGCGACAGCTTCACGAACGGTTTCACGAGCTGTTTCGGTGATGGGCTCAAGATTGTGCGAAGTCTGATTTTTGAGCGCTTCGTAAGCACTCATAATCTCTTCGGCAGGAAGAGAGAGCGCACGCGCATAATTGCGAAGAAAACCGCGCACAAAAACTTCTGCAGGAAATTCATCAAATGCGTTGTTTTCAATTGCGATGAGCGAAGACTCAGAAATCTTCGTTTCCTGAGCAATATATTTGATTGTTAAACCACGAGCTTCTCGCTCGCGTTTAAGCATCATTCCGGGTGTTTCCATGCTTATATGATCTCCATGAATCGTAATTTTATGCCCCCGACGTCTAGCCTTATAAAGCGGCATCCTCAGACTGTCAACGTAGAAAAGGTCAAATTTTGGACATACGGACATTTTTGTCATAGGAGAGGCAAACTTTGACCCTTGTTTGTGCTCTTCTGAATACACCCCCGATAGGCTTCACTTCGTTTAAAATAGAATAAAATACAAATTATTCATCAATATCTTAAACATCAGACAGATTGTGTTTTAAATGCACAACTTTTATGCATTTATCTAATTTTTAAGCGCATCCCTACCATAGCCCTCATGGGTGACGTACCCAGCAAAACACAGGCAAAAAATGCGGCGCGTATGGCTCAATGCGTAATTCATTTTTTTATTTTTTACGGCAGATCGCTGAAGTTAGCCCAAAGTAGAAGTAAGGCATTGAGCCATAGCGACGCAGCGCGGGCGTATTGAGCGCGCACAAAAAAGGGCGCGTGAAAAGACCGCGCCCTTAAGGAAAAACTCAGATCAAAGCCTTACGGGATCCAAATGACCGCATGAGAATGCTGTTCAGTGTGTTCAAAGCCTTTGGCACCCTGAGCGAGTTTGAAGCCGTAACGAAGTTCGTGGGCACGGCGCATGTCTGTAGGTTTAGCGAAACCAATATTGGAACCTTTGGCTCGATCGACGATAACGACGTCACTACCAGCATTTAGGCCAGAAATGTTGCTACCCGAATTGCCAAGAATGACGACATGTTGCGTACCAACAGCCATATCGCCGAATTCCATCGTAAACTGGGGACGATAGGCAGCATTTTTGAGAGACATGAGCACGTCACGATAGCCGGCATCGAGGGTCTTTCCGAGGGACATATCCTTTATATTGATCACAGGGAGATCGAAGGCAAACATATCGTAACCGGAATCGATCTTAACGACTTGTTTTTCGGAACGGCAGTGTGGAAGCTGAATAAGTTCTTTGCCATCGGGCGTAAAAGCCATGCGCACGCCACCGCGCCCCATTTTTTCGATATTGAGTCCCTGAACGCCAGGGCGATCTTCATCAAGGTCTACTTTTTTGAGTTCATCGCCAGAAATATCCCAAGCAATCGTCGACGCGGTACCGGACGAAAGCAGACGGGGGCCTTTATCGGTGTTGATGACTGCGAGGTCACTAATGTTGGAATCATTGATGCCGCAGCCAGCCGTCATGTAAACGGGATTGTGTGTCTGGGTATATTTAATGTTTTCGAAGAGCGGTTCACCAAATTCGTTGAGCGGAACGCGATAGATGACATTATCCCATTCGGAGTCAAAGCGACCGTTGCCAGAAAGGAGGTAGAGTTTGTCGTCATAGAGCTCAATCGCCTGGAAGTTGTTAACGGAGTGAGAATTGATACGGAGATCCTGTCCGAAAACGTAGAAAGAGGCTGTCTGAGGTTCTTCTGTAGAGAAGATATCCGCAACGAAAACGCCTTCAGCCCCATTTTTGGCGCCCGTACGCGTAACGTCGACGACATAGAGTTTGTGAAGAGCTTCAGAGTAAACACCACGGCAGGTATTTGTGCCGAAAGGCATCTGAATCGCTTCGAGTGGCGTAAAGGCTTGTGCTTGTTCGTAGGGATTCAAGAGAAAAGCGACGCCACCCTCAGTACCTTTGGCGAGTGCAATAACGGTATTGTTTGGCCCTGGAACAAAGCCGCAGATTGTGCCACTGAAGAGGCCATCACCATCGATGTATTTGGAGGGAACGGCACCACGCATCGAATCGGGTACGAGAATGTAAGCGCCTTGGACGCCTTCTGTTTTTTTGTTGAAGTCGTATTCCTTGATGTTACTACCAAGATCGATACGACGAATCATGTCACCGCCGATCGTGTTGGGCTGACTAGCGGCAGAGATAAGGACAGAACCAGCGCCCTTAGCCGTTTTATAGATCCAGTTATCGGACGGGCCAGCAGAACGAGCACCATCAGCGGCAAGCTTTTTAGAGCTAACAGCCTTACCTTCTCGCTGTTCGAGTACAGAAGGAGGATTGAGATGCGTGATACCGTCATCACTGATCACGACATTGACTTTAGGAACATCTCGCTCTCCCTCGTCGTCGGCAGAAACGCCTGCAGATCGACGCGACGAACTGCCTGTAAGATCCTTAATCCAGTCACAGCCTGTCATCGTTGTCACCACGATGGCACCCAAAACTAACCATTTTATTGAATGATGCACGGTATCACCTCTCTCTATACTGCGCCGATAGCGCCGGTCAAAAACACTCTGCTTTTTACTGATTTTAACACAAATTCACAATAGCCGTTTGCCTCTCCACGATCGTCTATTTGACTGATTACGCTCATTCTTAATATGAAACATCATTTCATGAAATTATTAATTACAAAAAATAATTTGATGTTCACGAACTACACAGGTATACACAGAAATTGCGCAAACCGGTTAACCATGCCGATTTTAACGCAACGCGTCATTTGCAAAACAGGAGTTATTATATAAATGAAACGCAGTAAGTATGGAATGTTATTCGGTCTTTTAAGTTCGTTATTATTTGGTTGTTCAGAGAACGACGGAAACGAAAGTACCGACAAGAATACTTCAGGATCCGATATAGATTCGCCTGTATTTAAGTATGAAGACTGTTCAAACGGCATCGATGATGATCAAAATGGCCTCACAGACTGTCAAGATATTGCCTGTATCTATGCAGATCACTGCGTGGTACAGCTCGTTGAGATCTGTGACAACGGCATCGATGATGATCTCAACGGCTTGTCAGACTGCGGCGATCCGGCTTGCAAAAACGACGAAAGTTGCAAACCCAAGCCAGAAAAACACCCCACGCCAGAGATCTGTGACAACGATATCGACGACGATGAAAACGGCTCGACAGATTGCAACGATCCAGCTTGCGCCAATGACGCAGCTTGTCAACCCGATGACGAAGATCGCTTCGAAATTTGTGGCAATGGGATCGATGACGATGAGAACGGACTTTCTGATTGTGAAGATCCTGTCTGCGCAAACTTTAAGGAATGCCAGCCCAAAGATGGGGATGCCATCGAATCAACAGTCGATGGCGTTTGGGTACTTCCGCTCACGCTTAAACCCTATACAACGCTCAACCGCGCGCTCAGACCTACGATCGGCAACAAAAACTACTCAGTCGAAACGACGAAAAAACTCATTATTAACAACGATCTTCACGTCTACGATACCGATCTATACAGCCGATACAGCCTGGGAGCCGAAGTCGTTGATGGCGAACCCTGGACGGAAAAAACCAGCCTCATCAAAGGCACTGTTCCTCCGCACAGCAAAACGGCCAAAAGTCTCGCCTGGTTTTGGCAGATCTCAGACCCACAGCTCATCGACGAAGAGAGTCCGTGCCGTATGGAAGGCGTGACGATCGCTCCGTTTTCGGTTGCAAGCGCCTACCGCTCAGATGACCATCTTTCGACGCAAATGATGGACGTCCACATCCAGACAGGCAAACGCATCAGCGATCTGAGCTCAAGACCCTTTGATTTCGTCTTGGTTACGGGTGATGTTGCAGACAATGCACAATACAACGAACATAACTGGTTTTTCTCTATGATCAGTGGTGGCATTACCGATCCTGATTCAGGTATTGACGATGATCCTATTCCAGGCCCGAACAATGACTTTGCCGATCCATTTTACTCACCCGGCATCGGTAACATTCCTTGGTACCCAGCCATTGGCAACCACGATATCCTTTATATGGGTTTTGCCCCTCACAACGAAGAGACCAACAGCGCCTGTACAGGAGACAAAGTCGTCGATCTATTCACCTATATTTCGGACGCTCTACCGCTTGCAACACACGAACATCGAAACGGCTACAAGAATGGGTTTAGAGACGCATCGCGCCCCGGTGCACCTATTGTTGACGCACTTGGTGCAAAGACCCCTGCCGATCCAAACCGTCGACAACTTTCTAAACCTGAAGCGCTTCAGCTCTATTACGACGCACCAGGCATGCCTAAAGGACACGGCATTGATCTCGAACGTGCCAAAGAAGGCTGGGGCTATTACTCCGTTTATCCTATTCCGGGAAAACCCATCCGCCTCATCACGCTCGATACGAACTCAGGCACGTTTTCTGAAGTCAGCATGACGCTCGATCAACTCGACTGGCTTGATAAAGAGCTTAAAGATGCTCAAAGTAAGCATGAAATCGTCATCATTCAGTCCCACCACGGTACGTATGGTGCCCGAATGACTGGCGTTTCAGAGGATACCTTCCGCAACAAAATTGCCTCCTACCCGAACGTTGTCGTTCATATTACCGGCCACGGTCACAACAACGAAGTTCATGCGTTTAAAGCGAATTCTTTCAATGTAACGGGCAACGGGTACTGGGAAGTTATGCTTGCATCCATCGTCGATTTCCCATCTCAAACACGACTTTGGGAACTTGTTTGGGAAGGGGATCGCGACTTATCCATTTACATCACCAACGTCGATGCTAACGCCCCTAAAGGCTCACTCGTCTATGAGGCTGTCCGCTACGCAGCCGCACGTCTATACTTTGGTCAGGCAGACGATCCCATTGCAAACTGGGATTCAGAAATCGGAAACCGCAACATGATTCTCCGTGTCAAACTGCCCGAAGATGTCGCAGAAAATCTCAAAAAATACGAATGGTCTGATGTGATTGAATCGACGACGACTGTCGCTTCATTTGAGTACGATGACGCCCGTTAGGCAGATCAATTCAGCGCCTCAGCACCGTTTTAACTTCCTACACGTCGTGACGCCGAGGGGGTCGCGGCGTATTTGGCTCGCCAAATAGACGCGCAGGGGGAGCCATCCCCCACCCAGACAGAACAACACAGTGCATGGATTAAAACCGATGTTTCGACATCGGTTTTTTTCGTTTCTTTTGGAACAAACAACAGGCTAAAATATCGCCGTCGCCGATCTCGAGCGCCAATTTATGTCCAGCCTAACCGTCACAGAGCCGTTCGTCGGCGAAACACAACACGGAAATATCGATGCCTTTTGATTTTCAGGCTTATATCGCCCAGCAGAAACCGGCCGATGCGCCACGCGTCATCGTTCAGGACTACGCCTACGTCGAAGACATGCGTCGTCTGCGCCAACTTCTTGACGTGCCACTGCTGCCCGGAATGCTCAAAAAAGCTCTTAAAGCGTGGAGTTTTACGGAACGCCTACGCCTGCGCCACAACGCAAAACCGATCAAAAAAGACCCGCGAAGTGCCCAAATTTGGCGCGATGTGTGTCTAACGCTTGGAAGCGAGTCGCATGAGGCACTGATCATTCCAGACCAGAAGGATTATTTTACGCCTTATACGGATGGGAATACGCTCTTTTTTGGGCTTTCCCCTGCATGTTGCGCACTTCCGACCAACACGATGCGCTTCGTTTTTGGACGAGGTTTAGGCGCTGCCCAAAATGACCACGTCACCTACATGACCCTTGCACATTTCGTCAACCGCCTCACCCGAGGACTTTACAGTAAAGCCGAACTACTCGCAGATGCCCTTTTGCACTGGCAAAGCTCCGCCAATATCACGCAGGATCGCGCTGGTCTACTCGCTTGCCATGACATTAGCGCGGCCATTTTTGTGATCATGAAATCTGTTCTCGACTGGTCTGACGACGAAATTATGAATGAAATCCGCCGCTATCACGCCCATACAGACGTCGATTATGGTGAATCTGAAGTCAAAACACGCGTCATGGCCCTCGAATTTTTCGCCAAGAGTTCGCTTTACGCCCAAGCTTGCGGCCTTCCAACTTCTGGTACGCTTTCAATGACAAATGTCGACAAGGAAGTGCTTCATCTCATGGTTTGGTAAGCTCCGCCTATTGCCTATGGCAATACGGCTACGCTGCCGAGCTATTCGCTACGCGAATACACTCGGCTTTTTTTGTACTTATCGACAGTACACGCTTTGACAACAATCATAAATAAAGCGTAATTTTAATCGAGGAGACCATTTATTTGGAAACCTTAACAGGTCGCACTTTGGCTGGATACAAACTTGACAAAAGGCAACCTATTCAAAATTCTTACATCTAAGGCATTCAACAAAAGCCTTCGATATTGATCCAATTTAAATAATATAAAAGGAGTTTTCATGCGTACATTTAAATATGCAATGCTTATCATGGCACTCGTATTTGCATTGTCGGCCTGCAAATCGAATCAGACAAACAAACAATCCGCCGATTCTTCAGCTGTCAAAGCCCAAGAAGCACCCACTGCGCAAGCCAATAACGACAACGCTGACGACAATAAAGTTAAGGCAGACAACGCTGACGACAATAAAGCTAAGGCAGACAACACTGACGACAATAAAGCCAATAGCGACAACACTGACGACAATAAAGCCAATAGCGACAACACTGACGACAATAAAGCCAATAGCGACAACACTGACGACAATAAAGCCAATAGCGACAACACT
>JAZRWH010000120.1:0-12655 GCA_045599585.1 Myxococcota bacterium
TTCGTTTAACGTAAAATGAGCAAATGATCGCATCAAACCTCCGTATGTGTAGTTACGCAAAATCATCATACACCGGATTGATGCGGTCCTTCTTCATTTTTATGCATTTGAAACGATAATCTACCGACTTCCCCCTCAAAATGAGCGCTGCAAACTGGGCAATGGGTGCGCCAAAAAACAAAAAAGGCCGTCACGAGGACGGCCTTAGTGCAGCTAGGTAGCTGTTACATTAGTTGGCGCTTGTCCAACGAATGTCGTCGATGAGGACGCGGTTGGAGGACGTATCACCGGGGAGGATGGTGAGTTTAGTCGCCGCAGCATTATTAAATGTGTGCGAATACGACTGAGCGGTCGTCGAACCAGCGGGGATCGAGAGGATATCCGTCGTGGTACCATCACTGATCTTGAGTGTCGTAGCTTTTTCGGAGGCGCTCCAGAGTTTGTATTTGAACGAAATCGTACCGATACCGTTGGTGAGACCGGTGATTTCTACAGACGTAGAAGCGGAACCGCGCATGACAGCTGTTGTGCCATCGATGATCGTGGAGGAAGTGTAGATTGCGCCTTTAACGGTGATCTTACCGGCGATGCCGTGATCAACCGTGCCGCCGCCAGTGTAAGCTGTGCTAGCCTTGAAGGAGGACATATCTTCCATCGTATCGTAGCTAGAAGCTGCGGGATCGGCGATACAGCCAGAGGCCGAATTTACGCTACAGACCGGCGTCTTTCCGGAGCAAACTTCCATATCGACCCAGTACTCGCCATTTTCGCACATTTCGTAGACGTTGCCGTTACAGCGAGCTTCGTCAGGAATGCAGACCGTGGTTTTTTCGAAGGTACGGAGGATGGATTCATCGAGCGTCGTATTGTTCTGGATGATGATCGGTTTGGATTCACCATTACGGACATTGGAGCAAGCGATGATTTCGTCATCAGCGCCGACGAGGTAGACGAAGGTGCAATAGTTTTTGCCAGGTTTGCCAGCGTAGTTGGGCGTCATGTACTCGGTATTGGCGTAGCAATCGGAGCAGGAGGCGTTGTGAACAGCATCGATCTCATCCCATTTGGAAACGGGTTTGCTGAGATCGTTTGTACAGCGCATCTGAGCGATGACGTCATCGGGGGCGACGCCGTTGGGGAGGAGGATACGGCCGTAGCCGGCGTGTGTGGAGGAATCGAGCCACCAGAAGCTGCACCAATCAACATTGTGGGTCACTTTGACGTTTTCGCAAACGGCTTCGTGATCGGGCGTTGAGGTATCGATCTTGCAGATTTGATTGTCTTGGCAGTTATCGCCCCAAACCCACCAGCGATTGGCACCAGTGTTGTGGAGATCGAGGCAGACCTGAGGTGAAGCACCGACGCAGCGGAAATCGTATTCATCGCAGTCGTCTTTGATCTGTTCGCAATCGGAGGTATCGATTTCGCAGCTATTGGAGCATTTGAGCATACCAGATTTGTATTCAGAGGGGCTGTAATCCGCGCAGGTCTTGATACCAAACATGAATTGGCCGCTCTTATAATCGCAGTATTCGGAGTCACCGAGTTTGCCATCGCCGCAGACGTCTTTGGAAGTGCTGCCGGAGCAGGAGTTCATATTGACGGTGCAGTCGGAATTGCAGGTAACGGTACCACTTGTGTATTTGTTGCTCCAAACGGCGCAGCTAGTCTGATCGAGCATGAAGGCGTTGCCATCGCATTCTTCATCGTTATTGACGATGCCATCACCGCAAACGGCATCTTGTTTGCTGACGCAGTTTGCGAAAGAAGGTTCGCACATCGCGGTGCAGACGACATTACCGGAAGCGTAATCGCCCCAGTCGGCGCAGGCGGATGCATTATCAATGAAGAGGGTGCCATCGCAGAATTCATTGTCGTCGAGTTTGCCGTTACCGCAGAGATTTTCGGTAACGTGTGAGCAATCGGAGGTATCGATTTCGCACTTGCTGTTGCACTTGAGGAAACCAGTATTATAGGTACTGGAGTACTCGGAGCATTTTCTAATACCCATGATGAACTGATCGGCGTCGCATTCTTCGGTATTTTCGTCGTATTTGCCGTCACCGCAACTCGAGGTAGGTGCTTTGACACAGGCAGATTCGTTGATTGTACAATCGGCGTTGCAGGAGAGTTTACCAGAAGTAAAGACGTTGCTCCAGTCACTGCAGTCGGTGATACCGAGCATCATATCGGTGCCGTCGCATTCTTCGGAAGCCGTATTGAGGATACCGTCACCACAGAAGGCTGTCGGTTTGGCATGGCACTGACTGTAATCAACTTCACAGGTATTGGTGCACGAAAGTGTACCGACGCTGCCATGGATCCAGTCTTCGCAAGTTGCCAAGTCGGGATCGAATTTGGTGCCGTCGCACTCTTCGTTGAAATCGAGTTTGTTGTTACCGCAGAACTTATTGCAGCTGCTGGCGTCAATTTCGCAGTTAGAGGTACATTTGAGGGTACCGCTTTCATAGAGCGAGCTGACTTTGTTGCAGGTATTCCATTCAGGTTGGAACTTCGTACCATCGCATTCTTCGTTATCATCGAGGTTGCCGTCGCCGCAAACGGGGACTTTGCAGTCGCTGATATCGAGGGTGCAGTCGGCATTACATTTGAGTTTACCGGAGGTATAGGACAAGCTGTAATCGGTGCATTCCGTGTAGAGGAAATCGTCGCCATCACAGTACTCATCGTCACCATCGAGGATGCCGTTACCGCAGCCCGTAACGATCTTAGCTGTACAGCTGTTCGTATCGAGTTTGCAGTTAGAGGTACATTTGAGGGTACCGCCACTGAAGTCACCGACTTTTTCGCAAGTATCGGCACCAGCTTTGAACTTCGTACCGTCGCATTCTTCATTAGCATCGAGGATGTTGTCACCGCAGACGGGGACAGCTTCTTTTACGCAGTTATCGTAAGCGACTTTACAATCCGAACCGCAGGTAACAGAACCGGAGGTATAGCTGCTATTCCAGTAAGAGCAATCGGTCTTGTTATTGTGGAAGGATTTGCCGTCACACTGTTCGTTGTTGTTGACGATGCCATCACCGCAGTAAGCAGGTGCGGAGCAAGCCGAGGAATCAACGTCTTTACAATCGTTGATACATTTGAGTGTACCCGTGGAGCCAGGACCAACGACTTTTTCGCAGGAGGCATAATTCGTGCTGAATTTGGTGCCGTCGCAAACTTCGTTAATTTTGTAACCATTATAAGAGGTATTGATGCTGCCATTGCCGCAGAATTTGACGCATTTGTCTGTATTGACTGTGCAGTCGCTGTTGCAGCTGACCGTACCCGACTGATAGGTGTAGGGATCGTAAGCATTGCAGCCGGTTTTGGTGGACGAGAAGGCAAATTTGGAGCCATCGCATGCTTCGCCGTCATCGAGGATACCGTTACCGCAAGCAGGAACGTATTTCTTCGTGCAACCAGAATCGTCAATTGTGCAATCGGAGTTGCAAGCGAGTTTGCCGCCGTCAAAGTCAGAAGACCATTCGGAGCAGGAAGCAAACGCAAATTCAGAGCCGTCGCAGAATTCGTTGTTGGATGCATCGAGTTTGCCGTTACCGCAGAGTTTGGTCGGTTTGAGCTGACATTCAGAGTAATCGATCTGGCAGGTTGCGTTGTTGCATTTGACGTTGCCCGACGAATAGACAGAAGGTTGCCAGCCAGCGCACGTCGTGACGTTATCACGGAAGCTCGAACCATCGCAGTCTTCACCGGCGGCATTGATGACGCCGTCACCGCAGACAGGTTTAAGTTCGCATTCGGAGACGTCGACTTTGCAGTTGGAGAGGCAGGTGACGTTTTTACCGGATTTGTAGGACGAGCTGTAGAGGGAGCAGTCACTACCTTTAGCAAAGGCGTTTTTATCGCATTCTTCGCCGACGGCGTTGACAAGGCCATCACCACAGACTGCAGCAGCTGTACACTGATTGACGTTGATCTTGCAGTCGCTCGAGCAGGATAATTTACCGGTTGAACCTTCGCCGACAACTTCAGCGCAGGTGTCTTTGGAGGCTAGGAAGACGTCTTTCGTGTCGCTGTGATCGCACTCTTCGCCTTTGGAGTAGTTGACCTGACCGTTGCCGCAGAGTTTAATGCATTCGCTCGTATCGATCGTGCAGTTAGAGGCGCATTTCAGCTTGCCGCCGCTTGAGTAAAGATTCGAGTTGTAGCCGGCGCAGGATGTATACGAACCATTGAATTTGGTTCCGTCACACTCTTCACCTTCATCGATCGTGCCGTTGCCGCATTTGACTGGCATCGAGCAGGAAGTCATATCGTAGCCATTGCAGGTATCGTTGCAGCGAAGTTTGCCTTCGGAGCCGTTACCAAGCGCCGTGGCGCAGGTCGCGCCGTTGAGGAGCGAACCATCACAGGTTTCGCCTTCATCGAGTTTGCCGTTACCGCATTTGACTTCAGCGGTACAAGTTCCGTTGGTGTAACCCGAGCAGTCGGATTTACAAGCGGGAGTACCGGTTGAGCCGTAGCCCACTTGTTTGACGCACGTCCAATCGTTGAGAAGCGAACCATCGCAGACTTCGCCTTCATCAAGTTTGCCGTTGCCGCATTTAACCGCTTCGGAGCATTCGGATTTGTCGTAACCATCGCAAGTTGCATTGCACTTAAGTGTACCGGTTGAACCAAAGCCGACGAGCGAAGAACAGGTGGCATTGTTTAAGAAAGTGCCATCGCAGACTTCACCAGCATCGAGTTTGCCGTTGCCGCATTTGATTTCGGGCGTACAAAGCGAGGTGTCATAGTCGGTACAGTTGGGAAGACATTTTAGCGTACCTTTGGAACCGAAGCCAACGACATTTGCGCAGGTTAGGCCTGCGACGTTGTTCGTATCGCATTTTTCGCCGCTATCGATCGTGCCGTTGCCGCATTTTTGGGCTGCAGAACAACCCGAAGTGTCAAACGTATAGCACGTCGAACTGCATTTAAGCGTACCGGTCGAACCAAAACCAACGATATCCGCGCATGTTTTGCCCTGAAGATCGCCTTGTTCGCAGACTTCGCCAGCATCCAGCGTACCATTGCCGCAAGTCGTACGGGCGGAGCAACCCGAAAGATTGAAGTATTTGCAGTTATCGCCGCACGTTACCGTACCGACTGATCCCGTACCAACCTGAGAATCACAAGTCGCGCCTTGGATCTTAACACCGTCGCAAACTTCGCCTGCTTCGACGATGCCATTACCGCACATCGTAGAACCGGAGCAGCTGCTCGTGTCGTAGCCTGTACAAGTGCTGTTGCATTTAAGCTGACCTTTTGATCCGACGCCTACGATCGTTTCGCAGGTTTGGTCATTCAAACGTCCACCGTCGCAAGTTTCACCCGCCTCAATAATACCGTTGCCGCACTTGGCACTCGCTGTACAGTTGCTGATGTCGTAGCCCGTGCAGTTTGGCAAGCACGAAAGATTGCCTTCAGAACCTGCACCCACGACGCTTGCGCACGTCGCTCCGTTGAGGGCTGTTTTATCGCAGACTTCATTGCCGTCTACGATGCCATTGCCGCACGTCGAAGGGGCACTGCACTGGGTCGAAACGATCTTGCAGCTTGCATCGCACTGGAGCGCGCCTCTCGAGCCCGCACCGTTGACAGTCTCGCAGGTGGCGTTGTTTTTAAACGTTAAGCCATCGCAGTCTTCGCCAGCTTCGAGAATGCCGTTGCCGCACGTCGATTTGGCTGTACAGCTCGAAATGTCATAACCCGTACATTTGCTGTTGCATTTGATCGTGCCAGTCGAACCTGTGCCGACGACGCTTTCGCAGGTCGCATTGTTGAGTTGGCTGCCGTCGCAGACTTCTGCACCATCGATCTTGTCATTGCCGCACGTCGTTGATGCGGTACATAAACTCGTGTCAAAGTCGCTGCAGTTGTCACCGCACAAAAGTGCACCGACAGAACCAACACCAACGACATCCGCACACGTTAAACCGCCGACGTTTTTGCCGTCGCATTTTTCGTATTGACTCTCGATGATGCCGTTGCCGCACGTCGTTGAGGGCGTACATTTGCTCGTGTCAAAACTAAGGCAGTCCGCATTACAGCGAAGTTCACCCGTTGAGCCTTCTCCTACAACCGTCGCGCAGGTTTCGTCGTTCAAACGCGTAAGATCGCAAGCTTCACCCAGTTCGAGCAAATTGTTGCCGCATTCGTACGTTACAGCCTGTTCGCAGCCGTTCGATAGGTTGTCGTCGGCATCCACGTAGCCTTTTTCGCAAACAATAGCGCACGATCCAGACGAGCAGTAACCACTCTGAATGTGAAGCTTTTTGTCTGCTCCCGGGCATTCGACATTACAATCACCGCAGTGAAGTCTGTTGCTCAACAAATCGACACAATCGTTTCCGCCGAATTCTGTTTTGCACATCTCCTGACCTGTCGGGCAGTTTTCAGAACATCTACCCGCTGAACACGCAAAGTTGTTGCCGCACTCGTTGCCGCACGTGCCGCAGTTCTTGCTGTCCAACATGACGTCCGAACATACACCGTTACAACACGAATTGCTGCAGACGACGCCTGTTCCGTTCGCTCCAAGACACGTACATTGACCATCAATGCACACGTTGCCGTCCGAGCACGCATTGCCGATGACACCGCAGTTTTCATTACTCTGCGGAATACACATCTGAAGTGCCTCACTCCATACTTGGTCCGACTTACAGTCGTCCTTCGTATCGGCTTTATCAGCACATCCGGCAAATAGCGCACAGGCGACGAATAACCATAGTTTTTTTTCGTTTCGCATATACACCTCGTAAAGACGAAAAAAGCGAAATTTCTACAATTTCGCTAGAAAAAAATTTTTGCTTATATATCATATATTCAATATGCAGACAATCTATAGATCATGCCAAATATAAAAAGTTTTTATAGATTTAAGTTGCTTGGTGTGCTCCTTAAACACACATTTGGATGTGTCTTTTGGTTTTGTTTATTTTTATTTTTAGAACACGGGGGAAGCCTCCCCCGAAGCGGCTATCGCCTATGCCTACGCCGTTTTTGAGCTGTGTACTTTTTGTCGTTGCGCTACGTTTGGGGGCGCTGACGACTTTTATTACGGCGATACGCCGCAACCCCTTCTGAGATTTGTGCTCAAAAATTATTGTTTTGCAAAACTTTGTACAAAAATTGTAGCTATTAGAAAATATAATACTACTAAACAAAGTTTAGCGGAAGCAGAGAGGGTAGCGGTGTATCACCATGCGAGCGCATGGTGATAGCCGCGCAGGGGGAGACTTCCCCCTTATCAAAAATATTAAAATGACCCTTAACTTTTGCGGATAAATTTCGCGATATAGAATCCGTCGCATCCATCGATGCTCGGGAGCAATTTTAGGTCATTCGCCATACCGCGTGCGCCAAGCGATTCGAGACCGAGCGTGGCTGCTTCGTAGTTCGGATGCTGAGCGAGGAAAGTATTTTTTTGATCTTCACACTCTTGAGGTGTGATGGTGCAGACGGCATAGATGAGGATGCCGCCCACGCGGAGATGTTTGGCGACGTTGTCGAGGATAGAGCGCTGGAGCGTTGCGAGTGACTCGATATCTTCGGCCTTGCGCAGGAGTTTGACTTCGGGGTGACGGCGCATGACGCCCAAACCGCTGCACGGGGCATCGACGAGAACGACATCGAATGGTGCGAGCGGAACGCTGCCTGGCTCAGAAAGATCGCGGACTTTGACGAGAACTTTGCGTTCTGGGAAAAGGTCGTGCTGAGACGCTTTGAGGCGTTCGAGTTTCGTCGCATAGAGGTCAGTGCTGAGCAGGTCGTATTTGCGGCCGTCGTGACAACGCGACAGGATATCCAGGAGGTGAAGTGTTTTGCCGCCTTGACCGGCGCACGAGTCCCAGATGTGGACCTGATCAGATGCTACGCCCCATTTGTCGGGTGAACCAAGCGCCAAAACGGCCAACTGAGCAGCTTCGTCTTGAACGCAGCAGAGGCCGGAGGCGATTGCTGTTTCGAGGGCGCTGTTGCGCGACTGAACGACGCAGGAACACTGCGGAAGAATCTTGCTTGGGACGACTGAAAGACCGGGAATGGCCAAAAATTCATCCAGCGAGATCTTTGAAAGATTGACGCGGACGTTCATGGAGGGTGCGCGCATCATGCTTTCGGCTATCGAAATAGCTTCGTCGCCGAACGTGTCCATGAGAAGGTGGGCGAGGTCATCGTTGAGACTATAGCGGATAGCGAAGTCTCTCGAGGCACTGCCGGTTGGCTCGTAGTCGAGTTTGCCGTCGCGTTCGCGAATCTTGACGAGTTTGCGCAAAAGAGCGTTGCAGTAACCGCTTGCACCTTGGCTACGAAGGCGTTTTACGACTTCGACGCTGCTTGAGACGATCGAATAGGCGGGAACGCGGTCTAAAAACATCATCTGATAGAGGGCGCTACGGAGTGTCATGTGCACGACGTCGTCAGCGCGGCGTGTCATATCGGGCTCATAGCGAGCCCAAACGGCGTCGATCAGACGAAGATTGGAGAGCGTACCGTAGTAAATGCGTGTAGCCAGAACTTTATCGAGATCGCTCAGGGCGCTGCGACGCATCATGTTATCCCAAATGATGTTGGAATAACCTCGTTCATCCAGGCGAAGAAGTGCGCGCACGACGAGTTCTCGTGGGTCTTTGACGACGCTGTCTTCGCGATGATTTTTAGCACTTTCGCGTTTGGTGCCTTCAGACGCCTGGCGACGATCGCTTGGACGTTCGAAGCGGCTCGATGGACGCGGTGAACGGCTGCGGCTATGCTCTTCGTGATGGCGGCTGTGCTCTTTGTGACCACGACCCTCCGGCACTTCAGCTTTTTCGGCTTCGGCACGTTTGCCTTCACGCATCTCTCTAATCTCTCGATTGATGCGCGCTTCAGGCGTTTCTTCGCGGCGTTCGCGGTTACTGTGCATCGGTCTTGAATTACGGTTCGACGGTTTGTTTTCTGAAGTCATAAATTTTCTGCGGCTCTATATATGTAATTGGCTTTATGTGTAATCTCGGAGCAGAGCTGTAGCTCTGGCGGCGTTTACTTGCCATTGGGATGAGTTGATGCGGTGCTTGGCTGTACTTGCTTATGCGTGTAAGGATCTCGAACTTCTCCGTTGGAAAGATCGATCAGCGTGTTCACAAGTAAAAAGATAACCAATGCTCCGGATATCCCTCCGAATATTGCAAATCCTATATGCCGTATCGTGCGGCTCACCTTTTTGACCTGGGCTTCGTAGGCGTTATTCTGTGCCTCGCGCTCAGATGTTTCGCTTGTCATCTGCTCCCTCTCTCTTTAAGTATTGCCCAGACCTAGCTCTAGGCATACATCTTTGCTGTTCTAATACAGTTTAGAGCTCCAATACAAGGAAATTGCCCCAAACATGGCTGATAATATTAAGGCTTTAGCGCTTCGTATTAAGAATGATCAAAGTAATTTCTGTCTCACAGGGTTGCCCGATGCGCCTTGGTACAAACGCGCCTTCCATACGATGATTTGCTTTGTGCACGTTATGTACGCTGAAACACGTGCAACGCGTACGTTTATGCGTGCTAGCTCTGCGACGTATACGACGACGCTCGCGATGATTCCCTTTCTCGTCGTGGGCGGGTCTTTCATTGCCCTCTTTAATCACGATATCACTTCGAACGATATTGTGAATTATCTGCAAGAATTTATCGGTCCTATCGCTAATCCTGCTGTTACTTCTTTTCTTACGGATAGTCTCTCGCGTGCGCTCGAAATCGGTCTTGGACCTGTCGGCATCATTTCGTTGCTCATTACGACGGTCATGCTCTTTATCTCAATTCAAGACAGCGTCAATGATATCTGGCACGTCAAACGAAAGCAGAAACTCTACATCCGCGTTCTCCTGTTCTATGCTATCGTCACGCTTGGCCCTGTACTTGTTTCGATATCTGTATACCAAACGACGCGCATCATGGGCACACTCGTTCCCATTGATACTTCGGACGATGGCTTCGGTATCCTTAAATATATACGTACGATTGGCATCAGCATTTTGGTTTGCTTCGTCCTCTACAAATTTCTTCCCAATACTAAGGTGAACTTTAAATACACCTTCATCCCCGCTGTCATTACAGCGATCATTTTCGAAGTGACCAAATCCGCCTTCTCGCTGTACATGTCGATCGCATTTGCCAACAGCTATCGCATCCTCTATGGCGCCATCGGTTTTGTTCCCATTACGCTCTTATGGATCTACATCGTCTGGACGCTTGTCTTCCTCGGTTTTCAGTCTTGTTACTGTATTCAGAATTTTAAGCAACTTAAGCTTGCGACTCTTTACGACAGTGACAACGACAACGAGAGCGACCTTTGGATCTTCCTTGGGCCTTATGCGCCTATCGAAGTCATTGCTGCGCTCGTACGTGAACTCGAAAACGGAAAAACACCCGTGCGCGCTGAGGAACTTGCGCTTTCATGCCAATATCCCATTCCCGCGATTGACGCTATTTTGACGCGCCTAGTTCAGCATAAATTCGTCAACGTTTTGGAAACGGACGGGGAACTTCTTTACGTGTTAGCTTACCCACTCGATGCCCTTGACCTCAATTTAATCATGGATGCCTTTGACGAATCCACGCCGCGCACGCTCCGCTATAACAAACTGTACGATCTTATTCGTGAACAGAACGCCAGACGTCGAGCGCTTTTCAAAACGCTGAATGGCCATGCTTTGCGCGAAATTCCTTTTGATTCCAATCTCACGACGGGTTCCAACGATGCTGTCGTTGCGCTTAAACCATCTCAATCTCCGAATGATTAAACCGCTGCGCCTATCTGCGCAGTGCGCAGATACGGCTTCGCTCGCCGCCGATTTCATTCGGCGGCGGTGCGCCGCTATCGCCTCGGGCGATACGCGTCGCTTTGCTGCGTTTGTCGAGCTGCGTCGTGGTTTGAAGTATAAAAAAAGCCCTTCGTTAGAAGGGCTTTGCACTTTAGGGAGATAGAGTTCGATCCTAACTGGATTATTCTGTGCAAACGGGGTTGTTATTGCCGTCGTAACTGCAAATAGGCGTACCTTCTTTTTCAGCGCAGTCCGTCGTTTCTTTAGCGCTGCTAATAAGAATGGCGGCGCTGTTGCCTTTTAGATCGTCGACGCACATGAAGGTGCCGTAGTAATTGTCAGAACCATAGCAGAGATCAATGTTCAGTTTTTCTGAAGCGTGACATTTGCTGAGCATATCTGCATTGCCCGAGCATTCGGTGACGAAGCCACGCGAACCAAGGTTGGCGCGTACACAGGTGCCCATATCGTGCGCTGCACAATTAAATGCGGTGAACTTGCCTACGTTTTCGTTGTCGTGATCGACGCCGCAATAATACAAAATGTCGCCGATGCAGTAAGCTTCATTGGGGTCATGGCAGCTAAGTTTGGTGTTAGCGGCATCTTTGCGTTCAGGCGTAATGCAGATGCCCCATTCACACGTATCACTGCCGCAATTGACATTTTCGCAAGGATCTTTGGTGCCGGCAGGTTTGGTTGACACACAGACTTTATCGTCAGAGCAGAAGGGTTTGCTTGGATCTAGGGCTGCACAATCCGAGTCCCATAAACAATCGCCGTCTTCCTGAACACATCTGCCGCTGCCACACGCTTTGTTGGATAACGCGCAATCTTCTTTGACGTATTTGCCATCACTGCCGCATGTTACGGCGACGTCATTTTCGCAGAAAGGCGTAAAATTTGAAGCGATACATTCGGAGTCATCTTCGATCTCTTCACAACGACCTTCTTCGGTGCAGTATTTACCTTCGGCACACGTATCATTTTCGATCGAGCACTCGGTTTGTATGCTGGGTTGCTCTGGTTTGCCGTGAGCTTTGGCTTTGTCCTTGTCGCCATCGTCGTCGCAAGCTGCAATTACGAAAGAAAGGGAACACATAAGCGCTAAAGAAAGTAATTCGCGTTTCATATTTATCTCCGTCGTGAGCGTATGTAGAGGTTTAGGTGCTTTTTAGGTCATGGCAAGCGCATTTGCGTTTGGCTGACGTCAGAGGATATAGTGTATAAAATTTCGGTTTTCAAATTGTTAACCTAAAAACCTATTTTTCCTAAAAGCTGCAAACGCTTGTATAATCTAGGTATGACAAAAATGTCTTAAATGCCTAAAATGATGTAAAGATAAATATGTTGAATAAAATTTGTTAAATTAATTTAAATTTGAATTTCTGTCAAAGCGTCTAAAGATTAATAGTTGCAAATTGAACACTTGCAGTGACACCCGTTTAGAGTGGTTTTTAGGGGGAAGAAGAGTGCGTCACGTATGTCATAGTGCGCTTAAAAATAAAAAAAGCGCCAACGGCGCTTGAGTGAGCGTGTTGGCGCTAAAAACTGAGCTGAAACTATCCAAATTTGGAGTGAAGCGAGAGCAGAAGGGGTAGCGGCGTATCAGCGCGGCCAAAGGCAAATTTTGTGTTGCTTGTATGCCGTTGAATAAAAGGTGTACGAAGCGAACATTTAAGATGTGGCCTTTGGCAAAGCGGATAGCCGCGCAGGGGGAGACGGTAGATTATCGTTTCAAATGCATAAAAATGAAGAAGGACCGCATCAATCCGGTGTATGATGATTTTGCGTAACTACACATACGGAGGTTTGATGCGATCATTTGCTCATTTTACGTTAAACGAAAGGGAA
>JAZRWH010000121.1:0-39162 GCA_045599585.1 Myxococcota bacterium
CTAAGGTCTCTGACAGCTATATCAAACGTGTCTGTAATGAAATTAATCAGAGACCTCGAAAAGTACTTGGTTGGAAGACACCGGAAATGGTTTACTCAAATATGCATTTGGATTGACAATTTTCCGACTTCCCCCTCAAAACAAAAAACCGTCTGACAAAGAGTTTGTCAGACGGTGCGAGGTTAAAACTCAGAGGATTCGTCCGTCACGATTGCGCGAGGAATATTTGTGATGCGTTTGGCATATTCGACGAGTTCGCCCTGCTCGTCGAGTTTGTAGAGTCGCCAATGCATGCGAGTTTCGGAGTCAACGATAGGCACACCGATACGTGCGCCTGGATTGAGTTGTGTGATGATTTCAGTTGGGAACTCGGAAACAGCGGCAGTAATGATCACGACATCAAACGGCGCTCTGAGTGGCCAACCTTTAAGTCCGTCTTTGCCCTGACGGAGTTTGTAATTTTCGACT
This sequence comes from Myxococcota bacterium, assembly GCA_045599585.1. Lineage (GTDB taxonomy): Bacteria > Myxococcota_A > Bradymonadia > UBA4248 > UBA4248 > RGIG464. Next base: position 469 of record JAZRWH010000121.1, read on the forward strand.
TTAAGTCGTTCGAGGCTTTGGCGCGCATTTTCAGCGAGGTATTCGTTAATTTCTGAAGTGTAGACGAATTTGCAGATACGCGCGAGTAGGGCAGTCATGTAGCCAGTTCCTGTGCCGACTTCGTAGACGATGTCGGTGGGCGTGATTTGCAGATTGGTGATGAGCCACGCAATATCAGACAATTTAAGCGTGACCTGCTCGCTTCCGATGGGGAGCATTTGGTCTTCGTAGGCCCGATGACGCGCGAGATCTGCGACGAAAAGCACGCGAGGCACGGATTCTAACGCATCGAGGGCCGTTTGAGATATGTTTGGAAACTCTTCGCGTATGGCTTGGATGCTTTTGGTGCGAGACTGTTGGATGTCGTCCATCTGCTGGCCGACGACCGGAACAATAATCTTTGGCTTTTCTTCGGCACAAGCCGCTGCGACGAATGCGATAAGAAGCAAGCCAAGACGTATGGAACAACTGCGAACGTTCATGATTTAAAGGCGTGGATCAGATCTTTTTGATCGGTATGAAAAAGGTAAAGGGCAGTAATATTGGGCGTTTCGGGGTTTTGAATGGCTTCGAGGAGCTGCTCTTTCGTATAATCAGCGACGCATTTGCCATGATGGAGGATAAAAAAGCGGGAGCACAGGTTTTGGAGCATTTCCAAAATATGACTTGAGATCAACAGGGCTCCTCCCGCGCGTGCGTATGCTTTTAAGTACTCGCCGATTTTAAACGTGCTTTCGGGATCGAGTCCCACGAAAGATTCATCGAGGACGACGAGTTCTGGGCGCCCCATGAGCGCAGCGGCCATCGCAATTTTGCGCGCCATACCGCCGGAATATTCGCGAATGAGCTGATGACGGGCTTTCGCGAGGTCACAAAGTTGCAAAAGCTCATCGATCTGAGCCGTAGCTTCGTCATCATTCATACATCGTATTTTTCCCATAAAGGTGAGGAATTCTTCACCCGTAAGGTGCGGATACGTTTCGATGTCTTGGGGTACAAAGCCGAGATGTTTGCGGGCTTCGACGGGTTCGTGTTCGATATCATGTCCGGCGATGGCGACAGAGCCTTGATCAAGACGGAGCAAGCCCGAAATGGCACGCATCGTCGTCGACTTACCGGCACCATTAGGCCCGATAAAAGCGACGGCTTCGCCAGGACCAATTGTCATCGACAAATCATTGACTGCCGTAGTTTTGCCGTAAGTTTTCGTGATATTTTTGATTTCAAGAATGCTCATAATCTTACCAGATAAAGCAACAAATGCCCGCAAGAGCAGCAAAGATGCGCGTTATGAGACGTGCTTGTGCGGGGTATACGTTGGTAATGCACGAGAATACGAAAGTGAGACCATAAATGAGTGCAGGCGTAAGCAATAGAAAAACCACGCCCAAAACCGTATGGGAGCTCAAAGTCGGGAGAGCTGCGGCGAGCGTAAGCACAATGGCGTTGACGTGCGTGAGCGAAAAAGCGGCGCGTAAGCGTGTACGCTTAAGTATTTCGGGTGCAACAGGGAGGCGATGTGTAAAAGAATCTTCTGCGAGCCAAAGCCAAGTTGGTGCGAGCAAAAATACGATGGCTACACAGAGCAACGAAAGGTTGATGCTACGCACAGTGTCAGGCGAATAAAACGAGACAAGTCCAAGTATGATCGAAAGCGTGATGATGAGTACGCGTGAAAGCGTATGTTTGCGTGATGCCTGCGCAACGTCTTTGATCAATAAGGCATCTTCGGGAGAAGTTGCCTTTTGGAGGGCACAGCGCGTTTTATCGTCGATGAATTGGTAACCGGCGTTGAGCATGACCATATCGTTATCCATAAAATTGGATAGAATGGCAGAATATCGTTTTTTAAAGGTGAGAACAGCGTAGATCGCAGAGACGGCGGTAATGCCAAGTAAAATCGACGAAGCAGTGAGGGCTGCGTTGAGGTAATTTGGCCTCAAAAAGGCTTCCGCGAGTAATTTGAGGAGGAGGTCTGCAACAAGGGCAATGCCGAGACCGACAGCAGGCGCAGCACTAAAGAGTTGTGCCGAAAAAGCGGCGTTCGCATTTTTTGCGAGTGAAGCTGTACCAGCGTACATGAGTACAGCCGTTGAAACAACACAACACATAAGGCTTCCGACGAACCATTCAGCGACGCAGAGCGCAGCCAAGCCCACGTTTTCTGTCCAAACAGGAAAAAGAAACGCTGCGAGGGGAAAACAAGGCAAAAAGATAAGTGCACAAATTTTTCGGAATCGAAGCGCGAGAATATCAAGCGACGGAATAGGAAGTTGTGCGAGCAATCGGACGTCGCTACTTCGGAAGAGCAATTCCATCATATAGAACGAAAGAAACGTTGCACCGATCGCCGTAATCCAAAAAGCCATTTCGAGAGGATCGCCACCGATGTGTTCCTGGGAGATCCCGAAATTTTCGGACGAAAAGAAGCGAAAAAAGCCGTACCCGAGTGCAGCAGCAATCGCCAACACAGGAAGTGAGGCAAAGGCAATGACACGCGTAAAGCGTTTAGAGAGGGGAGGCGCCGTAAAACGGACGAGCGAGTGAAGGTGCGTCATAAAAGCCTTTCGCTAATTATACGAGCTCAATCAGCATCAGGAGGAAGATTGAGCGATGAATTGGATTGAAAGATATGGGGCTGTTGCGAAGGAATTTGATCCGAAGGTGAATCGCCGGCAACGCGTTTAGGTCTAAAGCCTGTTTTTTGTCCCATGACGTTATCGATCTCGCGCGTAATAGAAAGTTTGCGGCGTTCCGCAAGTCGAGCGAGCTGCGGATCTGGGTTTTGTTTGAGGAAGTACTCGTATTGCTGCAGCGCCAGATCGTAGTTTCCGGCTCGATAAGCCGTTTCAGCTTCGTCGAAGTAGACGCGAGACGGAACGTGTTGCTGCTGACAGGCATTGAAGCAGAGCAGCAGCGTTGCAGTCAGACAAGCAGCAGAGGCTTTTGTCAAAAAGCATTTGGACAAAAGGCATCTGTAAGTAAGCATAAAACTCCTAAAAGACAGCGTAGAGCTTAAATAAAACATCAAGCGGAGCACATCCACTTATAAGGTAGCGTAAACGATTTTAGAGTGATGTGGAAGGACGAAAAACAATGTGGTTTTATGTGGGTTTAAGTCTTGCATCAACATACAGGATAATAGTAAAAAAGGCGTTGGGGGAAAGTGTAATGAACAGATTAATAGAACACAGAGCACGACTGAAAAGAGGCGTTTTGTGGATACAGAAATAGAGATGACGCGCGAAGCAATCGTTTCGGCATATACAGCAGGCAGAAGGGAATTTCAGAATTTGTGCCTAGCAGGTATAGATTTGTCGGGCACAGACCTTCGTGAATCAAATTTTTCGGGCAGTGATTTAAGTGGCGCCAAATTTGTAGGTTCGGAGCTTGAAAGCGTATCTTTTGAGAAAACGAATCTATCGCATGCGACGATGACGCGTGCGCACATGAAAGGCGCGCGGTTTGGTTGGAGTAACTGTACGGGTGTAGATTTTGTTGGAGCAGACTTACGACAGATCACGGCCCAGGCGGCGAATTTTTCGGAAACGCTATGCATACGAGCGAACTTTAACGAAGCCGATTGTCTTGGAGCCATTTTTACGGGAATGAACGGCATGGCAGCGCAATTTCAGGAAGCGAACCTGGAATGTGCGGATCTAACGGCGGCGAATCTTTCCAACACAGATTTCAGAGCGATCAACGGCCCGTGGGCAAATTTTAGCCAATCGCGGCTAAACTGGAGTAATTTTACTTTAGCTCAATTGGAAGCAGCTGATTTTGAAGGCAGTAATTTAACGGGAGCGACGCTTCGTGCAGCGAATCTGAGTTTTTCAAACCTTCAAAATAGTATTCTTCAAAGTGCGGACGCATATTTTTCGAATCTTTCGGGAGCAAAAGTCCCGCTTGATCCCCAAAAGCTAGCCAATGTTTCATCAGCGCGTATCACGTATCAGACGTACACGCGTTCGGACTGGCAAAAAGAAGATCTTCGTGCTTGGCAGAACAGGGGAGCAACGATTTTAGATTTCGAAGCTTTACCGACACATGTTCAAAAATATATTCGCGAAGGCAAGTGTAATCTTCGTATATCATTTAATGTTTTTGTACAAAACGACGAACAACGTGCACTTGAAGCTTTAATTTTTGCAATTTTTGGTCGACAGCCTTCATTCCGCATATTGTCAGTTCTTCACGCACTTCCGCAAAGCATCGTAGCTTTTGTATCCGAACGAGATGAAGACATTGAACGCTTTACGACGGCGCTTCGCACGCATTATTGGCGTGGTCAATTAGAGCTAGTCAAAGAAATGTACGCAGATTGCTGTCGAATACATACCGACAGACGCAATGAGAGCGTTCAACCGAAAGATGTCATCTCTCTTCTTGAATCATTAAGTGCGAACATAGATCAGATACAAGCGCTCGTATCGGTGAGTCCAGAAGACCAAATCCGTCGGCTTTCAGAACAGTTAGAAGATACAGAAGATACTTCAGACAAGAAGAGTCAAGTCACTTGGTCGAGTGTCTATCGTGCACTAAGCCCCATAAAAACTTAAAGTACTCATCTCAGCCAATTGCCCGTGCGCTTTCGGTGCGCGGGCAAAAGAAAGGTAAAGGGGAGACACATTATGCTTACTCGTCTTGCCATCGGCTTCAACGGACGTGGAGATGCAAGTCAGCGGTTTTTAACAGCTTAATCAAATGAGTATCTGTGCGCCCCAAAACTATGACAGCACTGCTGCTTTGAACGCTACGCGTTCACGTGCTACCCCTTTTCGCTTTATGATATGTGCCCTAGCTGAGCTAGTAAACTTAGAATATTCATCTTTTCAAAAGAACATTGATGAATATTCACGATTAGAGTATCTAACGCATCATTAAAAAGCAAACGCACGTCGATCGCGTTAAAGTGAGCAAAATAATTCACAAGACTACTTGTCATGTTTTGCATTTCGGAATAGAGAGACGCGCGCTTATTGACGTTATTTACGAGAGGTAACGTTTTAATCTTTGTAGAGAGGATGATTGTGAAAAAGACTCTGGCGAAATCGTTTTTAGGTTTAAGTCTGATGGTGGTAATGGTGTCGGCAAGCGGTTGTATCGGCAACAGCAGTACGACGGGAATAAATGTCGACGATGGCATCGGCACAATAGATACCATTGGCGTCGCAGAAAATACGGCGTTATTGTGTTCAGATGGAATTGACAACGATGGCAATGGGTTAACTGACTGCAAAGACCCGGCTTGCAACGATACATCCACTGAATTTTCTCCGGGAAACACCGTATGTGCACCTACAGAATCAACGGATTTAATGTGCAGTGACGGTAAAGACAACGACGGCAATGGTTACGTCGACTGCAAAGACAGAAGCTGTTACAAGACCCTTCCTTGTTGTCCAGCTCAAATCACAGATCAGAGATATGAGTCAACAAAAGATCTTTGTAGCGATGGTATCGACAACGACTGTGATGGTTACACTGACTGCAGTGACAAGAGCTGTTACGACATAAATTCGGGAGCTACGCCCGAAGCTGTTGCTTATTGCGCACAAAGACTGTGCGGTGATAAGTGTTCCGAACCCGAAAGTGAAAAGAACAAGATTCTTGATCCGTCAAAATTAGAGCCAGAAGAACTTAGCAAAATGTTAGATTTGTGCACGGACGGAATTGATAACGAAGACGTCGATGCGGATGGCAATGTTATCCGCGATGGCTATATTGATTGTTATGATCTCAAATGCCAAAACATCGGTGCGTGTCCGCTTCAACTCTGTTCGGACGGTGTCGATAACGATATGAACGGCTACATCGACTGCAAAGATAACAGATGTACAAAGATCGAACTGGGCTATAACTACAATTATAAAGACAAAAAGGGAATAATTCACAAAGGTTATACTTCGTGTACTGACTATAATAACTGTGCAAAAAATGGGGCTAGCACAGACAATTGCGAAAAAGGAAAACCTGAAGACTGTGTAAAAGATTCATCTGGCAAAGAAGTTTGCACACCGCACTGTGACAGTACGGCTTACTGCACCGGTAAGCTTTTAGGTGACCTTTCAGAAGACTCCGAAGAAGCATGTTCCGACGGCATTGACAATGATCTCGACGGCAAAATTGATTGCGATGATCCCGATTGCACGGGTGCAAATTGCCAAGGTCTCGAAGCCGAAACAGGTCAACGCGACGCTAATTTCACAAACATGACCGAAGCTGAAAAAATTGAAGTTTATAAAAGAGAGTATCGTCTCTGCACAGATGGTATTGACAACGATAGAAATGGCAAAAAAGACTGCCAAGAATATCGTTGCCAGGTTCTTTCTCTCACAGATTTGTCCAGTCTTGAGAAAAAATACAACGTTAAAATAAACTTTGATTGCGGTCTATAGTGGATAAATGACCTTAAAGCGGCTCAGTTTTGAGCCGCTTTTTTTTTTCGGAGCACAACGATGAAACTTACACAAAACCTCGTTGAGGGAAAATTCATACTCGATCTAGATTGTGGTCCCGTCAACGCATTCGCTCGCAAAGATGTCGAATCCTTCGAAAAAGCTCTCCAAGAAGCTGAAAATGAATTTGGTGCTTACAGAATGCTCCTTATTCAAAGCCAAAAAACATCGCCCAAAGGCAAACCAATTTTCTGCTCGGGTGCAGATCAACGCGAACGTGCAGCTTGGACTCGAGACAGTATTGCTCCTTATGTTGCCTACGAACGAAGCGTCATCATGCGTCTAAAAAAGTCTCCGTTCTGCATCGTTTGTCTGGTGGATGGATACGCATTGGGCTTAGGCGCAGAGATTTGTGCAGCCGCCGATTTTGTTTTTGCTTCACCACGTGCCCGTTTTGGATTCCCAGAAGCAACACTTGGTATTGTGCCCGGCGCTGGTGGCACCGCATGGTGCCTTCACAATCGAGATGCCTACAATCACGTTATGCTTGGCGATCAATTCGATCGCGATGAAGCTAAACGCATAGGGCTCGTCTCCGACTGCTACGAGACGGCACAAGACCTTGAACTCAAACTTAAAGCACTAAATAATGCGCTTGCTCGCACGTCCCCTTATAGTCAAAAAGCCATTAAACAGGCACGTTATGAGGCATGGATGGATTCAGATATTCTCAAATATGAGAGTAGGGCATACCGAGATGCCTTTGAACACAAAATTATGTAACGATATTATCGTTTATTGATTTTGTAGTTCAAAATTTTCATCCAAAAAAAGAGTTGCTACGTCGCAACTCTTTTTTTGTATTCTATGAGCATCTTGGTTTTAGAAATTTTCCTATCAAAAATAGAAAATACGTATCCCGAAATTTGCAGCACGTTAATTTTACACAAACAATTTAAGCAACGAAATTATCAGCATATAATTTAAACATCATCAGCAAGTTTGTTTGCGTTATTTTCGTTGATGAATTTAGCACACAACATAAACAAAAGATATATTGAATATTTTGATGTATCTTTTGTTTAGATGTGAACAAAAGAGTTGAATTAAATTCAAGAATGTCGTTGATACATCAAATGTGTTTAACGCACTGCGTTGTATGAATAGTTCAGTGTATTCAGGGGCGAGCATCAATAATCATATGAACAAGCGCCGAAACGTGGATTGTATACGATGGGACTTGTCGTATCCGTATCGCCTTGAATTCTGCTTTTCATCCGTGAATCGCGGTTTTGCTTGTAGATTGAAAGAAAGAAAAAGACAAAAAAGACGCCTTGGATCACGATCCAAGTTATGTTCTGTTTGTTGCCTTTTTTCGTGTAGATGATAGACAAATATGCTGTTTCGAGTGCGCCTTTGTGACTCGAATATAGTAAATACTAATTAATAGGAATGGTAATAATGGCAAAACTATATTTTCGTTACGGCGCGATGGGAAGTGCTAAAACACTCAACTTGCTTGCTGTTGCGCACAACTACGAAGCTCAGGGAAAACGCGTTTTTTTAATAAAACCATCTCTTGATGATCGCTTCGGTGCTGCTGTCATCAAATCGCGTGCTGGACTTGAACGGACTGCTGATCTGTGCGTTGGGCCAAATTCTTCAATCGATACATCTCTTTTGACCAACATTGATTGTGTTTTGGTTGATGAATGTCAGTTTTTAAGTGAATCGCTCGTGCATCAACTCCGAAATATCACAGTTGATCTTGACATTCCCGTAATCTGCTATGGTCTTCGTACGAATTTTAAAACGCGCCTTTTTGAAGGATCTAAACGCCTTCTTGAAATTGCAGATTCTATAGAAGAAATTAAAACAACTTGTGCGTTCTGCAATAGAAAGGCCGTTTTTAACCTCAAACTTCGCGAAGGATCTGCTTGCACAAGTGGTGCGGAGATCGAACTTGGCGCGGAAAATCTTTATCAGCCCGTATGCTGTCGTTGTTACGAAGAACGCGTTGGTCAAGCAAACCCACTGCGCAATAGCGGTGTCGAATTGTGGTTAGTGCGCCACGGCCAAACGGTTGAAAATCAAAATGGTATTTTGTCTGGTTGGATCAATGCACAGCTTACAGCGCTAGGAATTACGCAAGCAGATGCACTCAAACCGATCCTCTCACAAGTTGAATTTGATGCGGTTTATTCTTCTGATCTCGATAGGGCAGTCGAAACTGCACGTCATGCCTATAGCGACCCCACCCAGACTGCGGCTTTACGCGAAATGTTTTTTGGAGACTATGATGGCAAAAAACTCAGTCAGATTGACCCCGAATGGGTCAAAGCACTTTATCTGTTTGTCGATCATTTTTCGGCTCCGAACGGTGAAACAATGGACGATGTTTCTGACCGCGTAACAAAATTTCTCGATTCGCTCAAACCTGGCCGATATCTCATCGTTTGCCATGGTGGCGTCATTCGCACAATTACTCGCCATTTAGGAGAAGATCGCTTTTTAGAAAACGGAACTGCGCTCGTCATTGACTGGACACACAAAAAGATCCTTAAATCAATCAAACCATAAGTGTAGCTAACTTTGAGTTCTTCGAAAGCGCCTTTTTGCAAGGCGCTTTTTTATTAAACCTAAATAATAAGTGTTAAGCGAGGGGGTAGCGGCGTATCGCCGATGAAATGACGGTAGATGTGAGGCTAAAAATTAAGAAACGCCAAAAGCCTTATGATTGCAGACAAACGATGTGAATAAACCGGCATTTCTGGAGGCGATAGACGCTCAGGGGGAGACTTCCCCCTCAAAATTAAAAATTAACCGTCGTCAATTCGCCTGCAGTCAAAGTAACGCGTTGGTTATCAAACTTAGACAACGTAGATGGTTTATAATCTGGCAATTCCGTATTCACAGGAATTTTATAAATCGTTACATCCAATCGATCAACATAGCTATCAAAATTGCCAAAACGCACTGCGTCATTCGGCATCAAACGCGTCGGTGACTTGGAGCGGCGATCAAAAGCCAAGTAATAAAAAGACATGCGAGAATCAGATTTTACGGTCAGACGTGCATCAGCAAACTTTAAAATAATATTAGGAAGCGTTTTACCGTCGTTTGCGGCATTAAGATCGAGTGCTATTTTTGTTTGAGGAACGCATTTTTTCTCACACGTCAGATCCATGGTGTAACTGCCAGGTGGAAGTTCGATGTGAATATAGCCTTTATTATCGGGCAAGAAGCTTTTCTTGAGAGAAACACCCGCATTTGATTTACCAGAAATCAGGGCATACCCATCGTAGGGAAAGATGGGCTGTGTAATATGAATTGTTTTTTCAGTCGAAGGCAGGGTGATTTTAGGATCGTTGCCGTTCTCTTTTTGAGAAGGATTTGGGTGTTCAGGCGGAATAAATTTTTGCTTAGGGCCGGTATGAGGACGTGTATTTTGAGGTAGATCTTGCTTTTCAATATCTTTTATGTTTGAATTTGCAAGATTTTGCGAATTTTGTTCGTCTTTTTCATCCTGAACAGAGGAATCTTCCTGCTTCTTTACATCATCAAATGGTTTGGGTTCATCCAAACGGTCAGACTTAGGCTGTGCCGGATCGTTAGCCGTTGGTGTTAGGGCATCCGGCAAACGATCAGAGCCTGCAGAGGCCTGATCTGGAACATTAGATAATGCAGAATTCTGCGCCAATTCATTAAGTTTAGAGTTATCTAAACCGATATTATTGGAATTTTCAGCAAAAGATTTTTTAGTATCAGAAGTTTCTGCAATACTCTGAGATTGGTCCTGCTTAGCATTATTTTGCTGAGGATCGCTTTCGATTGCATCGACAATGGAACTGATATCATGCCAGAACCAAAGCGCCGAGCCTACGAGTAAAGCCAAAAAAAATGCGCACAAGAAACCGATCACAGCGCGATGAATACTTTTGGAAGTACGAATCGAAGCCAGAAGTTCAAGAGCACGCGCGTTAGCCGGCTCATAAACTAAAATACGATTGAGAATTTCAATTGCAGCAGCTAGTTTTTTTTCTGCAAAAAGCGACGTAGCACGTTCGATGAAATGCTCAATGATGACAGGAAGCATTTTACGTTCATAGGCCTTCGGATCTTTATAATAGTTACGAAGGTGAACGACATAATCCTCCATGCCCGCAATCTTAAGTTGTTCGAGAATTGCTTCACGGAGTCGCATAACGGTTTCATAGCGAGCTTCGGGCTTGATTTCAAAACATCGAGCAACGATTTGGTCACAGGCTCGACTAACAACATGGTCATTTTGGTGGCTTGGTTTGATGTAATCGTTCGACAAAATGGCGTTAAATACCGCAGCTGGCGTAGCGCCTACAAACGGCAGAGTATTTGTCAAAACGTCGTAAAGCACCGTTCCAAGTGCAAAAATATCACATGTAAACGAATATTTTTCACCATTTATGATTTCTGGCGCCATGTGTGCAGGCGATCCAAGCATACAACCCGAAACGGTCAAACGTTCAGCATCAAGCAAACGTGCAATACCGAAATCCATGAGTTTGATCGTACCATCAGCGGTAAACATAATATTTTCGGGCTTAATATCGCGATGGATAACCCCCATCGTGTGCGCATGATCCAAAGCGTCGCAAAGACATGCGATCATACAAAGTCCAAATTCTGGAACACGCGTAGGATGAGCTTTAATAAACGCTTCGAGGGTAGGGCCCTCGATGAGCTCCATCACAATATACTGAAGCTGTGTCGCAGGATCCTGAGAAGCATCATGGATTTCAATGATATTTTGGTGGTGCAGGCGTGCAATCGCTTGAGATTCACGTAAAAAACGTTCGGCACTCTCGGGCTTTGTAGCTAAAAAAGGATGAAGGAGCTTCACAGCAACAGCTCTGCCCAAACGCAGATCCTGTGCACGATACACTGTGGCCATACCACCACGACCCAGCTCGTCTTCAAGACGATAGCGCTCGGCTACTGTTCCACCCGTATCCAATAAACTTGCCCGTTGCTTTAGCTGCACACCATCTAATGCGCTTTTAGACTGTCCAGCTTTCATCCATTAAACACTTGCTACATTGTGGCATACTATCATACTTGCCACACCTTCTATTTTTTACCATTTTTCATTTTTTTTAAAGTCAAATCACACGCAACTTGCCAAAATATCGATCCTTGCCAATACCCGCAATCGAAGAAATCTCCTGAAAAATCTCTTTGAAATTTGGCAAAGTGCATTTATCACACAACATGTTTGAATATTTGAATTTTAAACATTATCTTCAACAATTCATCTAACTCGACATCACAAATAATGTCCGCCTGATACAGCAAAATTATTTATGCTCATTTAGCCATAATAGTTTAAAACTCTTTCGACTAGGCTCGGGAGATAACCATGCATCATTATTCTAAATCGATCAATAACCACGAACACCTGGTTTTTGAAGGTGCTATCGATAAGATCTCGTTCAGTACAGAAGTTCGAAGGCTCGTTGAGATTCTGAACACTGAGATCGCTTCGCCAGAACACGTCGTTTTCAGACCTAATTCTAATCCAGCAGGCTTCGCAAGACTTATTACGAAACGACGTTTGACCATAGCAGAAGCTTATATCAAACTGATTTCTTTGAGCCGCCATGCCAGCTGTAGTGAACGCCTCGAAGCACTTCAAGTATTGATGTATCAGGTACTCCATGCCCGAAACTTGTCGATGCCGATCAATACTGCACGCGTTCAAATTGCGTTGATGAAAAATGCCGTCAAAATGCGCGGTAATCGGAGGCGACAACTCGAACTCATGAGCGATTTTTCTCGCGCTTCTTACGGTCAAGCTGGCGTCATTCGCCAGCTTCTTCGAGAACTTAACCTCATTGAAGTGCCCGAAACAGGTGCCCCGCTTTCGAACCTTGAACTCGCCTGGGACGATCACGTCCACGACTCTATGACAGAAGGCCGAAAATCACCGTCACATCTCGTGCTAGATGCCTTTATTAAAGGTATTTCACAAATCGTCGTTGCCTACTATGACTTAGAAGACCGCGAAACTTGTGAAGAGATCTTTCGAGCAGCTCAAATCATCGGTGTTCGCGTTCGTGTGGGTGTTGAATTTAGTGTAGGTTATCGAGGAAATCGATTGCACTATCTTTATTTGCCACCACAAAATGGCGATTTTAATACACTCAATCAGTTTTGCGATGACAATCGCGATGCGCTTGCTCCATTTTGGCAAGGTATTCGCCAAAATGCAACCCAACGTCAAAAGATCGTCAGCTCTCTTCTCGATAGCTTTAATGCATCTGGTTTGTCTGCTTTTAATGAAACGGCTGCCGATCTCGATATCTTGAAACTTGATCCAATACCATGGCAAAGTGTCGAAGAACTTGCTCCTAATGGCCAAATCAACCGAATACACTTAGGCATTGCCATCTGTGAAGCCATGCGCCCTGTGGCGCTCAAACGCAAACTTTACCTCAAAAACCAGTACAGAACGCTGCTCGAAAAAACAGCTCAAAATGCCTCTGTTCGCCTTGAACTCGAGCGATGTCGCACCCGTTACGAAGCCGCATGCGCCGATTTCGACGAGCTCTCTCCCATTCAATGTGCCAAACGGTATATTCCATCGCAATCTCAAATCGATTACGATTCTGCTTTTTCCACAGAAGCAGACATTTTGCCACGCCTCGCCTCGCTTGGAGGAAACATCATCTTCACGCGACCACTCGAACGCGGTTTTCAGCGAGCTGTCGAGGTGTACTTCTCTAATTTTGAAACCATCACTGACGTAGAGGTCTTTAATCTTTCTGATTACATGCAACGAAACAACAGCGAAATGGTTGAAATACGCCGTTTTGCTTCGTTTTTTAATCTTCTCAGGCGTGGCGATTTTGAGCAAATTCGTCACGATTTCGATGAGTGGCACCTCGAACTTCCAGACGCCCAAACCTGCGCTAAGATTACAGAATGTCTCCAAAACCGCCCGCTCGGGTTTCGATGTGCTTCGGATGCGATCGGTTGGGCCTCTAATATTCCGGGAATGGGTTTCGTACACGCTTCAAAATTAGTTGAAAAAACGAAGATATTCTTCCAAAAATCCAAACACATTGCCGTTCCAACGCCAGTTGCTCAATTACTCTTTGAACAAAATGCATCATCGCAACAACCATGCGTCTACCTGCTGTCCAACTTGGAAACCAACGAAAAAACAGCCGGACAGGGCAGTAGCTGTTCGCTTTTTCATCTCTGGCGCTACGTCAATGTCAACTTAAAATGCCTGCTATTGGCCGTTTTGGGCTTTTTCCCAGCATTCTACTGCCTCGGACTTGAATACGCACTTCTTTGGTTTGTGCTCACAAGCTGCCGAAACGCAATCGTCGATCTAATCTCCTTTTCTGGCTTTGTGCCCAGAGCCTGGCAAGCACGCAGCATCGACCGCGAAAATCTCTGTACATCCCTCTTCTTTACAGGTTTTTCAGTTCCCATCATGACGCTCGCGAAGAATGGCTTCGATCTGGCGTGGAACTTCTTTGCCCTCGACCACGGGTTTATCTACACTTTTGCGAAATTCTGGTGCATCGCTCTAGCAAATGGTCTGTATTTGGCGAGCCATAACACTTTGCGAGGGTTTGAAAAAACTGCCGTCCGAGGCAACTTCTTTAGAAGCGTCCTCAGTTGGCCCCTCGCAACTGTCGTTTCCTACGTGCTCACCCCCCTTGGCGTACCAGACGTCGTTCAGGCAAAGATTTGCTCTGAATTCGTCGGCGGCGTCATTGAAGGTACAACTAAACATCTTAAACAGAACCGTCTGGCATGCAAATCTCTCTTTGAAGTCCTGCGTCAAACACTTTCTTCAGACCGTCTCGTTGCACTTATCGCCCGCATCGACATCCTCTACTTTTGGGCATGTTATCCGCAGGGAAAAAGTGCTTTGGTCAAGTTCATGCAGAACAAATCTTCTAACATTCTAAAAACAACTAAAGAAAATTCAGATTTATCTCCAGCGCGACGAAAAATTTACCAAGCTTTTACTACAGAGGGCTCCCTTGAAGAACTCACTTACATCATTCTGGCAAATTATCCCGAGGAAGATCTCCGCATTTTAACCGATTTTGTAGGGGAGAATCATGATCCCTTCCGGGCATGGCTCAATCGCGTATATGACGATCGTCACTCCGAGCTTGAATTAAAATAAAATTTTGTTCAAAAACAATGACATGCATATATATCTTAGCATAACAAACAACTACAATTTCACATATTTTTCATTTAAATTCAAACACTTAACAAAACATTTGAATTTTCTTAACTGATTACCAAGATTTTTAAAGTTTTTCTTAAAAATCAACAAGATAACGCGCTTTTTTAAACTTGTTTGTTTAGTATTAGACTTTAGTTTTGTTTTTAAAAAAACCTTAAAATTCATATTTCAAGACGTTTATTTTAATTTGCCCCGGCTATCGCTATCGCGATACGCCTGGGCTGCCGCGCTATCGCGCCTTAGGCACAATACGCGCGGCACTTATTCATGTTTGAGCCCGTCGACGCAAATAACAAACCACGATGTGTCGTTAACCATAAAAAAGTACCCAATGCTCAGCGCGTTCTCAAAAAGCTTCTCCGATTTAAGCTCACCAAAACCTACATGTGGTTGAATATAAGTTTTAATCATACAAATTATTGCATAGATTCTTCAGTTTTATCGATTTGAACAGATGAAAAATTCATCGATCATTGCTATAATCTCATGTGAAAAAGAGTCCCAGAGCAAAGGCGCATAGGTGTTTCATGTGCTATCTGGGATCACGACTCAAACTAGGCCGTTCAAAGCTGTGACGGACCCTCAATGGAGAATAGAAACATGAGAAGCAGCGTGAGTTATCTTTTGCTCGTAAGTATGTTAGCGCTTGCAGCTGGCTGCAGTGAAGCGTCAGACATCGAAGAGGGCGGAGAATCTCAGAAATTGCAAGTTAAGTTGACATCCGTCACTCCGAATCATGGAAGTGCAGGTTCGACGGTGATGGTCAAAGGCGAAAACTTTTCTGATAACATGTTTATATGTTTCGGAAATACAAACAATTGCTCAAGCGCTGCCGTGCGTAATAGTATCGAAGCTGAAGTCGTTGTCCCTGTTGGTAAAGGGACTGTCGACGTCATTGCTAAACTCAATGACGACAGCAGTACACTTGCTTCTGCCTTCACATACGACACAACTCAAACAGGAGGTGGAGACGACAACTATACCATGGGTGACATTCCACGCATCCTAAGCATGTCTCCCTTAAGTGGTCTCGTAAACAGCGTCATTACAATTCAGGGCGAACGACTCGACAAAGTGAGTAAAATTTGCTTCTCGACAAATTGTATCCAGCCCAGTAGCGTCACAGCAACGCAAGTCGTGGCTAAAGCGCCCGAAGGTTCTGGAACCGTAAAAGTCATGCTTATCAGCGAAAATACCAGCCTGACTGCGGGTTACTTTAGCTACATTACCCCCAATACAAAGGATAATGAAATCGACTGGTGCAAGTTGACGAGCGTTCCACAAAACGTTCAGCCAGGGAATCCAGTCGAAGTTAGAGCTCAAGTCTACGAACAAGATTGCACACCAAATTCCGCTATTAAATGCAGTAATCTTATTGGCGAAGCAGGATATATTCTTTCGTCGTCACCCAAAGCTGCAGATGTCATTTCTTATTCATGGAATCTAGCAGAAAATACAAGTGACGGCAAAGGTACAAACGATACGGCAGATGAATTCAAAGCCAGTTTGAAGGGACTTCCCGAAGGCGAATATAACATTGCATTTCGTTTTTCTCTTGATGGAAAAAATTGGAAATACTGCGACCTGAATGACTCTAACGACGGTTTTTCACTTGCCAATGTTGGCAAAACAACAATTTCAAAGAAAGCAACCGAAACGACCGTATGTGTCTCTGAATGCGTTATCATCAATAATGCATCGAGTTATACGATGTACGCAGGCGAAACATCAACAGACATTCGCGCTAAAGGCAAAGTCGGTGCATGCACTGATTCGTCAATCACCAATGCGTCGATCAAAGCCGAAGTCGGTTATGGTCCTGCGTACTTAAGCACACCGGACAATTACGTATGGCGTAGTGCCAAACAAATTTCTGCGGCAGATAATGGCTATGACGTCTTTTCGGGAAATGTCGAAATCCATGAAACAGGCGCGTACTCCGTCCTTTACCGAATGTCGTTAGACAATGGCAAAACATGGACTTACTGCGATACAACAGCTGATGCTGAAGCCTCTGTTCAGGATGCATTTCCTATCAATGTCGTAGAAAAAAATTCGTCTGGAAATGAATCAACAGGTTCAAATACCGAAGAACCAGGCGTTGATTGGTGTATTATTCAGGCGCCAGAATCACCTTTAACAGTACGCGCTGGCTCCGAAACTGAAAACATCTACGGCCAGGTCTACGTCCATGATTGTACTGGAGGCATTTCTGGATGTTCCAAACTAAAGGCACAATTGGGATATGGTGATCCGTCAAAAGACGTCAGTTCTTTTACCTTTGTTGATGCCACACGCAATACCCAAGCTTATGAAGCAGGTAATAACGATGAATACATGGCAGTCCTAAACCCCCAAACATCGGGTAATTATGCTTATGCCTACCGCTTTAGTACAGACGGCAAAAATTGGTCATACTGCGATTACAAAGGCAATGACTTCAAAATGGCAAATGCAGGCAAGCTTACAGTAACAGAAAATATCGACAAGATTGGCTGGTGTCGTATCATGCCAGAACATTGGGTAAATACCGAACCTAACGAACAAGCCGCATTTTATGGCCAAGTTTTTGTTGAAGGTTGTACTGAAGTCGAAGGAAGTGCATGCAGTTCGATTAAAGCTCAGCTGGGATACGGATCGTCAACCGATGAACTCAGTAAATTTACTTATGTCGATGCTCAATACAATGCTCAAGCAAATGCTGGGAACAACGACGAGTTCATGGCAACCATGTCACCGAAGACGTCAGGCTTGTACGAGATCGTTTACCGATTCAGTACAAATAACGGTCAAACCTGGACTTATTGTGATACCCAAGATCATTTGACGTTTGATCGCGATGCCGCCGCCGTTGCCAATGCAAGTACTCTCATTCCGGGAACAGATTATGCCTGCGGCATGACACCAAATTCTGTGAATGTAAAAACAAATTCTGGCAAAGAAGTTGACGTTTATTCGCAAATTTGGATTCCTAATTGTACAAACAACAACGCACATTGCGATGCAATCGTCGGCGCTCACGTGCATTATACTAAGGGAGAGGGATACGATGTTTCCACTTGGACAACTAAAGATGCTCAAGTAAACGCAGGTTTCATACCGTCCGGGGATATGGTCAACAACATTGAATACATGTCCAAATTTACGATTAACGAAAAAGGTGCTTATCGATACGTTTTCTCGTACGATGTCAAATTGAGTGGCATGGACAAGGCTGAACGCGTTTATTGCTTCCCAAGCTGGGAAACGAGTCCAAGCAGCGTTGGCTTCGGTCAAATTACGATCGAATAAACTTCATTCCTGATAACATTTAAGCTCGCCCAAATTGGCGAGCTTTTTTTGTATGAAGACATTTCAATAGTCAAATGTACGTGATAAAAATCGAATGGCGTGATTTTTCGTAAGTAATTTTATCAACACAAACACCAAAACAAACGCACGTTTATTTCGTATCAATTTTGTCAAATCAATGTGATCTGAGCGATGTAACCATAACAAAAAAAATCGAAACTGAACTTTAGTGACAAAATATCAAAATATGTGTACTGAAAATTTCGAAATAAACTTTTGATTTAGTTCGTGAATTAAGTAACGTTTTTGCTTAATAAAAAAGCTGTACATCGTGCGTGACAGTGACAAATTTCAACTATCGATAAAATCGTTTCATCATATTGCACTTTGAATTTTTCACTTGTAAATTTGTTTCGCATTTATCAATGCTTTTTGAATGCGGTTTAAAACAGGAAGACAGATGGATCTAAACGACGTCTCAGTAGGGGAGTGCTGCAGGGAACAATCAAGTGAACATCAACACAAAACTCAAGTCACAAACGCTGAGACTCAAACGCACACACAGAACTGAGGCCTCAAACTCGAGTCCGCCTAAAAACAGAATCTTTGATCATCTTTGATCTCAACAAACGCATCTATAGATCGCCAAGCTCGGAAACGAAGGATCTGCATTTGTTTGCGGGTTTTGAGCGCTCGAATATCGAGTTTACATAATATACATTATCGGACGTAAATCAGTCCAAAAAGACACGCGAATCTTAAAGCAAAGACAAAACCCTTTTTTTACCATAGCCACCCAAACGAATCCAATTTCGTAACTCACTCAATAACACCCAGACTCTGATTTAGCATAGTCATCCCTAAGACTCGAATGGCTCGATTCAAAGATCTCATGACAACAACGACTGACTTCGTCATCCCAACAAAGCAATTCTTCCGTTCACATTCTCAATGTGTCACGTATCTCAAATGGGCATCAAAGAGATCCGTCAAAGACTCGATTTGCGTTTAAACAAATCATTCAACGCATTTGTAAATTTTCTTCCAAAACGCGTTGAATCTATGTTTAGAGCCAAGCAAAATCCTTGTTCTAACAAATTCAATGCAACGCAAAATGCTTCCTGAGTCTCAGCGTTTGTTGAAAATACTTTCTGACGCCTAAACGGTTTGTCTCGTAGTTTTCATACGCTCTTCTCAGTTATGGCATAAAATTCCAGAAATCCAACTATTTTTAAAATTGTCTTTCGACAACAGATCAATCCCAAAAATGATTTAAATTTTCAGACCATAACTGAATCCTACGAATCGATAACTTATTTTTTGCTAAATGCGTACGTTCTTGCATACGTTTTGTTGTTGTCACCACATCTATTGTCTTAAAAATCGTTATTTAAATATTCAAAGTTTATCTCAAAACTTACCTTTGAAATATTCGTACTTAATCTTCACTCAATTTGTGTTTGATTTTTTAACTCGTCAGCGTCTCACGAACACCTTAAAAATGCTATCGATAAATTCGCATCTTAAATTTTTGTATTGAATTTATCAGCACACAACTTTGATTAGCGTGCCCCCTACACTATTTAATCTCCTGATTTAACCTATTCGATGCTCTCAAATTCCTTTGCGCACTTTCGAAGCGATCAGCTAACCGACTTTTCTCAGTTTATAACGAAAAAATCGAATTTATCATTTATGTTTTGAAAATTTCGTTACTTAAATATTTTAGTTAAGATGCGTGTCGAAGCTTCGCAACATCAGCCTTTTTGAACCCTCGACTTGCATGCTTTACACGCAACATCTTCTCATCCGTAAGTAAGATTTATATGTCCGAACTTTATGACTTCTCGTGCGCTACGTTTATCTCTCGTGCGCTCGTGCGTTCATAATTTTTCTTTATGCCCCTGACTGAAGCCTATAGACAGAACGAACCTCTTTCCTGTTTTTGGCAGTTGTGTTGTTGTTCTTTTGAATGACACTTTTTTCTATCGAATATTTCACAATCAAAATATGTAATACGAATTTATCGTTTGTCAATTTTGAAATAGACAACGCTCGACCAAACAACACGCATCCTCTGAATCCTTACCTCACATGGATACGAAGCAAAGCAAAATGTTAACAATGCAAATTGTTAACAAACCTCTGTTCAGCGAGTTGCATGTGATTTCGAATGCTTGGTCAACGTCTGGATGTCTATGAAATCTATATGCGGACAAACAATTTGTATGACAAAATTTTCAAAACAAAAAATTCTAACATGAAAATTCCGTCATACAATTCAAAAGACGTCCGTCCTAAAAAAACGCAGCAACGAGCTTCTTAACCAGAGAGTTGAATCCATTTGGCGATCAACTTCATCAGCGTTCATCAGATCATTTTGCAGAGCGTTCTGCACGCGTTTCTACAGTTATCGCAGGTTGACCATTAAGTTCGACGCACATTTGTCGCGCTTTTAGTGTCAAACGAACAACTTTGGGCTGAAGTTCCTCGAAAAGTGCATCGCAAAGCTGTTGGGTAAGTCTTTCCTGAAGCTGGGGTTGACGTGCAAAATGATCCAACATTCTAAAAAAGCCACCTAACCCCGCAATATACTTGTTCGGCAGGTATTCGATTTTTGCAGTACCAAAAAAAGGAACAAAGTGATGTTCACACAAGCTGTAAAAAGGCATTTCGTCCAAAACGACCCAATCACTATGTGGTGCTTCAATCAACGACAAATGTGGTGTTTCGCAATTCGCTTCGCGCGTAAGGTGAATGAGAAGCTGTGAAGCGAGTTGCGCGGTTGAAGCAGGATCTGAAAGAGGGATATCTAGGGCACGCAAGAGGTCAGCGTAAGCTTGCGCGGCTTGCTCTGAAGACTGGCTCAAAGTTTCTATTCCTTTAATTCTAAAACACAATTTAGCTTATTTAATTCGCTGTATTGTGTCGTTTGACGATCAATTTTCAAAAATGAGTCTATATTTGAGTTTATAATTCTCTTTTTACGAACATTGAACAACGCATAAACTGCATTGACGCGCCGCAGGCAGAGGGGGTAGCGGCGTATTGTCGAAGAAATGGACGCAAACTCAAGGAGACCAGCTAAAGTTCTGTCGCGTCCGTTGGGCGCGACGAACACAAAACACAACAATGCGTCATTTCTGAAGACAATAGCCGCTCAGGGGGACACTTCCCCCATCCTAAAACACGAAAAAAGTCGAGACAACTACACCTCATCGAGCGCATCAGCGTCGATTTCCTGGGGCGAAGCAGATTCTATCTTCTTAGCTGCTTCTTCCTGATCTGTTTTAATAAGTTTGTTGACTTCTTCTGCAGCTTCCGCAGATGTATAACAACGATTGTTTACCGTATTCAAATAGGGTTTATCCTCAGGACATTTAAAGACCTTAACAAAACTCTCATCAGAACAACCAGCAAGCAAAACTGTTGAAATCAATGCTATCGCTGCACCGCTTTTTTTCATTTTCATAACTCCATCCATTCGCACATACGCGAACACTGCTATGATATACCCTATTCGCTCCCTACGATACCATTATATTTTGCACCATTAAAATGATCTTCTTCCTCGAAGCCACTGTAAGGCATTGGAGCGCCCGCGCTCGTCGTCCCCAAAACACGCGAAGTTCTCAACCAATACTTTGGATGATACATCACGCCGGTATTTAAATAAGTCTGATCATTTTGCTTGTCGTAGATGCCAGTGTCTGTTTTTCCGCTGCAGCCCGTCATCGATTTACCGTTAAACACGGCATAACGGTAATCGAATCCGCCCGTCTGCGACGAATAATATTTAAAACCGACGACATTCGAATTCCAAGTGTCATACTCTTTGCAGTTCTTATCAAGGAACGAAATAAAGACGACGGCATGCCCAGTACCGCTCGTACGATTAAGATTGATAAACGAACCTGGTTTGAGTTCTTTGAACGGAACCGTCATTCCCATACCGAATGCTGTAAGCGCATCGCCAGTTCCCCCTGCATTATATTCAGAATTAACCCACAAATGTCCCTTAATCGTCGTCGAAGCTTGACTTGACCAGCTCTTTGCAGGCAAATGATTCCAAACAGAGCTGTCGCCAGTTTCCTGCTCGTACAACATCATCGCCGTTAAAATCGTTTCGGCGACAGCTGCAACGCACATCGTCTTCGGAGCAAGCGGACCTTTGCCAATGACATTGCTGCCATAGGGCAAATCGTGGGTGTAAGCGCTCGATCCGTATCCCTTAAGTGCCCAATATTTGTGAATATAATTGACGGCTTTCAGAATATAGTCGTTGAACATGTGCGAACCTTCAACGGCGTACGGTCTAAACTGAACGTCCAAAATGTAATAGCCTTTTTTGTTATTGTAGGTATCCGCGACGAGATAGTACGTCCCTGGATCGAGCGTCGTCCAGACGCGTAGATCAGAACGCGCAATAAGTTTGGGCGATAAATCAGACAATAAATGAAGATCGATGTCTGTGTCAGCGGGTTCAGGTTTACGAATATTTGCATGAACACGCGTCTTTTCAGTCAACGTGAACTTATAAATGTATTCGGGACCGTTCTCCGAAACGTTTTCCCAACCCGGATACGTCGAAAACACATTGCTCGTCGCTTTGGCTGTCGTACGCTGATCGACAAAATTCGATGGAATTTTGAGACCGCCGCATCCAATCACGATCGGATCTGTTTTTGTTCCGGCTGCATCGCTTGACGCCTCAATATGCAAACCATATTTACCTGGCTTAGCAACGCCATCTTTGACATACGTGTCTGCCGTGACCCAGTACGTTCCTGCGTCGAGTGTTGTGGTAATCGCATTGTCCGAACGTGCGATTAAGGTCGAGGCATCTTTTGAGCGCATAAGATGGATATCAACGTCAACGCCGTTCGGTTCGGCATCCAAATAAATGTTGACCACGCTGCGTTTGGCTAGTTTAAACACATAATAATATTCGGGACCTGATTCATTAATGTTCTCATAACCCGCATATTTCGAAATTACCGAGTAGGGCGATTTCGATGTATCACCTTGCGTGCTATAACTGCCGCCGCAATCACCAAAAGCAAGTACGACAAAAGGATCATCTGGGCCACCTGTCGCACAAGCATCGCCCTTACCGTTTTTGTCAAAATCTGCCTGATCCGGGTTTTTCACGGTTGGACAATTATCTTTGGCATCTTCAATGCCGTCACCATCCGTATCTTTCTTTTCTTCAGGCTTATCACAAGCATCGCCAATACCATTATTATTGCTGTCTTTTTGATCCGGATTTTTCACATTAGGACAGTTGTCTTTGGCATCTTCGATGCCGTCGCCATCGCTGTCTACGATATCGCAAGCATCACCAATACCATTATTGTTGCTGTCTTTTTGATCCGAATTAGCGATTGTCGGACAATTGTCGCGCGCATCCGGTACGCTGTCGCCGTCACTGTCCGCTTCGACAGGTGGATCGTCTACTTTCGGTGCACAAGCATCGCCAATACCGTCGCCGTCACTGTCTTTTTGATCCGGGTTGGCCAACATCGGACAATTGTCCTTAGAATCTTCGATGCCGTCGTTGTCCATATCATCAAATGTCGAGATCTCAGGCGCACAAGCATCACCAATACCATCACCGTCGCTATCGTTTTGATCCGGATTTGGCGTGAGGCGACAGTTATCCTTCACATCGGGTATGCCGTCGCCGTCCGTATCGAGGTTAGGATCTTCCCCCGAAATATCGCACGCATCGCCGATACCGTTGTTATCACTATCTTGTTGATCCGGATTATAAACACCCAAGCAGTTATCTTTGGTATCAACGACCGTGTCTCCGTCTGCATCGACGCCATTCTTTTCATCATAATAAGCCTGGTATCGATCACACTTATCTCCACACAAATAGACCGAGCAATTATCTCGATCACACGGATCTTCCCCGTACGTCACAATGTCTTCTTCGCACGCACTCGCTAAAACCACCGTCGCCAGGATTAAACTTGTCTCTATCAGGTGCTTTTTCATACCGCAATCTCCCTCACAAAACGCAGACTAGCCGCACTTTATAGCGGATAAAGCCATTGCACAATACCCTTGAAACGCCCTCTTCCGTTCTGCCTTCTATCAGACAAACGACGATTGCTACGGCGCTGCAAAACCTTTGCTCTTAATCGCCAGCAACTTCGTTTTGCAAACTTTTGACCTTCTCCAAAACGAACTACATCTTACTTTTTCGTTTGTAGTTTTTTCTGACTTTCTGCTTAAAGACACGCCCAAATGGGCCCAGCTCCCGTCATTTTCTGGTTTCATTCCCCCTGAATGCTTTTCGTTCCATGTCTCTTATTCGTCGCGCACAGATTGACCTACTTCAACAAGTCCTCGAGTCCGTCACGGGGCAGGACTATATCTGCCGCGTCGAACAAAACGCCGATGGTGTTCTCCTCATCTCTTGGAAAAACGAGACACACGTCGACTACCTCATGCACGTCCTTTATCTCTCGTCCGATGCTTTCCAGTTCTGCTTAGCCGTACAGCGTTTCCGCGACATCACGCAACGTTATGATCGTCGTCTTTCGCGTCTCGAACTGACACGTCTTCTCGACGATCCCTTTCAATGTGTGCGCTATTGGGTCGGCCAAATCCAAGGCTAAATTCAAACCATCGGCCCGCGTGACCTTGCTTTTTTTATTGCGGCCGCTATTGGCTTCGCCAATACGCGGCTCGCTGCCGGCCTATTGCCCATTGGGCAATACGGCGCGGCCTACCCCCTTGAAAGAGGATACAAAAATTCGAAACGATTCTACCGATTAATCATTCGAATACACTTACCTCCTTTAATGAGAATTCAATTGGATAGTTGACATTAACTATACTACCGCCTTTGGGAGCTGGGAATCTCCAAAGGGAAACACTATTTTGTAAACAAGTTTCAAATTTTGTGTCTTTGATCGTACTATCTAACACAGAAACTTTAGTCACATCTCCCTTGGGCGAAATTTTCCAACTTAAGACAACACTACTCTCAAATTTTGAATTGTTTACTAAACGTCTTTCATAACACGATCGTAACTCTCCCGTATGTTGGCGAACAACTTTTTGAATGATACGTTTATCAAGAGGGCCAATGACTTCAGGATTTAAGAATTTAAGCCTGGGGGTTCCTGCTTCCTGTTTATATCCAATTGGATATTTTAACGTCGTACGCCTTCCCTGTCATGGATTTTGGGAATACCCAGTCTTTCATGTCATCTATTAAACACTTGCCGAAGGCTTCGTTATCATACTCCGAATATATAACAGAAGCTTCTGTGAGTTTGCCCTCAGTGTCGATCGTTGCTTGAAGCGTGATGCCATTACCTTTCTTACGTTCATCTTCAGTCAGCATGCGATCGTAGCAGGCTAACAATGCGACGTAGTTACTGTGGATCGGATAATAAATCGCCAAAGGATTATACCCATCACTCGTTTCTGGGCTGTACTCAATCCTCATGTTTTTATATCGTTTGGAATCTGCATTTAAGTAAGGATCTTCTCCAAAATGACTCACTCTTTTATTGTGAGCTCGCTCCAATACTGCGACCTTAATCAAGAAGATGTCAAAGAAAACGGATGTCCCAAAATGTATTCTCTTTGCAGCAATATTGGCGAATCTATGTGCTGCGGCGGCAATGCCTATAACTGCATGAAAGCTGATCCAGACAACCTACTTTTCGGTGATGAATCCGAGACGGCACATGGATTATTTAGCTTCTATAATAATCATGATAGTGGTTTTTGGATTATGAATGATTGTAAAGCTGCAGCAGACAGCCAATGCAAAGTCGACAAAGCAGGGCGAGCAACGTGTATTTTGGATGAATGCACCCATGAATACTCTGTTGAAGGCAGTTATAACTGTGATTATATTCACTATGAAGGTATTTGCACCTTTAATGAAAAATACGATCAAGCGTATCAACCTACGAAGGTTTACTGTTGCGATTATTCGGACGGCAAATCCTATAAAACTGTCACGTACATTCATTCGTTAGACGGCATTAACCGTCACGGTTCTTGTTCTTCCGACGGTACTTTTGTGCCTGAAGTTGAGTAATTCGAAGCGTTTTCTTAGCAAAGGGCCGGCCGTATGTGCGAAGCGCATAGGCCGGCCACGGAGCCGTATTGCCGCAGGCAATAGGCGAAGTCGGCGTTGCGCACAACGCCGAAACAAAAGGCACACATAAATTCCGACAAATTAATATGACGTCTGTGAGTTATCCACAGAAATGACGCGATGCAAAAACGACGATTTTGCGCACACTATAAGCGATTGCCTTACTTTTTAAATTGACGCAAAACGAAAGTTATCCACATAAACGTTGAAAATTTGACATACCTTTGATATATGCAGCGAGCGTTTTGGATGGGTCTTGCAACCCGACAAAGCGTTTGTACCAGGAGGTCATTTATAATGGATTCACGGAGGAAGACCATGACGCTGCCATGGGCACAGGATAGTCTCCAGATCATCGATTCGGCGCAAAAAGAAGCAGACAGAATGCGCCTTCGAGCGAGTACAGTCCTGTTATTGAGGGGGATGTGCAAGTGTACGAGTTTAGCGCAGGAGATTCTTCGGAGTCTAGGCGTAACGAGTGATTCCGTCAGTCAAATCATTCGCACCGAGATGCTGACACCGGAGCAACCAGACACTTCCCAGCGGATCTATACGCGCGCAATGCGATTAGCGATGTATGCACGCGAAAGTGAAGTGAGTGCCACGAAGATATTGTTAGCGATGTTAGACGAAGACTGTCTTGCGCGATCAATTTTGTGTCTTTTAGGCCTAGACATCGAACGTCTTCGCACGTTGATTCACAACAGCGAAACGGCGAACTTGCAGTATCAGGCAGCTGTAAGCCAGACATCAATGGCACGGAGCCACTCGACGTCGATGGGAGCAGTAGCTGTTTGTCGCAAATCGCCATCTCAGGTGATGCAATACATCACGCCGCAGCCGGCCGTAAGTTTTGGTAGCGAGTATTCGGCTTATGAAAGCGCGCGCCCCGCAGTGCAAAACGAAGACCAAACAGCGCGTCGAAGACTGATATCGCCCGAAGAAATTGCGATGCTGACGGGCGGGGTAACCTCTCGTCCAGTAGAACAGCGTTCGTACACGCCTACGCCTACGCAATCACAGACTGCACAAAAAGTCAGTTCCTCCTCATCGGGAGCGCTGCGTTCCGTACGCCGACAGCAGTTATCAGCCCGAGAAAGCCAGCAGATGGCTGCAATCGATCTTGCCAAGCGCCTTCGCACGAAAAGTCGTCAAATGCTAGCTGCGGCCGAAGCCGAAGCTGAAGCGAGCGATGACAACGATATTCTTGAAGCATCTAATGTTTCAAACGAAAACGAAATGATATCGTCGACACCAAGTGCGATCGCAGCTGCCGTCAGTGCTGAACCCGATACACCTGATTCTCCCGAAGCAAACGAACCCCAAAGACGCGAAGCGTTAAGCCATTTTGAGCAAACGAAACGCCTGAGTGCATCGTATAGCAAAGCGAGTTCGATCAAGTCGACTGGCCATGCGCAGATCATAACGCGCAAAACGACGACTGAAGTAAGCAAAACCCCGTCGATCAACTTTGAATCCAAGCTTTATTCGCGTGCGTCGTCTCCGCTTCCCAGCGGGTACAATCCTTTTGTACTCAGTCCCTCTAAGTACCCAGTGCTCAGCCAATACGGCCGAAATTTACTCGCAGCAGCGCGTGACGGCAAGCTCGATCCCGTCGTTGAACGGGATCATGAAATTGATCAGCTCATCGATATTCTTCACAAACGTCGAAGCAACAATCCTGTGCTTGTTGGAGAAGCTGGAGTTGGCAAAACGGCCATTATCGAAGGACTTGCGCTTCGAATGGCACAAAAAAATGCACCGCGTGGCCTCGAAAATCATACGATCATTGCACTCGATTACGGCTCTTTGCTTTGTGGAACGCAGCTTCGAGGTGCCGTTCAAGAACGAATTGCAGCGATAAAAAAAGAAGTTCGTCAATCCAACGGTCTCATTATCCTATTTTTAGATGAAATTCACACCTGGCTTGCCCCTACCAACGGAGAAGCCAACTCCGATGCAGCTCTCGAACTCAAACTCGCCCTTTCTCGCGGCGAACTCATGTGCATTGGCGCAAGTACACCTGCTGAACTCCGCCATGCGTTTGACGCCGATCCAGCCTTTGAGCGCCGCTTTGATCTCATCGAAGTCAAAGCTCCCAACGTCAAAACGGCCATTCAAATCATCCGTAATGGTATCATCAAACAATACGAAGAACATCACGGCGTCAAATACGCCGACGAAGCTATTTCGAGCGCTGTCAAACTCGCTAACCGCTACATTCAAGAACGTGCCCTTCCCGACAAAGCGTTGTCCGTCCTAGATCGTGCAGGCTCCGTATGCGTGCGGGCGGGCGAAAGTGAAGTCACGCTCAAACATATCGCAGGCGTCATCTCTCAGCTTACTGAAGTTCCCGTTGAACGTCTTCTCATGACCGAAAAACAAAAACTCATGCGGATGGAAGAAATTCTCGGCGAACGCTTAATTGGCCACGAAAAAAACATTGAACGCATTGCACAAGTCATTCGCCGCAATCAAGCTGGCTTTGGTGCTCAACGCCCCATCGGTAGCTTTTTGTTCCTCGGTCCTACAGGCGTTGGTAAAACTGAAGCCGCAAAAGTGCTTGCTGAATTTCTCTTCGGAAGCCGCAAAAGTATTTGCCGTTTCGATATGAGTGAATACATGGAACAGCATTCGGTCGCCAAACTCATCGGCGCACCCGCTGGCTACGTCGGATTTGATGATGGCGGCTTGCTCACCGAGGCGCTCCGTAAACGCCCTTACCAGATTGTCCTCTTCGACGAGATCGAAAAAGCGCATCCTGATGTCATGAACATTCTGCTTCAAATTCTGGATGAAGGCCGCCTAACGGATGCCAAAGGCAGACACGTCGACTTCTCTAACTGTGTCGTCATTCTAACGAGTAATATCGGCGCCCAAGAAGTCCTCGAAGCCGCACGTAAAGGCATCGGGTTTTCGGGAAAAAATGGCGCTGTTTCCGACAATGACGCCGAACAAATCATCCTTAAAGCCGCGCGCGCTCGTTTTACGCCCGAGCTCTACAACCGCATTGAAGAAAAACTCGTCTTCCATGCACTCACTCGCGAACAAATTGAACGCATCGCCAGCTTACTCCTCAATGACTCGCGCAAACGTCTCTTTGATGACAAGCACATCGAACTTCATATCAACGAAGAAGCTATCATCCCCTATCTCATCGAACACGGCGGTTTCGATCCAATGTACGGCGCACGACCAATGCGCCAAACCATTCAGTCGCACGTCGAATCTCGTATCGCCGAATGGATCTTGTCTCATGACGATTTCCCCGACAGACTTGACGTCGATCTATCCGACGATCTCATCACTGTTACCGAACCTTAATCATGGCTAAATTCAGCACTAAACCTCAATTCGTGACGCGCGAGTTTGTCGAAAAAACTGCTAAAGCAACGCAGGCGCTGTACCTCGCCAAATCCTACGAAGCTCTCCTCCCCAAAGCAGTCCGCCTCCGCGAATATGCTTCGCATTTTCCAGACTGCAACGCCTACATTCTCACGAGCCACATTTGGACGATACGCGCCCTTCAAGCCCTCAAACGCAATAACATTAAAGAAGCGATTGACGCGTACGATAAAGATGCCCATGCGCTGAATCATGCCGCACACATCGTACAGGCTGCACAATTTAAATTAGACTACAGTATTAAGCGATTTTTATTCGAAGATGCTATCGATGCACTGAATGAAACACTCACAGTTCTCGGTGCAACCCCTCAAAGTATCACGATTTCTGAGCAGGCTGTCGAACTCGAGATCGCTTGCGCTCACTTCGATGCTGCCAAAGCCCGACTCGAAAAATTAACTCAAGATTTCCCCAATGACCAAGCCGTTCAATGCACCGCCCATCGCTTGAGTCACGCTGTTGCATACGTCACTGACGATATGCCCACCGCTGATACCCATCTCAACGCCTACTTCCAAAGCCTCTTA
This sequence comes from Myxococcota bacterium, assembly GCA_045599585.1. GTDB lineage: Bacteria > Myxococcota_A > Bradymonadia > UBA4248 > UBA4248 > RGIG464. Next base: position 30,475 of record JAZRWH010000121.1, read on the forward strand.
GCCTGCGCCGAAGATACCCCCGAACTCGTCGAAGCTATGACCCTGAAAGCTAACAATGCTCTCCGTCTCGGTCATGTCCTCGAAGCACAATCATCACGTGCTTTCTTGAAGGATCTTTACAAAAACTCTGAACCATGCGACGAAAATGCACTTAATAATGCCATTCAGTGCGCAGAACTCGATTTTTATGCAGGCAACATCAAGTCTGCCTTGGCTCAACTCGACGCACTTTCCGAGCAGATTCTCTCTCAATGGCCCTCGCAAAATACCCACATTTGTCGCACACTCGCGCTAACGCGCTGCCAAATTTCTCTCGACGTCGACTCCCCACTTTTTAAACCCGAAACTTGCTGCACACGCCTGCATTCCGTGCAGTATCCAGCCCTACCTATCGAAAAGGTCTGCGCAGATCTCATAGACGTCCAGATCGCCCTGCTTCGTCAAAATTTCGATCTTCTCGACACCAAATTACTTGATATTCGGTCACAGTGCCAGTTCCTAAATCTCAATTCATGTCTTCCTCTCGTGGACGCTACATACGCATATCTCTGCTACAAACGTCACGATTTCGACCAGGCACAACAACTCGCCCTGACTGCCGAATCCGCCTTTGAACGTCGTCACGATATTGTCAGCGCTGCTCGAATTCGCGCCCTCCGACTCAAACTCAATCCACAAGATATCGCTCTCGACAAACGCATCGAAGAAGATACTGCCAATTTCATCCACTTGGGCCACCGCGAAATTGCACTCACGCTTTTGCTCGACCTCGCTAAAAGCCGCTTAGTACGCCAAAATCCGACTTCCGCTTCTATCGCTCTCGACGAGGCCTCAAAATTTATCGTCCCCGGCTGCATGCTGCCTAAAGAAACAAAATACAAAAAACTACGCGAAGCACTCAATCAATAACCTTTTTAAGAGTCTTCGGTTGAATTTTGTTTTTAAAAGGGGGAAGTCTCCCCCTGAGCGGCTATTCTTCGCATGAATGCGAAGAATACGCCGCTACCCTCTCTTCGCCTTCGGCGAAAATAACCATATACCGAATTTAAGTTCAATTGCGCGCTTTAAACACAACGCTTAAGCATTCGGCAAAAACACAACTAAAAACGAAAAAAGACACATAACTTCTCGCGATGTGCCTTTCATACTATGATCTTATGCTCAACCAATCACTACTTCGCAGCGTTGTAATTCTTAGCGTGTTCAATGAAAGCCGTAATGATGGCTTGTGCCGGAAGAAGCTCTGCTTTCGCCTTGGCTGATGTATCATAGTCGATAATAAACTCACCTTTTTTGTAGTCAAAACGACGAGCAATAACACAACCAACCGAAGCAGAAGCAATACCTAATTCATGGCAAACCGAGTGAACCGTGTAGTCTTCCATTTCGAGGAAAACAACACCGCGCTCAACAAAACGCCAAAGTTTTTCTTGAGCACGAACACCACGTTCATCCACAATATGAGAAGGAATATAACCCTCATTCGGAACGTGACGCCCCTGGCCAAACCAGAAATAGTTGGTAGAAGCACCAGGGCCAAGATAATAAGGAATATCAAGCTTTTTAGCACATTCAACGACGAGCTGATTAAGATCAGGATTGGGAAGTGCAACATCAAAATCATCGTTGTACGAAGCCGTCGAAATACCAACCGTACCGTACGGAACATCGCCAATCGTACCACGCGTGCCACTGCGGCCTACACAGCGAACCTGAACTTTGCTCTCGTCACGGCCAAGATAAGCATTCGACCAATGAATGAGCGAACGCATTTCTTTGATGACAATTTCTGCACCACTGCCACCAATACCATGGCTCACAATTGCCATTTTTTCACCCGTTGCAAGTCCAAGATCAACAACTTCAACGCAATACTCGCGGTCGCAGATCTCATAGTCTTCCGCAATATTGAAATAGGTACCGACATGTTTGAGACCGAATTTTTCTTCGGAAAGTTTGGCTAGTCTACGCGGACGCATGAGGCTGCCAACGAGAAGAAGATAGCGAACGTCGGCAAGCATCTCGGCTTTTTCTTTGGCTTTGTCACCAAATGCCTCGGGCGTAGGAATGTGAACAATGTAGTCAGACCAAAAATCAGTTCCGCGCGTCATTATGAACTCCCATGAGTGAAAAAAAAAAGGCGTGTTTCCACGCACTCAAACAAGACAATTTTTTATACTTCAATTTGGCCTTAACGTCAAAACAAACGAGACGCTAAATCTGCTAAATTTGTTCAAAAATAATCGCTTCATCTACAAAATGACGCGTTTTATGCGCCTAGAAATTGTAGGATATTTCGTCAAATAGGCCCGTTTGTCTAACGAGCCCATTAAACATGACGTCCCCACTTAAATCATCGCATCAAAACGCAGGAAGCGCATCGAGAATGAACCTCGACCATGCGTGACCGTACGAAGTTTCATGGTGTAGCCAAACATATTGCGAAGTGGAACGATCGCATGAATGACACTACGCACCGCTTCACTTTCGAGATTTTCAACCATACCTCCGCGCTGAGTTAAATCAGCAATCAAATCACCAATATGTTCTTCGGCTGCCACTATATCGACATGCATCAACGGTTCTAATAACTTCGTACCTGACGACTTGTATGCTTTTCGTACCGCTTCTCCCGCTGCAATGCGCGAACCAACAACGTTCGTATTTCCTTTCGCATCCAGTGAAATCGAAGTTACAACGACTTCTGTGTCTGTCATTTCATAGCCGTTTGGACCATACATACTTGCATCTTTTGCTGCTTCTAAAACAGCATCCAATACTTCTTGACGTACATAAGGATGATCTTCAGGCAGCTGAAGTTTGCATGCTGACCCAATACCTCGTTCAAGCGGACGCACGACGACACGCACTTCGCCCCATAGTACCTCTTTTTTATCTTCATCAATGATACGCTCAAAGGTTGCGACCTCAGAACATTCATCCAAAAGAGTTTCCATACATACAACATTCGGATGACCACTTCGAACATTAACGTTAAATTCACGTCGAAGTCTTTCACACGCAACTTCTAAATGAAGCTCACCCATGCCGCGCAAAATCAACTCACCCGTATCTTTATCTTCCTCAAAAACAATCGTGGGATCTTCCTCATTGATTGACGTCAGAGCTTCAACAAGACGGTCTTTGTCTTTGATCGATTCGGGTTCTACAGCAATTGATATGACAGGCGCATTCGCTTCAATCGACTCAAGTAAAATGGGATGAGACGGATCGCACAACGTTCCCCCTGTCGTCATTCCCTTGACTTTGGCAATGGCAACCAATGCACCTGCCTGAGCTGAAGCTACACGATCCACACGATTTGCATACACTCGATATATGTTTTTGACTTTTACAGCAGTTTTTTGTGCCGGAAGCGCAACCGAATCACCTTCTTCTAAAACACCAGAGTACACGCGAATAAATGCCAACTTTTTACCTTCAATCTGCTGAACTTTGAAGATGAGTCCGCTAAACGGCGCAGTTTCACTACGAGACTGCTCAATTTCAACACCCTTAGGAGTCACCCCTTTAAGGACAGGTAGATCGCTCGGCGCAGGAAGATAGTCAACAATGGCATCCATCAGCGGCTGAATACCTTTATTCTTTAAACCAGAGCCACACAAAACAGGCTGTGCTTTGAACGCAATTACAGCACGACGAAGAGCTGCTACAATCATAGTCTCAGTCAATTCTTCGCCATTAAGCCAGGCCATTCCCAATTCATCATCGACATTCACAATCCGCTCAATCATGGATTCTCGAGCCAAAACCACTTCTTCTTCAAGTTCTGCTGGTATCGGCCCCGTCTTGACCTCTGCACCTTGACTTTCATCGTCAAAATAATAAGCCTGACGATGGATCAAATCAATAACACCGGAAAAATCCACTCCAGATCCAATGGGAAGCTGAACGGCAATAGGATGACCACCTAAAATAGTCTCAATTTCTTGTACACAGCGAGAAAAATCAGCTCCCGGTCGATCCATTTTATTTACAAAACAAACACGCGCCACATTGTGCTTATTCGCCTGATACCACACAGTCTCACTCTGTGGCTCAACACCAGCAACCGCATCGTACAAAGCAACAACACCATCTAAAACGCGAAGACTGCGTTCTACTTCAACCGTAAAATCCACGTGTCCTGGCGTGTCAATAAGATAGATATCGTGATCTTTCCAACTGATCTCATTGACAGCGCTCGAAATGGTAATACCGCGTTCTCGCTCTTGATCCATAAAGTCCATCGTCGCTTGTCCATCATGAACTTCTGCAATCTTATAAGTTCGTCCTGAATAGAACAGAATACGCTCGCTTACCGTTGTTTTGCCTGCGTCAATATGCGCCATAATGCCAATATTACGGACTATTTCAGTTTTCGATGCCATCGGATACTCCTTGTTACTGTGGCCAAACAAAACCTTATATATATTTAGCACAACAATGAACATCTGTCTTATTTTTGCTCGCTTAGAATTGTTTTATTTATTCTCCCTACATACACTTACACACACCACTATTTTACTTATAATCACACATAATCTTACATATCACCTAATGTGCCACAACACTGCTGTCCCACTAAAATTTCATAAAATACTCTGATAACTCTACTTTAGCTTTGTTTTATCAATATATAGTCATTTCTAAGCATGAAAAAGACTTATGATTACGGTTAAATCGCACGCGTAGCGAAGCCGGAGGCAAGCAGCGGGCGCTCCGGGCGAGCGGGCGCGCATGTTGAAGACGAAGTCAAGTTCGCGCCCGCCGATGAACGAATTAAATCCATCCCATTTACCTGCATACACCCTTGGTCTGCCGCGCGTGCAGCATGTCTGAACGAAGTGAGTTCTGCACGCGCGACAAAAGAGCGCGGGGATTCCAAAGGGGCGTCCGCAGGACTGAATGAGAATTAGCAAAGTCACTGCTGTCCCACGAAATTTTCATAAAATACTCTGATAACTCTACTATAGCTTTGTTTTACCAATATATAGTCGCTTTTATCAATATATAGTCATTTCTAAGCATGAAAAAGACTTATGATTACGGTTAAATCGCACGCGTAGCGAAGCCCCCAAAAACACCGAGTCTGCCTCAGGAGACTGGCCTATAAGCTGCAACAAAAAGATCAGGAAGGTAAACGAGGATACTCGCCAAACGTGCTCAAAAAACACACGATTACTCGGTGAGATACCAAAAATAGAGTCCAAAAGTATCGCTGCACACAGAAATTATGCTTGCAAATTAACCACTTGGCGCGTAGAAGGCGCGGGCTTTTTTTGATCAAAAAGCACCGGAAAACGAGGGGTTTTCCGGAATTCATTTTTGACAGGATTTTTTCGAAATGATTCCAGTATTAGATGACAACGCAGTTGGTAAAGATGTTGAAGCCATATGTAGCCGCTGCGGCGAAACATGGCACGTTATTGTCGCCGTCGCTGATGGCAAAATTGCTCAAGTTCAATGTAAGTCATGTCATAATTTCCATAAATTCCGTCCGATTGCCGAAGATCGCATGACGCTTAAGCGCAATACAAAGACGAGCATTGCGATGGGCAGCAAAGACGCGCCCGTCGTCAAACCACAAAGCGAAGCTGAAAGACTCGCAAGTGGTGGAAGAGGATCAAGAATCAAAGAGCCGAAGATTGTTGAACCGAAAATCCTCAAACCGAAAGTCGCTCACAATGGCGGTGATACAAAACCCTACAGCATTAAAGCAACGGGATTTGAACTTGGCGACAAAATCATGCACGCCAAATATGGCGCTGGTATCGTCGACGAACTCCCCGCTCCTGGCAAAATGTTTGTGACCTTCGAAACCATTCGCGTCCAGTTGATTTACGGCAAATAATGAAGGGCAAGGGAACCCTTCTGTTCCGGCCCAAATTTGAATGCTAGCCTACCGTCGCAAGACGGTCAGGCTAGCACTATCAACTAACTGAATCAGCACTTGCTTTTTACCGAATACTTCTTTTTAACTTCGAAAAGTGCTGAGCAAAGTTGTGCTATGTTTGCAGTCATTAGATAGTTATGCTATAATTAACTGCCTTTTTGAGTTCTCTGTATGCAGAATCCAAGGCATACAGCTGAAATCACTATCATGACTGAAGGAGAACAGACGTGATCGATCCCACCTATCGCTGGACAACTAGGGATGGCAGCCGCCGAAGGATGGAAATTATTGATGCCCTTAAACGCAAAGACCCTTCGTGGCCAAGCCTCTTGCAAGGTTTTTCAGGCGTCAAAGAAATCTCAAACGGTCGTGACCTTCGCGGTATCGACTTCTCAGGACTCGACCTTTCGGGTGTCAATCTTGAGCGAGCACACCTCGAACAATCTCGCCTCGACGGCGCAAATCTTACAGGCGCTGTAATCCGTTGCGCAATTATTCGAGAGTCTAGCCTCGCACAATGCAATCTTACAGGCGCTGACGCCACTGGAACTGACTTTCAGGGCTCTAATCTTTCCCATGCCACTTGCACACACCTAACTGCCCGTGGCGCACGCTTGAGCGAATGTGACCTCTCACTCTGTAACTTCGCTGAGGCCAATCTTTATGGCGCTGACCTCCGAAACGCCACGATGAACAACGCTTCTCTCGTTTCCGCAAACGCCAATTTTGCCTCCCTCTCCGGTCTCACCGCAAATGGCATTTCTGCTAAAAATGCCTCGTTCCAAAAATCAAATTGGTACAAAGCTTCCATCAGTGACGCCGACTTTTCTGAATCCTCCTTCACAGAGGCCGACCTCTCATGCGTTACGGCTCAACGAAGCTCCTTCGCTCGCGCTGATCTCTGCCGAGCCAAATTTAAAGAAGGTAACCTCACGCAGGCAAACTTCACAAATATCGCTGCCGAAGGCGCTATCTTCGCTGCTTGCGCTATCTCGGGCACCGATTTTACCGCTTCTGCACTCACAGACGCCTTCTTTAATAATGCCTTCTCGACTGAAGCTGCTTGCTTCTGTGCCATACGCGCCGAACGCGCAAACTTTACTGCCGCTGTCCTCACAGGTTCCGCTTTTACAGGCGCTCAAATGAACAACGCTGTCGTCTCTAAAGCTGAGCTCTCCAAATGCGATATGTCCGCTGTCTCAATGCGAAATGCAAATTGCTCAAACGCTCGTATCATCGAAGCTAAACTCATCGGCGCTGATCTCACCGGCGCTTGCCTCCTCAACGCACTCATGCGCCACTCCGATCTTTCAAATGCTCACCTCGAACAAACCCAGATGACGCCTGACATGATCTTCAGTGCTACAGTCGAAGGTACTACCCTCCCTGTCGAGACAATCAACTTCCTTGAACAATGCGCCGCTGTCGGTACCCCCATCGCCGCAACAAATTAATTATCCTTCACTCCCCTTCTCCTGCTTATAACGATGGCGCTGATTTGTCAGCGCCGTTGTTGTTTAAGCTCTGCTAAAATTACATATAAAAGTTATATTTTATAACTCTTTATACCTCCTGTGATACTTTAACCCATTATATAAAGTTTCCTCGTCATGGCTTCGATCTCCCTCGATAAAAATGCCGCTGCGCTCAATCGCGTCCTCCGCGATCACGGAAAAAAACTCGGTAAAACCTGGCGCACGCGTATCCGCAAACTGCTCGCAGAAACCTTCAGTGCCCTCAATGCGCCTAAACTCGACGCAAATCGCTGCGATGCCCTCGGTGCACAGATCGACCTCGAACTCGCTTGGGTCCAAAACCCTCAATCCATGACCGAAGAAGCACTCATTCAAGCTTTCGAACAAACGATGGGCTCCGTCGAAAGCATGGCTAAACCAACTTTCGGAAATATCCCAGGCAATATCGAAAAAGAAAAACCACATATTATCGACGCAAGCGACGAAGACGCACCCAAACCATCTAAATCCGAAAAACAAGACACAAAAATCGAATTAAGCCCCTTGCTCGCTCAGCGCGTTCCATCACAAGCTCCGTCGACCGAACTCAATACGGGGGATGCAACGCCCTCCGAAACGCCTAAAAACTCCAAATCTAAAAAGAAATCTACGCCTCAATCCGAAACGACAACGCCCGTTGAGCCTCAATCCCATGCTTTAAATACAGAAGCTTCTGAAGGGGGAAGTCTCCCCCTGAGCGGCTATTTGCAAGCAAATACGCCGCTACCCCCTCAGCCCCAAAACACAAATCATTCTGCTCCGAACGAATCTGTTCAAGCAGCTCAAACGACAGATAACAACACAACCCTCGTTGCTAAAGCCAAGGGCGAAGAACCTCCCGAAATCGGTTACTTCGATATCGTTAACGTCCAGGTCAGACAATTCTTTAAGATCAACGCGCTCGTAGAAACTTACGAAATTGGCGGTTCTGTTACTTTTGCCGAAAAATATGCAGATGCTGTCGATGATCGTGTAGAAAAATTTATTGCGGTGCTTTCTAAACCCGACGAAACGATCCATTTTAATGATGAAGTTCAAGTCGGATACCGTGACGATCTTATCAAAGATATGCCCGATCGAAACCTCGTTCTTCATCCCAAAAAGAAGAAAAAATCGAATAATCACTGATAATCTTGTAGTTTGATCCATACGCTCAACACGCATAAGCTACCGAGTGTTCACGCGGCTGGAAGCCGCCGACTTGAATAACCCTGCCCGTCGAAGCCGAAGGCGTGCGGGCTCCTTGGCTGATCTGTAACCTTTTTTGCTACAAAAACC
>JAZRWH010000122.1:0-4867 GCA_045599585.1 Myxococcota bacterium
CATGACTTGCATACACTAAGTGTTAGCCGCGCGTGCAGCATGTTTGAACGAAGTGAGTTCTGCACGCGCGACAAAAGAGCGCGGGGAATCCAAAGGGGCGGCCGCGCTATGCCGCCCCTTTGGCCCGTCCGGAGGACATCAGTCTTAAGGCAGGCCCCGAAAGGCTTGAGTAAGTAGACGAAGAAATGCGTCAAAATCACTCAAAAGACAGTGCGACGAAAGAGCGCGGGGAATCCAAAGGGGCGGCCGCGGGTCAGAATGAGAATAAGAAAAGTATAAAATTCTGCAACGAGCGCATTTCGTTGCAGTTAATGAAAATATGTCGTGGGACAGCAATGGTTGTGAGTTAATTATGATAATAATTATTAAATTATACAAACGGTAGATTTAGCTAAATCGCAAGGAATAGGCTTGCTGCGAAGCAAGTGTTTAGGAAAATTGCAGTAATAATAACGACGAAGTATAACAAAATGTATTTATAGATAGAAAATAGATTTAAAAAAGATTGAATTAATAGGAAATAGTTTTTCAAGAATTGTGGTTTGAGCAAAAAGGCTGCGTGTTTGTTGAACAATGGCAGGGCAGTTATTCAAAAAGCGAGTTCGCCAGCCGTATTTGAAAGGGTCAAATAGGCTGGCGGCGCAAGGCGTATTTCGCGAAGCGAAATAGCAAGCGCGACGGAAAAGAGACATCAGCTTAAAGCCAGTTTTAGGGGCTAAGTCCTTGATGAATAAAAAAAATTTCGTCAATTTGATGAATGATGATTGAAAATAGAAAATGTGTCATGTATTATTGATAAATCCACGCTGGGGGGTGGCACGAACTTCCATATATTTTGCCCAGGTCGGTAAAGTTGGGTTTGTAAGTGAGGTATCGAGTTTTGTGACGAAAAAACAATAAATCACCTGTTTCAGTCTGCAGAACTCCTATGAGGAGAAACAATATAATGTCGGAAACACCCAAGGGGCAGTCCAAATCCAAAACTGGAGATCTTTTCATGAAATGGCTGATTGGAGAGCGCGTCGTTTACCCGAGTCATGGCGTTGGTGAAGTCGTTGCAATAGAGTCAAATGAATTATTTGGTCCTGGAGCTCAGGTTTATGTTCTTGAGTTGATGCAATCGAGCAAACGTCGCGTCATGATTGCTGCTGATAAAGCCGAAAAGGGTGCATTGCGCGCGATCGTTGATGAGAGTGAAGCGCGTAAGATTATTGCCAGTCTCAAAGAGCCGCCTCCGATCTCTAAATCAGTTCCATGGACGAAACGTCAACGTATTTTGCTTGACAAGCTGGCCAGCTGTTGTCTACAAGATGTGGCCGACGTTGTTCGGGAGCTCTATCATTTGAAGAATGTCAAAGATTTGAGCTTTGGACAGAGACGCCTTTTCGATACCGCGATTAGCCTTATCGTTCAGGAGCTCTCCGTAGCGCTGAATCGCCCCGTCGAGGTCGTAGAAGAAGAAATACGCGCCATGTTCGTTTAATGAGCGCGCTTTTAAATACGTTTTTTCGAGTCGGACTGTTTCTCCGTGGTTTATCCTGCGGTTGCTTAAACAGCCCTAAACAAACGACAGTAGCACATGTGTGTCTCTGTCGTTTTGTGCGTAAAACGCAAAAGGATGTGTATGCACGCAAGCGCGTGCGAATTTCAAAACGGTTTGTTTAAGGAGAATTTCCAACCATGCGTATGACCGGTCCCCGCGTCAAAATTATTCGTCGTTTCGGTAACATTCAGCTGCCTGGCCTTACTCGCAAGGCTGCTAAAAATCGTCAGAACCCCCCTGGGCAGCACGGTGCCAACCATCGCCGTAAAGCCTCTGAATATCGTGAACACCTCGACGAAAAACAGAAAGTTCGTCTCAACTACGGTGTCTCCGAACGTCAGATGCGTATTTATATGAAAGCCGCTATCAGCAGCAAACTCGATACTGGCCTCCGTCTCGTTCAGCTCCTCGAAAGCCGCCTCGACAACTTCGTCTTCCGCGCTGGCTACGGTGCAACAATCCCCGCTGCCCGTCAGCTCGTCAACCATGGTCATATCCTCGTTAACGGCCGCAAAGTCGATATCGCATCCTTCCAGGTTCGTCCCGGTGATGTCATCACTCTCCGCGAAAAATCTAAAAAAATCGCCGTCGTTCAGGATTGCCTCGCTACGCCTAGCATCGCTCGCCCCAGCTACGTCGAATATGATGCTAATGCTATGTCCGCAAAAATGATCTCCCTCCCCGTCCGCGAAGACGTTCCTATCACGGACCTCAAAGACAACCTCATCATCGAGTACTACAGCCGCATGGTGTAAGGTGTCTTTCCTGTCATTCCCTCTCATGGGAATGGCTCGCTCCGCCTTCCAAAGCGCATGTTTCGTACATGCGCTTTTTTTTTTCCCTTCTCTCCCCCCATTCTCCTAACTTGGAGCATTCTTTATTATGGCTATTAAAGCTGCTATTCCTAAAGGTACCCGCGATTTCCTCCCTCAGCAGATGCGTCAGCGTATGCGCGTTATGGATACGATTCGACACGTCTACGAAAAACATGGCTTCGAACCTATCGAAACCCCCGCGATCGAAAATATCGAAACCCTCATGGGTAAATACGGTGAAGAAGGCGATCAGCTCCTCTTCAAAATCCTTATGCGCGGCGCTAAAGCGGCATCTGGACAGTGCGACCTCGGACTCCGATATGACCTCACTGTCCCCCTCTCTCGCTTCGTCGCAATGCACCAAAATGAGATCGGACGCATCTTTAAACGTTATCAGATCCAACCCGTTTATCGCGCTGATCGCCCTGGTCACGGCCGATTCCGCGAATTCTATCAGTGCGATATCGATATGATCGGTGCCCCCGCGCCCGTCGCCGAAATATCTTTACTCCACGCCGTAAACGACGTCTTCTCCGAACTTAAGTTCTCGGATCTCACAATCCACCTCAACGATCGTCGCATCCTCCGCGCCCTCATCGAAGTTTCTGGTATCCCCGTCGAACTCGAAACAACCGCTATTACCGCTGTCGATAAACTCGACAAAATCGGTCGCGAAGGCGTCGCCGCTGAACTTACGCAGCGCGAAATCTCCGCTGAGTCCGCACAAAAACTCCTCAGTATCATTGAACCTAAAGCTACGAACGAAGATACCCTCGCTGCGCTCGAATCCCTCTTCGAAGGCAAAGATGATGCCCTCAAAGCCATTAGCGAAATGCGCGTCATTGTTAAAGCTTGCGCCGCTTTCTGCATCAATGGCCGTTCCGCAAAAGTTAATCCCGCACTCGCGCGCGGCCTCAATTATTATACCGGCGCGATCTTCGAAATTCAGGCCGATGGCCTCGGTTCCTCAATCGCTGGTGGTGGCCGCTACGATCACCTCATCGGCATGTTCTCCGGTAAAGATATCCCCGCTGTGGGCATTAGCCTCGGGTTCGAACGCATCTGCGTCGTCATGCAGGAACGCAATATGTTCGATGATACCAATCGTAGCGTGGACGTCGTGATGGCTCTCTTCGATGAGTCTTCTCTTGCTCCATCCCTCGAAGTCTCTGATAAAATCCGTACCCTCGGACTCTCCTGCGAACTCTATAGCGGCTTCGATAAACTCGCTAAACAGTTCAAATATGCTAACGAACGTGGTGCACGCTATGTCGCCCTCATCGGTAGCGAAGAAATGACTCGACGCGAAGTCACCATCAAAGATATGGTCGCTGGATCCCAGGTCTCTGGTTCGTGGGATAAACTTACACTCGTGGATGGCGTACTTACGTTCGCTGATTAATATAATTTCGTTGAACCTAGGATGCGCTTTTTGCCGCGTTCTATGGTTTTTGACTCGGTGGGGGAGGCCTCCCCCTGAGCGGCTATTTGCTTCGCAAATACGCCGCTACCCCCTCTCCGCTCTACTTTTTGTATTAAGCCTGTTCTAGGTTGAAAACTAATACAGATGAATGCTGTATTAGCATACTTTTATTCATACTAGGTATGATGCTTTTTGATACGCCTATGTTGAATAAACCACTACTTCTCCCAGGCGTTGACAATCTCTCCTATGTACATATGATGGATCTTTTGTTTGTCATAACGCGCTTTTTCACTTTCGGGAACGTCTTCAAGTTCAATGCCTTTTTTATATAATAATTTGCATTCTATTGTAAGACGTGCTTCAGCAAACATCGGATTGCCAAGAGACGTGTATTGGGCAGTTAAACCAGCTTTTTTAATCTTGTCGCTTTCATCTCTGCCCGAATGAGATCCTATGTATTGAAGCGCTTTGCGGTTGTCTTCAGTCTTAGGAAATGCCGAAACTGTAAAATATTCGTTTTTTTCCATAAAGTCGTAGGTGTATCGGCTCTCTGATACATAAACTGTGACAACGGGTTTGCCCCATAATACGCCAAATCCACCCCACGCAATCGTCATGGCATTCATGTTGTCTTCGGTTCCTGTTGCAAGTGCCATCCAGTCGTTTGCTAACAGATTAAATGGATTGTCTTTGATTTCTTCGGGCTCAATGATCTTCCATGCAGCATTCTCAATTGCAATGTCCGGTTTTGCTGTGGCTTGGTCTGCGTTGTCCTTAGGACAATTATTGTTACAACCAGCAGCAAACATAAACATAAATATAAATAATAGGCCTATAATGGTTTTAAAGTGTTTCATATAACTCCTCTTACTAGACTGCGCTCATATTCATGAACGTGCTCTCCCCCTATATGGAACAGACATTCGAGTCAAGCAGAGAACTGCGTTTGGACGTTGTTTTGGTTTTGGATCACCGCGACAAAAGAGCGCGGGGATTCCAAAAGGGCGTCCGCGATACGACGCCCCTTTGGGCCGTCCGCAGGACAGAATGAGAATAAGAAAAGTATAAAATTCTGTAACGAGC
>JAZRWH010000123.1:0-21065 GCA_045599585.1 Myxococcota bacterium
CGCGGGGATTCCAAAGGGGCGTCCGCGATACGACGCCCCTTTGGGCCGTCCGCAGGACAGAATGAGAATAAGAAAAGTATAAAATTCTGTAACGAGCGCATTTCGTTATAGTTAATGAAAATATGTTGTGGGACAGCAGTGGCTTCATGGATATAGATTATGAAAATAATTTCGCATCCATCAGTTTATACTGCAGATGACCCGATAGAATCACCACACTTTGATGCACAGCAAGTTTCTGCTTAAGCGAGATCTATGTTAAACAAACGCAATCCCCTAAGGTTGTTTGGGGGAGCACAGAGGTCGTTCCATGGGAGGTTTGTTTGATGGGAAAAATTGAAATATACGAAAATATCTATTCGCCGCTCGAAAAGCTCAACCGCAAACTGCGCGTTTATACCCCGGATTCGTACGCATTTTCTCCCGATAAGCATTATCCAGTGCTTTATATGACGGATGCTCAAAATATATATTCAGACTACCGCAGTGCACGCTACGACACGTGGTGCGTCAATCCGACACTCGAACGCTTGTTTACCTCGGGAGAACTTCAGCGCGAATGGATCGTATGTGGTATCGATCACACGATCGATCGTTTTGGCGAGTATTCCCCCTGGCCATGCGCCGCAATGAACGTACAAGAACCCAAAGGCGCACAATTCTGCGAAACGTTGTGCAGTCTCGTTATGCCCTGGATGCACGAACACTACCGCATTCTCGACGGAGCGGCTAACACTGCCCTCGCTGGTTCATCCCTCGGCGGCCTCATCTCGCTGTTCTGCGGCCACGAACGTCCAGACAAAATCGGACGCATCGGCGCCTTTTCACCCAGCCTCACCTGGTCCGAAGGCAAAACTTTCGAACATTGGAGCGCCCCGAGCAGCGCCGAACAAAAAATCTATCTCGACATGGGATCCCTCGAACGCTTGCACCGCGATGGCCAGGAAATCGATGCAACCCTCGTCACACGCAAACTCTACGACCAATTGCTCCGCATCGGTTGTAACCCAAACAACGTTTCGCTCTTCATCGAAGAAGGGGGCATTCACTACGAAACGAGCTGGGCCAAACGCTTTCCCGTCATGTGCAAAGCGCTTTTAAACGACGCGCCGTAATTTGCGTTTGATACTAGCGTCGCCTATGCCCAAGGCATACGTCGACGCGCCCCGGCTATCGCAAAGCGATACGCCGTGGCAAACTCGCCTTTTCACCGCTTGCAGCGGCTCAATACGGCTCGTTTTTTTGATACTGCACCATTCTTTCATACCACGATACAACGCTCCCCATGATGCGAAGCGATAGTACACTGTGTGAAAGTGACTTTTACGGCGTGCGAAGCGATGGTACAACGTGTGATTGAGTGTTTTACGGCATGCGAAGCGATGGTACACTGTGTGATTGAGTGTTTTACGGCATGCGAAGCGATGGTACAACGTGTGAAAGTGACTTTTACGGCGTGCAAAGCGATAGTACAGCGTGTGATTGGGTGTTTTACGACATGCGAAGCGATAGTACAGCGTGTGAAAGTGACTTCACAGATACGCGAAGCGATGGTACACTGTGTGATTGAGTGTTTTACGGCATGCGAAGCGATAGTACACTGTGTGATTGAGTGTTTTACGGCATGCGAAGCGATAGTACAGCGCGTGAAAGCGACTTTTACGGCATGCGAAGCGCTGGTACAGCGTGTGATTGGGTGTTTCAAGTCGTGCGAAGCGGTAGTACACTATGTGAAAGCGACTTTTACGGCATGCGAAGCGCTGGTACAGCGCGTGAAAACGACTTTTACGATACGCGAAGCGATAGTAAGGCTTGTAGAACTACAGCGTTCAAAATAAAAATGCGGCGTGTATTGGCAAAGCCAATAACGCCGCAGCCGATGCGTATTGGCGAAGCCAATAGCAGCGGCACAAACCAAAGCCCATCCTAAGTCTAACGGAGCATGGCGGAATATTTTTTAAACATGTCTGTTCCGGCCTCTTCGAGAGCTTCGTAGACGATCGTTTCGGTATTGGTAACGAAGACGCCGACATTCTGGAGCTGCGAAATCGCGTTTTTCCAATTGGCTTTGGCACGAGAGGCGATGCAGTCTTGGGGAACATAGAGGTCGCGTTCTTCGCTGTCGTCATCAGCCAGGAGGTCAAGGCAAGTCATAAGGACGCAAATGTGGGCTTCAAGGCCGATGACGATGAGTGACTGAGGAATGTGTGGCGTGACTTTCATGCAGAAGTCAGATTCGGCCAAACAAGAAAAGGCAACCTTTTCGACGCGGATCGCATCGGTCGCAACGAGTTTTTCTTTGAGTCTGGGATGCGTAGGCCCGAGCCCTTTGGGATATTGTTCGGTGTAAAAAATCGAGATGCCAAGATCTTTCGCAAGCTCGATGAGGACTTCGGCGTTTTTGAGCATTTGTTCGCGAACGTCTTCGGGGAGGGTGTTAAGGAGTTTTTCCTGCATATCTATGATGAGCAGGCCGCAATCGTCAAAATCAGGTACCATGATCAAATCCTTTATGCGTAAAGCAAAGACAAAAGAAGAGCCCCAACGTTTATTTTGGGGCTTTTGGAGTTAATTACACTATTGAGCGACAGAATCGGAAGACGCATTTGCCAGAGATAGATCTGAAGCCTCTGGATGATCTTCATTATTTTGAGAATCCTGAGCGTTATCGGAGGACTGAATTACGTCGGAGGGATCGACTTCGTCAGAGATTTCTTGAGGTACGACCGCGGGTAGAGCGCTGACGGGCGGTTCATTGGGATCGCGGAGGACGGCAACGGGCGTTCCTGGAGGCGGGACGAGGTCAAAGACCTGCGGGACGAAATCGACATCGATGTCATAAGATTCGATGCGAAGGCGAACGTCTGTTTTTTGTGGTTTAAGACTAAAGACGATGGTTTGCGGAAGGCGAACGGAATTAGGTTCGGAAGCAGCACGCACATCTTCGTCGAGGTCGTCATCGGCGTGGCTTTTAAACACCGCAAAATCGGAAGCCTGAAAATCGTATTCAAGCTTATCGCCGTTCGTGATCGTCATGCGCACGAGATCGCCGGAGGGATAAGCGTGGAAGACGTGCTGGATGCGACCGTCTTTGAGCTGAAGATCCTGACGGTATCCACCGACGGAGGAATCCCATTCGAGTTGTTCGGAGATCAGGGAATCGACATTTTCATCGGGGTATTGTGAGATGAGAACGCGGAAGAGGTCGTGCGCGGAGAGGTAGAGAGGGAGGATCTGAGCGAGGTTTTGGGGCGTAGCGCGGCCGGTGACGAAGACATTGTTCATAGCGTCAAGGAGGCCGAACGTGTATCCATTGGTGACGAGGGTACTCAGTGCTTTGTCGAACGACGAGAGTGTGACGCGGAGGTTAGCGGGAGCTTGTGCAGAGATCACGAAATCGCGTCCGACGACGCGTTTATTTTGAGAACCGTCGTAGTAGTCAACTTTAGCGATGAGTCGAACCGTATTAGGTTGATACGTTGCGGTACGCGCGTCATTGATCGTCAAAAGAGCAGCCTGCGGGGTCACGTTAGGCTCAGCATATTTTGTTGCAGCACACCCCGTAAAAAGGGAAGCAGCACAAGCGAGAGAGATAAGGCAATGTTTAAGGGACATAGGACAACTCTAATATAATGAAGGAAGAGTGGCGCAAAGAGGCCGAAACCGAGCTTAGGGTATCAATAGCTGAAAAAATGAGAAAGATAAACACGCGAAAGCAGCGAAAGTCTTGAAGTAAATGCGAGATTCTTGACAGCTTAAGGGGGTAAGAGTAAACAGGATGGGGTTTTTATTTTGCGCCACTGGAGCCGGACTGGTCAGCACAGGCAGTACCAGAAAGCAGCGCATACGAATGTAAAGGAGTTTCCCATGATCAGCGTGACCATAACAGACAAAGACGGATCGTCTTCGGTACAACAGTTCGAAAACGAAAAAACTGAAATATTAATTGGACGAGTCAAAGGCAACGACATCGTACTTCCCAAGACGAACGTATCCAAACGTCATTCGCGCATCATAGTCAAAGACGGCCGTCCGATTCTCATCGACCTTAAGAGCACGAACGGAACGTTTGTCAATGGTCAGAAGATCACGGCTCCGAAGCAGCTTGTTGAAGGTGACAAAGTATTTATTGGTGATTTTACGCTTGAAGTTCGTGAGATTGCGACGGCGGCACCTGCTGCGCCTGCAGCACCAGCGGGCATTTCATCCCCGGCGCCGCTACCTTCATTTGGACAAGTTCCTGGTGTTGGAGCAGGATTACCCGTACCGCCGGTCGAAGCGCCGCGCCCATTGAGCATGGGGGGTACGCCTTCTTTGAGTGGTCTTCCTTCGCTTGGCGGCAGCGGCCTTCCGCCTGTTGGCGGCGGACTTCCTTCGTTGGGCGGCGTAGGAGCAGCCCCGATGGGACCGGCATCATCACCTGCTCCGATGGGTCCGGGAGCAGCGCCTGCACCGAGCATTCCTAGCATGAGCAATCTTCCTCCTGTAGGAGGACTTGGAGCGCCGGCACCTGTCAGCCCGGCGCCAGCTCCGATGGGGCCTGGAGCAGGTTTAGGTGCATCGCCGTCGTTGATGGGACCTGGAGCACCGGCACCTGTTTCGCCGGCACCCGCACCGATGGGCCCGGCATCCTCTCCTGCCCCAATGGGTCCCGCCTCAACCCCCGCTCCGATGGGTCCGGGCGCTGGCTTAGGTGCGTCTCCGCTCCCCAGTGCACACGGGGTTTCTCCGCTTTCTGGTCTTGGTGCAGGCAACGCCGAACCGGCATCCAAACCTGCGCGTGAAGGCGTTATCGACAAATCACTTCGTGCGTCTGCACCTGCAGCGCTCGATCGTCCTGCGCAAGCCGCAGCGCCTGCTTCGATCCGCAAACAGGAAAAAGCCCCTGCTGCACGCGTCGTTCCCGCAGTTTCGGCAACCCTCCCCGAAGACATTATCGTTGATGATGGCCGCAACAACGAAAGCGATGCCCGTATCAAAGCCGCGCGCATCGTCATGGACGCCTACCTCGCACAGGTCGACTTCCAGACGCTCGTTTCTCAGCCGTATCCGCCCGAACCTGATATTCAGGATGCCTGTTACGCTCAGTTGGCCAACATAGCCAACGCCAACCGTGCATCCCTTGGCAACGTCAATATCGATGATTTGACCGAATTTCTGCTTCGTGAAGTCTGCGGTCTCGGTGCAATTGATGCGCTCATCGACGACGAACAGGTTACAGATTTCACTGTCTATAACTGCGACACCATCGTTGCAGAACGTAACGGTCGCCGTGAGATTAGCGCCCTTCAGTTCACGAACGCTGACATGCTCTACCTTGCTGCGCAACGCATTCTTTCCTTCCAAGGCCTTAACGAACAGAATGCCCCCGCAATCAGTGAAGTCAGACTCGGTGACGGTACACAGATCGAAGTTGTTCTTTCCCCCGTCGCAGTTTCCTCAACTTGTATTGTTGTTCGCAAAACGTGCCGCAAATTCAATGCGCTTCAGGCACTCGTTCAAAAAGACGTCCTTTCGAACGAAATGTCGAAATTCCTGCTCCTCGCAGTCAAAGCACGCCGCAACATCCTCGTTGTTGGTGCGCAGGGTTCGGGGCGTACAGGTATTCTCAATGCACTCGGTTCCGAGATTCCTGACGGTGAACGCATCGTAACCGTCGAAAATTCGGCCATGATGCTCATGCCTCAGCTCTACGTTCTCAGCCTCGAAGCACAAAATGCGACTTATGGTCAAGGTGGTGACCTCGCCAGCCTCATTCGTCAGACGTCCAAACTTCGCGCCGAACGTGTTCTCGTCGATTCTATCCAGAGTCCCGCAGATGCCTCCGCCTTCGTCAGCGCAATCTTCGCTGGTGCCCAAGGTTCCATGGCAACACTTAGCGCCCTCTCTGCTTTCGAAGCCTTTAATAACTTCCAAAAAATGGTCAGCGCTGATAACGCTACCGCCGGCCTCGCTCAGGTCGCAGGTGCCATCGATCTCGTCGTTTCAACGAAAGCTTTCTGTGACGGTCGTCGCCGCATCGTCGAAATTGCTGAAGTCGCTAAAGACGAAAACGGCGCACTCATTCTCGTTCCGATCTATGTTTGGGACGAAGCTGGCATGGGCAACGGACAGTTCAAAGCTACAGGCGAAATTCCCGCCTTCTACCAGGCTCTCGAACGCGGTGGAGTCTCCCTCGACCCCTCCATATTTAATGTATAGTGCTTGTTGATTCACATCACGGTTCGCTGATTTTAAAGCAGTTTCACCGTTAGGCCAATGGGGGGAAGCCTCCCCCTGGGCGGCTATTTGTTCCACAAATACGCCGCTACCCCCTCCTGCGATAATTCATTGCTTCAATCAACAACCGTATGCGTTTAGGTTAATTTGGAATATATTATGTACACACTGATCATAGAAGACCGTCATGGTAAAACAGCTGCCGAGATTTCTTTCGAAACCGGTAGTTATACAATCGGCCGCGTTGAAGGCAACGACGTCGTTCTGCCTTCTAATTCAGTCTCTCGTACCCACGCACGCATCTTCGTTTCTAACAATAAATGTTATATTGATGATTTAGGCAGTACTGCCGGTTCCATTATTAATGGTCTCCCGATTACATCCAGAACCGAAATTACAAACGGCACTCAAATTAAAATCGGCGAATACATGCTCTATCTTGAATATAAAGATACAGCTGCCGCAAGTGCTCAGGGCCAGGAGATCCTTAAAACACAAATCGTTTCGGGCGCTCAAAGTGGATTTAAACTCGTGCGCGTTGGCGATAAATTCGCCGGCGAAGAGTTTATGCTCACCGAAATGAATAACTCTATTGGTAGAACTGAGGACAATTATATTCTACTCAGCGATGCTTCCGTTTCGCGAAGCCATGCAACCATTGTCAACCAGGCTATGACTTATAAGCTCGTTGATAATAATAGCGCCAATGGTACCTTCGTTAATGGCTCAAGAGTTAAAGGAAGCACAAATCTACAAAACGGCGACGAAATTCGTTTCGGTAATCTCCGTTTCGTCTTCGTTCCCGCTACGCAGCGCGTCGACCTAGCAGCTTACAATAAACGTCCAGCCGATAACAAAATCATCTTGGCTATCGTCGGTCTCGTTATTGTTATCATTGTTTGCATTATTATTATCATCATGGCTGGCGGCAATAAAGATAAAGCCGTCAATACAGATACGGATACCGTAGTTTCCGAGGATGAAGCTTTCGCTAAACTCAACGTCGAGCTCGCTGAAGCATCTCGTAACTTCCAGTCCGGTAACTTGGATGCTGCTGACGACATTATTAAAAGAATCGCTGTCGGTAAAAACGATACCCGTATCACCGAACTTCAAAACAAAATTGACGAAGAAAAACGCAACAATGCTATCATTGCTGAAGGTGACAAACTCTTCGACGATAAACAATATAAAGAAGCTTACGACAAATACAGTGAAGTCAGCGAGTCTTCTATGGTCTACAGCAAATCTAAGGATCGTCGCCACGACGCTGAACTTAGAATGATTCTGCAAGAGCTTAGCTCCGCTCGAACCGAGTGCGAGAGCAACGTTGCGAGCGAATGCCTCGAAACCATGTGCACCGCAGCCGGTAAACTCAAAGACTCTGGTAAGTTCGATTCATCAGTCTCTTCCGCTAAAGATTATCTGTCGCAAATCGCAAAAAATAAAAAATTCGCAGAATTTGCTCCACAGGTTAAACAATGCTTGCAGAAGCTCTAATGCCCTAAAGCATCAAGCTGTTAAGCACCTTATTACAATACAAAAAAAGCCGCTCTAAGCGGCTTTTTTTGTATGATCAATCAATTGTCATTTTGCCAGAACTATGCTTCCCAAAATGCTTCTTGCGAAATACTTCTGGCAAATGCTCAAATTAAATATTGTGGTCTTCAATATATTTGCGGCAGAAATCAGCATTCTTTTTGAAAGTTTCGCGAATGCTCTTTTCAACCATTTCTTCAATCTTACGACCAATCAAAGGAATACCGACCTTAATCGATCCAGTCGTTCTGCGAAGACAACCATGACCATCCGCCACGATTTCAGTGCATCCTTTGGCTTCAACACTTGCACCGCGAATTTCAGGCGCAATATCCCAAGTATTGGCACATTTAGCTTTGTTCCAGCAGCGCGTTTCAACGTAAGCGAGCTTGTCCCCTGTAAATTTAGAGGCAATCGCAGGCATCGGATCAGGATTCGTCAAACGAATCTTGTAATTAACGCCGTTGGCGGTCTCTTTAGTTTCGAGACACTCTTTTTTCATGCTCAAAGCATCCATAAGTTCATCATCAAAAGAATTGTTTGCTAACAATTCATAAAGTTTTTCAGGAGAACACGCAAAACGGTCTTCAATAAGAATGTTTGTTGCCATAATAATCCCTCTTTTGTTAAATGCTGATCCCTTAAGATCAGCTATGACATTAGTAACACCCGCCTAATAATATAAAGGCGTATGAGTGAGATACGTATCAAAAGAATACCTATCCCCGAAAGTTTAATTGTTTGTTGATGCTAGCGCGGCATCTAACGCAACGCGAACCATGCGCTCAACACCTTTTTCGATCGTTTCTTCCGAAGCTCGTTTAGCCCCAAAAACCTGATCCGAAACCGTCATCATACATGCAGCTCGCATATTGTTAATTGCGGCAAAAGTTAGCACAGAAGCCGCTTCCATTTCAACCGCACAAATGCCCACTTGTCCTAACTTTGTATATACCGCCTCTGAATGACCATAAAACCGATCAAGACTCGCGACTTTTCCCGTATGAACAGGGAATTTCATCGATTGAGCCAATTGATAAGCCGACATGAGATACTCAAAATCACTCGTCGCAGCAAAACCAGACTTAAGCTGGGGCTCGCAATCGTGCATATGCGCTGAAAACAATTCTCGAGAGGTAGAATCCGTCATACAAGCAGCTGTCACAAGCAACAAATCACCAGGTTCTAAATCACTACGCACTGCCCCACACGTACCAACTCGAATCAGGGTCTTTGCCCCTAACATTTTGAGCTCTTCACAAACGATCGTCGCCGAAGGGCCACCCATACCTGTGGTTTGAACGGTTACAGGCATTCCCTTCCACGTACCGTTAAAACCAAGCATTTGGCGATAACATGTCGTACAAACCGGATTGTCAAAGAAATGCTCGGCTATCCACTTGGCACGATTGGGATCACCTGGCAATAAGACAACTGGCGCAACTTGTTCACTTCGAACATGAATTGGCATAACAACGCCCCCCATAACGGTTTAAGATCATATAAAAAAAGGGAGCTTAACAATGAGGCTCCCTTATGCATGACGAAAAGTTAAACTAAATTAGAGTTTGAAATTCCATTTAACGCCTTTGGCACCGGCACCAGACTCACTAAACTTAAGTTTAGAGGCTTGGGTGATAATGCATTTTTCAGTATTCGTACCCTTGAAAGAGCCACTCAATGCACTCATACCCGTAACTTTACCAGCCGGCGTAATATCAAACTGAACGACGAGGTTACCATTCTTGGCACATTTAGAAACAGCTGCCGCTGCGCCACTAAGGACAGACTTAACTTCATCCGTAGAAAGTAGTTTTCCACTTTTAGGTTTAGCAGGCGCCGCAGCAGAAGCGGAATCAGCAGGTTTGGCTGTACCTGTTTTGGGTTTGGCAGCGTCTTTTTTAGCAGCATTTGCGGCGACCTGATCTTCAGCAGCCTTTTTCTGGGCTTCAGCTTCTTGAGATTGACGCATTAATTCTTCAAGTCTCTTCGCTTCTTCGGCACTCAATTCGCGCTTAGCTTGGTCAGCCATGAGCTGTTCTTTTTCTTTATTTGCTGCTTCAAGCTTACTATTCGCTGCATCAACCTGAGCCTGGAGTTCTGCAAGTTTCTTGATTTCTTCATCAGAATTTTCCTGCATCGTATCATGCAAATGAAGGATATAATATACACCACCACCGCATAAAGCTAACAAGAGCACAACGCCAACGATGATAAAGCCTATCATGCTCTTCTTTTCTTTTTTGCTCTTAACGCTGTTGAATACAGGTGCACCACCCGCGAAATCATCAACTTTCTGATCGGAAGAGCCCATCTGCGTCAACGTATTAAGATCGATCAAACCGGATTCATCACCCGATCCGCCAAATCCGTGTTCAGATTCGCTGTTGCTCTCACTTACCTGTGCAAGACTGTCTAACGAGAAAAGGACGGAACTTTCGTTACGCTGTTCAAAAAGCTTATCACCGTCATTGTTATTAAGGTCCATCTACTTCCTCCAAATATTCTATTTGATGATGCACAAATACGCTTTTTTGCGCATATGCGCCGCTGTAAAAAACTTCTTCAAAACAAGCGAATGCCCGTTTCAGGCTTCCTCTTACACCTACTTACAATTTTTGTCACGTGTAGAGTCAATTTCTCTACATTTTGTTGTGATCCCCTTGTTTCGACCACATTTGCTAGGCGACCGTCTCTCGTTGTCTTAGTCATCATCCTCATCGTCTAGCTCAATCGGACGACGCCCCTTCTGACCAAGTTGTCCACATGCAGCCAATTCATCATCACCACGCGGAAGACGGACTGACGCCGATATTCCCTTCGCCAGTAGCTTTTCCTGAAACTCTATGATCTCTTCAGCCGTAGGTGATTTAAAATGACAGCCTTCAAATGCATTAAATCCAATTAAATTAACTTTCGATGGAATACCATGCAAAAGTTTGCTCAACTGATTCGCATCCTTTTGAGTATAATTAAGATCTTTAATAATGATATATTCAAACGTAATGCGTTGACGTGGCGATAGCGGATAATGTCGGAGCGTTTGCATCAATTCTGAAAGCGGCCATCTACGATTGGCTGGCATGATCTGGCTGCGCAATTCGTCATTCGCGGCATGCAAACTCAAAGCTAGATTAATCCCAAGATTCTCTTGCGAAAGTTTCTGAAGCCCAGGCACATGTCCAACCGTCGAAAGCGTAATCTTACGCTTCGAAAAATCAAATGCATCCGGTGAAAGCAAAATGCGGATGGATTGAACAACATGATCATAATTGTCCAGTGGTTCACCCATGCCCATAAAGACGATATTCGTAATGCGTCGACCTTCTCGTGCAGCAATATTTTGCGCCACAAAAACTTGCATCAAAATCTCTTCCGTCGTGAGCACTCGGTCAAAACCAATCGTCGCCGTTCTGCAAAATGCACAACCAAATCGGCACCCCACTTCACTCGATACGCAAAGTGTTAATCGCTCCGTCGTCGGAATCAACACCGACTCAACGACAGCACCGTCCTGAAGCGAAAAAGCAATCTTATTCGTTCCATCCTTCGCGACGTGCTCCTCAACCTTCGGAAACGGCTCTAACGAAAAAATCTCTGACAGTTTCGCCCGAAGCGCCTTCGATATATTCGTCATGTCATCCCACGACTGCGCTCGCTCGGCAAATACCCACCGCATAATCTGCGCCGTGCGGAATTTCTTCTCTCCTAAATCTTGTACAAGTATATTTTCTAGTGCTTTTCGCGTTATCGCGCGAATTGGAATGCGTTCTGCCATGCTATTTGCCGCCATGATTTATCTTTGCAGATATTAATAAATCTCATAACATCAGTTTTTATATAATATAACACAAAAACTGAGCATAATATATCAAATCCCTTTGTGGGGGAAGTCTCCCCCTGAGCGGCTATTTGCTTCGCAAATACGCCGCTACCCCCTCAAGCTTACGCTTCTTACCACAATTCAACAAGAACAGCGCGGCTCGTAAAATAAAAAAGCGCGGCTTTTACGCCGCGCTTGACCTGTCATCGAACCCCAGTCATTCGCTTCATCACTAAGGCTCAATAAATTAACCCTGAATCAACTCGCACGTCGAGAAGAAGAACGGAACTTCAACGGCTGCCGTTTCGGGAGCATCGCTGCCGTGAACAGCATTTTCAGACATGCTCGAAGCATATTTTTTGCGAAGCGTGCCTTCGGCCGCTTTTTCGGGGTTCGTTGCGCCCATCAGCGTACGATAGCGAACAATCGCATCTTCGCCTTCAAGACACATCACAACAATCGGACCGCTCGTCATAAAATCAACAAGCTCACCGTAAAACGGCTTCGAAGCGTGAACTGCATAAAATGCAGCTGCCTGAGCTTTGCTTAACTGAATCTTCTTAAGAGAAATGATTTTGAGTTCTTTCTCAATATCTGCAATAATTTTTCCTGCATTACCTGCACGAACTGCGTCAGGTTTGATGATGCTCAATGTACGCTGAATCATGTACAATACTCCATTTAGCTGTTAAAACCGAACGATCCGCTCGCTCGGCGAAGCGGGCTTTCTAAACAAATTCTACAATTTGTCAACATGAGACGAAAATCTTCTAACGAATCCAGCAGTATTTTTAGCGAGTTGTTGACGGGACAGCTCATTCAAAAAATGCCCGAAGACGTGTGGCTAAAGTTTGCATGGATGCTGTGTGTCGATTCCAAAACGTACAGCGATTCACAAATCATTCGCATTACAAACGGAACGATGGTCGTTCAATGCAGTTCTGTTTATGCCGCAAATTATCTGGATCATCCTACCTCGATCCTCGAACGCTGGCGTAAACTCAACTTAACCCGAGCGCTCCCTCCTGTCACTCAAATCACCATCTCCCTCAGTCAACTCAACCACGCAGACAAACCTACAAACGCCATAGAAAACGCGCCACCTTCAGCAACTGAAATTCAAAAATATACGGCTGCTGTTCAGGATCCAATCTTAGGCAAAATGTTAGCTGGTCTTGCCGCGAAACGCGGCTTATAGACCTTTGACGCTTATAATCTATATCCTTATTTTCAATATTGAAGCAGACGATATGATGCTGATAAATCAAGTCAAAGCGCAGCAAGCCTGAAGGGGTAGCGGCTATTGCCGTGCACGGCAATAGCCGCTCAGGGGAAGGCCTTCCCCTCATCCATAGGCCCCAAGCTTTTTCGCAGCATCTTTGCATAGTCGTTTCAGGAGCCATTCATGTCTATTAAATATACATTGCTTCGTACTTCGATGACTTCGTTCGTGGCGGGTTCGTGTCTTTTAGCCCAATCGATGCCCGCCTTCGCCGATCCTGCCATACCGAAAAGCGTAGATATCACCGTCGTGATTGAGTCAGATGGCACGACAACGGTCAAAGACACCATCCAATGGAACGTCAAATCCGGAGAGACAATGGGCGGATTTGATTTTCAAAAACCTGCCGTAACACCTATAAGATTTCTTGAAAATCAATCCTTTGTAGAACACAAAAGCGACAAACTGCGGGATTCCCTCGTCGTAAAGAATATCTCCGGCAATGATTGGAGCGTCGATACCAAGTCCATCCGCATGCCAGAGGGAAACAGTTTTTGGACATTTTATTACGAAGGAAATATTATTAAAGATGAACGCTTAGGCAAAACAACAACGAGTGAAGGTCAAGATCTTTTTTACTTTGACTGGGCAACTTCAGTATGGTCGCACGCCCTAACCTATCGAAATGTTAAAATTGTTCTGCCCTATCCCGTACCATCAGCCACCCTTAGCGACAAAGAATTTGAACGCATCGCAGGGTATAGCCGCCATGACGGAATGGATCAGGCTGGGAACGACAACGCACTCATTTTAACTGAACGTTACGTCAATGAGCGAAATAAAATCGACTATATCGGCACAGATATAGGTGGCGGCAAATACTTACTGACCCTTCAATTTTACCAACAAGATCCCAGGGCTTACGAAACGCAGCGCATCCAATTTTACATTCGACCTGAATTATTAAAAAATATGGATGAAAATGCTGTAGCCAGCATGAACGTGGGCGATTTATCCGGAGATTTGAATTCTCCCACGGATACAATGCCAGCGGCGCCATTTGTCGGTTTTATGGTAATTTGTCTTGCTGGAGCTATCGCTGTGAAGCGCAAAAAAGACAGTATGACCGACAAAAAATCTCCTGTTGAATCAAGCATGGATCAATTTGCCAATGAAATCTGGGAAGCGCCTAAATTGCAAGTCGGTTCATTTTCGGTAGAAGGTAAAATTAATAAAAACCTCCACCCAATAGAAGTTGGGCTATTGCTCGGACTTACCCTTTCTCAAACGGTTTCAACCATCTTAAATGCACTCGAAGACGAATTGGTCATCAAAGTTATCTCGGAAAATCCCGTTACGATCGACGTCATTGGTTCGCCTTACTCCGACCTTGAGTCGAATTTTTTAAACTGTTTTGACAATAACGGCTTGTTGAGCAACGATAAAATCAAAGCTTTTCTTGAATCTGTCATTACACAGCTTCAAGAAAAGATTTGGGACTGTGATGTCGAGGCGATGAAAGCCTATTATTATGAAGTCTATTTTGACGGTGAAATTCCGGCTGAAGCTAAATCAAATCCCGATTTGGCACAAACGCTCATTGAAAATGGTGAAGACCCACGAAGTATTAAGGACTTTAATATTTCGACCAAATCCCAGTGGAGCGAAAATGACTGGAATACTCGTCATTATTGGCGGAACATGGATAACGAATACCATCACCGTCCACGGCATACGTACGCAATGCCAACACACTTCCACGTTAGCTACCACACATATGCAACTTCGTCCGCGTGCTTCCATGGCTGCTTCGATCAACCTAACCTCCAAAACGTCTGCCACTCGGCTTGCCACTCCGCTTGTCATGATGCTTGCCATTCCGCTTGCCACTCCGCATGCCATTCCGCTTGTCACTCCGCATGTCACTCTGCATGCGTCAGTGGAGGTTCGCACTAATGTCAACAGTACCCGAAACCTTCTCTCTAGCCTGGGTAGACGATCTTTGGCAGCGCTCTGGTGAGTTTATTGTACTGCGCGATGAAGATGACGTTCTTATTTTGCCCCCCAACAGGGTGTATCACGTCAACAAAACCGCATCCCGCATCATTCATTGGCTCAAAGACGGCCATAAGATCGACGAATTTCCGGGGCTGAATGACGAACGCAAGCTTCAAATCGACGAATTTTTCAGAAATATTGCACAGGCCTTGGCCAACAAACCCCATGAAGCGACTCGAATTCCGTACACGTTCGATTATACGAAATTGCCGATTCTGGGAGAAATCGCCGTCACCTACCGATGCAATAATCGGTGCCGATTCTGTTATGCAGGTTGTGATGGAGCATGCGGACGACTCGACTCTGCCGATTCTTCTAAAGAAGATATTATGCGCATCATCGATATCTTCAAAGATCAAGCGAAAATTCCATTTTTCTCTTTTACGGGCGGCGAACCGCTCATGCGCAGCGATCTCGAAGACCTCATGCGCTATGCCGTCTCACGAGACTTGAAGATCAACCTCGTTACAAACGGCTGTCTTGCGACACCAGAGCGCGCCAAATCCTTATATGATGCGGGTCTCCGCACGGCTCAGATCAGCCTAGAGTCGCCAGACGAAGCCGTTCACGACGACCTCTGTGGGCGCCCGGGCTCATGGAAACAAACCGTCGAAGGCATTCAAAATCTTCGAAATGCAGGCATCCTTGTTCAAACCAACTCCACTTCGACAAGTCAGAACGTAGAAACCCTCGTCAGGCTGCCTCGATTCGTAAAAGACCTGGGGTGCGTTCGTATGAGTGTTAACATTTTCGTTCCGACCAAACGCAGTCCTCAAAATGATCGACTCTTTATTCCGTACGAAAAAATCGAACCCACCATCGAAGGCGTACGCAAAGCCGCTATCGAAGCAGATATCGAATTCCATTGGTATTCACCTATTCCGCTCTGCATTTACAACCCAATCGCCCATGGACTGGGTAACAAAAATTGCGCCGCATGCGACGGTCTTATCTCCGTCGATCCCAGTGGCAATGTCCTGCCCTGCTCTTCTTGGGACGAACCGGTTGGTAATCTTCTAACGGACGGCTTTGAACAAACTTGGTTTAATCAGCGCGCTCATGCCATTAAACAAAAGTGTTTTGCGCACGAAGAATGTCAGTCCTGCAGCGCTTTCGTCGCATGCCAAGGTGCTTGCCCGCTTTACTGGCAATACGCCGGCTATGACGAGCTATTGCGCCACGCAGCTGCTTATAAAAAAAGACATACTGACAATTATACCTTTAAAAATGATCTAAAATAATAACGATATATATTCAGAGGTGCTTTTATGATCAGCGGTACATTTATCGCGCTTCTAATTGTTTTTGGCATTCAACTTCTTCCCTTAACGAACGAAGTTCTCTTTCTTGAGGAGGGCTTCAGTGTCGTTGTGGCAATTATATGTATCATCCTACTGTGGTTCATCGGATTAACAGCCACACCTGAATACAAAATTCCGAATAGCGGAAATGCCCCTACTTGGCGGTCCGTATCACTTGAACAATTTGATACTTTTCTAGAAGATCAGAAACAGTCAAAAGATTCAGGAATGATATCTATCTTATCATTCATATTTGATAACACCATCATTAAAGCTATTGTCGCAATTATTGGACTCTATTTTGCTACATTTGATATTGTAAAATCTGCTTTAATTATCGACATAGCTTTTGTGCCCGGTATATTTATTAGGCCTTTTACATCTCCTAAAACCCCTTATGTTATGCTTAGTCGAAGCTCTAAATTTGTGACCTATATTATTAAAACAATCGAAGAGCACGAGAATAATAACCTCATTACTGCTAAGCCACAATTTGCTATCGATGTCATTGGCAATAATCGACCGGTAATTCAAGACCAGCTTCGCATTAATCTTGAGTATCCAGACATGCCCGATGACTGGCTGTGCAGTACTATTTTTTATACCGAAAATGACGTTCAATCAAAAAGATACCCCTACTTTTATTATGTCCTTGTTATAAAGAAAAAACATGCATATTCGAATTACAAATTCATCAAACGCATTCATAGTTTAATAGAAAGAATTAATGAAGAACATTCGTCATTCTTCAGAAATAAACATATTTGGACGCTCGAGACGAATCTTGATGGTGGCAATTCTGTTTTTGTCATTCGTAAAAGTGATGACTCCACGCTCGCATATACGACAAGTATGCAAGAAGCGGGGCAGCTTCCTATTATTGCAAGTGAAATTTATAAAATGAGATATTTGCTTCAAGACTCAAAAAAAGAAAAGACAGGTTCAAACAACTCAAAAAAGAAAAAATATAAATAAAGTTGATTTATATAAATTTCATTGATGCTTGTTTCTTGTTTTCTGCCAGCCTCGCTCTTCGCGAGGCTTTTTTTGTATAAACGTTCTATGGCGTTGCCATACGAACGTTTTGCCGGCTTCTCGCTTCGCTCCATACGCCGGCTAGGTGCGGACTTTTGGGCAAGCCCAAATACGCCGCACTGCACATCTATGAGACTAACCTTCAAAACTTAACAGATGCGTTGAGTAAGTTTTATAATGACGCGTCTCCATTCGGAGAACTGCGATTTGTACGCGCAAAAAGCGACTGTTGTTTTAAATCGCACATTTTATTCACGGAGGAAAACTCATGTTACCCAGGGAAGTGGGACTGCACCGCAGTTTCGTTGAAATTGACACCGAAGCTTTATCACACAACATGGCTACGATCCGCGAAGGACTAGCTCCAGGCGCACACCTCGCTGCAGTTGTTAAGTCCAATGCCTATGGTCACGGCGTAAAACTCGCTTGGAAAGCCTTCGTCAAAGGTGGCGCTGACTGGCTTTGCGTCGATTCAATGCCTGAAGCCGAAGAACTGCGTCAAGATGGCTGCGATTTGGATATCTTTGTTATGGGACATATTCCCCCCCAACACGCCAAAGCAGCCGTTGAACTTGGAATCCATGCTATGACGTATCTGCCTGAACAGGTTGAAGCCTTCGGAGCGGCATCTAATGAAGCATCCAAACAACTGCGCCTCATACTCAAGCTCGAAACGGGCACCCAGCGTCAAGGCCTTAACCTCGATCAAGCGCTCAAATTGGCTGAACTCATTAAAAAGTACCCGTATCTCAAATTTGAAGGCGTATGCACCCATTTTGCCAACATAGAAGATACCGTCGACCACAGTTTTGCTTTTGAGCAGCTCCACAACTTTAATGCGATCGTGGATGGGCTAAAGGCGCGCGGTTATACTGGTCTTGTTAGAACGATTGCGAACTCTGCAGCCGCTATTTTGTGGCCCGAAACGCACATGGAAGTTGTGCGCGCAGGCATCACTTGCTATGGCATGTGGCCTTCTACGGAGTGCCACGTGAGTGCCATGCTCTTAAACAAAGAAATCGATCTGCGTCCGGCTTTAACCTGGAAAACCGTGGTTGCTCAAGTTAAAGACGTCGAAGTAGGAGCACACATCGGATATGGCTGCACTTATATGACGACGCATCCTTCGAAAATTGTCGTTCTCCCCGTCGGATATTATGACGGCTACGATCGAGCACTCTCCAACCTCGCGTACGTACTCATTCACGGCAAACGCGCTCCGATTCGCGGTCGTATTTGCATGAATATGTGTATGGCAGATGTCACCGATATCGAAGACGTCAAACCGGGCGATGAAGTTGTACTTCTTGGGCGTCAGGGCGACGAGTTCATTTCAGCAGAACAAGTCGGAGCCTGGTCCAATACGATCAACTACGAAGTTACAACACAGATTCAATCGACAGTGCCGCGTATTGCAAAACAAAACTAATCTATTGCTTTATAGCTTACAGTTGTAGATACAACAAATTCATTATTCAACATCTACAACACAACCAACTTATAAATTAAAAGGCGTTGCTCCATTGAGTAACGCTTTTATTTTAGCACTGCTAAGATCATTATTAATAACAAACCGTAGGTTCTCAAATCAATGTAATATCAAATCTACGGAGCGAACAAATCGCGTGGTGCATTTATATTAATTAATGCGAACGCAGAGGGGGTAGCGGCGTATTTGCGAAGCAAATAGCCGCTCAGGGGGAGACTTCCCCCACCCTATTTTATACTACAAGTCTTTTAAGTTCATCGCGAGGAAGACGATGACCAAGATAAGAATCAAAATAACGCCCATCCAAATGATAGTTTTTTGAGTCTTACTCATTGACCCAACGGGTGGCTGAGCTTTTTGAACGGGAGCAGCGGTAACCACCGTCGGTTCGTTCGCCGGCATACGAATCTCATCGACAGAAGGCGAATTTGATTTTTTAATATCGACGGGGTGAACTTTTTCTTGTGTTGTTTCAGCTTTTTTATCCTCAGCGGTCTTCGACGGCGCAGGAGCCTCTGATTCTTCGGGCGCTTCAGGATAGAGGAAATCGCCACGCACCTCAAAATCGCCTTCCTTGACCACAGCGTTACGAACGCGCTCCAGCATGGCATTGCGATTATCTTCCGCCTGCTTCATCTCCTGGCTATCAGAAGTTTCTCGATTATTGGAGTCAATAATTTCGAGAACGGCGCTCGAGGCACTTTGTTCTTTGGTGGAACCCGAGATTGAAAAGTAATTTGGGCGCGCCATGACGCGCGTTGGCGCTTCGTCATCACCGATATCGTCTTCCGTTTCATTCTCGAGATCTTGAATTGCAGCGAGTTTTTTGGAAGCTTCATCTGAGAGGACGATGCCGGGGGAAGAGATGCGAGGAGAAGACGTCGAACTGCGAACAGCCTGGTGAGCATCCGAAGAGGCAGCTGCATGCGAAAGATTTTCATCTTCCTCGTCATCACGTGCAACGTTCGAACGATTCGTCGATTCTTCCTCGCTCAAATTGTCGCTACGTTCTGCGCGCGATTGTTTTGCGCGTTTTTCGGAACTCGTCGATTCGTCCGTGCGTTTTGAATGAATGCGGCGAAGACCCAAAACGGGATCTGGAAGCGATGTCACGTGGGTGACTTCGTTGCCTTCATCGTCGTCCCCCACCGCAGGAAGTGCGGTAAGTGATGTCAGAGAACAGAGTAAAGAAGATTTTTCTGCGCCTTCAAGGTTATCGACGAGCGAACTCCAAACGCCAGATTCTTTTTGCTCGAGCGCCGGTAAAGATGTCAAGCTCGTGACGCTTCGGATAGCAGACTCAAAACCGACGAGATCCCCAACAAAGACTTCACCTTCTTTGCCATCGAGTTCAAGAAGCGCCGCTTCGAGATCCTGCGAAAAGCCCAAAAGGGTCGAATAGGCATCAATACGAAGCGCGAGAGCGCGTTCCATAGAGGTTTGCAAGATACCGGTGCGAAACTGCTGCGGCAGAAGACCGGATGACTCAAAACTGTCGATGCCGGCTTCACCACTGACTAGTCCCATGAGAATGATTGCCACGCCGTAGATATCGACTGCAATTTCATCCATGCCGTCAAGTTCAAAAGAATAGTCGAACCAATCAAGGTCAAACCGCATATTCTTCGTAAGAACTTGTGCTACGCCCAATCCCATCAAGCGGATACCAAAAGCGTCACCCGTACGTTCTAACAAGATGCTTTTGGGCGTAATTCGGCCATGGAAAAGGCCTTGCGCATGCGCTGCCGTCAGCGTTTTAAGCAAACCAATGACACGTTTAATCGCCTCTTTGAGAATCACACGTTCTCGGCGTTCGAGCCATTCGAACATGTACTCACCGAGCGGAAAAGTCTCCGAAAAATACAAAAACTCTTCGTAGACACCGCATTCCGCATCGATGTTGAGCTCTTTGCGATAAAATTCAGCTGCTTTTTCGAGCGTTGAGAGCGGCGATACATCGGAATCCTCCGAAAAATCTGGCAAAATATGAACCAAGGCATGGCCATATTTTCTGTGACTCGCGAGGTATGTCGCTATGCCACGATGGGACTCCAGTTGGGAATTGATCGTAATATCCGAAGATATCTTGACACCACTCTGCAAACTTCTGAGACGCATAAATCATCCTGATCAAACTGCCGACATGAGTGCAAGCTTAGCAAGTCGGCAAAATCCACTTGTGATATTATACTCCTTTTACGCGTACTCTTAAACATATTTATAGGCTCGTTTTTTCTCAGAAGGGGGAAGTCGGTAGATTATCGTTTCAAATGCATAAAAATGAAGAAGGACCGCATCAATCCGGTGTATGATGATTTTGCGTAACTACACATACGGAGGTTTGATGCGATCATTTGCTCATTTTACGTTAAACGAAAG
>JAZRWH010000124.1:0-37934 GCA_045599585.1 Myxococcota bacterium
AAGAAGGTGCGTGCAGCTCATTTGAACGCAGTAAGTACTGCACGCGCGACAAAAGAGCGCGGGGATTCCAAAGAGGCGTCCGCGATACGACGCCCCTTTGGGCCGTCCGCCGGACAGAATGAGAATAAGAAAAGTATAAAATTCTGTAACGAGCGCATTTTGTTACAGTTAATGAAAATATGTTGTGGAACAGCAGTGACTTTTTATAATTTACCGTGGATCACCAACCTCTATAGACCAATTTTATATGACAAATTACATCTAAAAATTATTCAAAACAACGCACACACTCAACGCGCTTCCTAATTTCTTCTAACGATTTTGCCCCCAATTCACCCACAATCGACACAACATGATCTCGCCGTTTTAATAACTTATCAGCCATGCCACATATTTCACTTGATGTAACTTCTATCAATCTTGAACAAAACTCTGCCGGTTCATACGCCATATTCTGTAACAACATCGAACTTATCCACGAACACAACGACGCACTTCCATCAAACAACGCAATGTGTTCCCACAAAACGCGCCGTTTAATACGATCCAACTCTTCTTCACTTACACCTTTTTTGACAATTTCTTTTAATAATTCATATACGGCATCAATGACTTTTAATACCCGTCGGTGACGACACGACGTCCTGATCTGCATTAACGTCGATTCCCGCGTCACACTCAAACACGCTTCCGCATCATATACAAGCGCAAGCTCCTCTACCATGCGGCGCGAAAGACGCGATGCCATACCGTCATCCAACACTCGCACTAACATCGATAAAATATAAAATTCCTTCGATTGTACACCGTCACACAAGAAGCCTAAGGATACATCACTCTGCGTTGCACCATCATCTCGACGATATATGAGTTTGGGTTTGTTCAATAATTGATCATTATCAATATTCGCAAGATGCTGCGCATAATCCGGCGTCATAGGACGCATCACGCGCTTCGTTGCTTCTCGCTTCATATCCTCAAACGATCGCTCTACGTGCGCCAATATTCCTGGAATATCACCTAGCGGACCAACCATCACCAAGACTACCCTGTCTGCACAGTAGTTCTCTGCATAAAACTCCTGAACATCCTCTTTGGTTATTCGATCAAGGTCGTCCGGATTACCGGCGATAGGCGACCCGGCCGCTCCATAGAACTCCTCTATCAACAGATCTTCATCATTGATAAGATTGTTCTCTGCATCATAATCCGCAAGGATCTCCTCTCGAATAATATCGCGCTCAGCTGCTATTCCCGTCAATTTCGGATGTAATATCGCATCAGATAATAAATCTAACACTTCATACAATGACTCCGGCGGGGTCATAATCTCAAAACTCGTCACTTCGCGCGCTGTAAATGCATTAAAATCCGCTCCTCGCGTCTCAAACGCCTCACTCAACGCTCTTAAACTCGGATACTTCTCCGTTCCACGAAAGATTAAATGTTCCAACATGTGCGCTGTACCATTCAAAATTTCGTCGCGACACCCCGCATTCACATTCAACATGATCGATATCCGATGAAGATTCGGTCTGTGACATAGCGCCGCATGCATTCCGTTGCGAAGTTTAAAGATCTGTGTTCCAAGCGTCTCAGGTAGATTCATCTCTTCTCCTAATAATCAGGCCGTCCTTCGGCCGTCAGACTATCATAGCACATTATCGCGATAATTTGACCTCCTATCCTTATCGCATTAAAGGATAAAAAGTCGGGACGTACGTCCCTTTTGAGTCGTCGCGATATGGAGTTCGCAAAATGTCTGATTCTAATAATAACGAAATTACGAATAACGCCCCTGTTCAAAGCGAAGTTCCTTCCACAACAGAACCCGAATCCCAACAGCCTCAAGAGGCTGCCAAAGTCTCTGACACTTCAAATTCAGAAACGACAGATGCAGCCAAACCACAAGAAGAAACAACAAAACCTGAACCTGCGAAAACGATTCCCAAACATCATTTTTCAAAGATTGACGCTTTTCTTTCGGCCTGCGCCTTCCTGTTCATTGCCTGCGCAGTCGGAATGGTTATTCCAGCCATTCAACCTTTTGCTCTCTACGGCGGTTATGGCGTCGCATTTATCTTTATCTGTGGTATCTTTTACGCAACGCTACACTTACAAAAAGTTTAAGCTTAAGATCCCCAAATGCACTGAAACTCCTAAGGAGCGGCCCCGTTTTGCCGCACTTGGGACCGTGCCTAAACTGACGTGGAAGCCATCTACATAAATTAAGTTACTTTCGTTGCTCTCTTCTTTGGGAGTGGAACAGCAACGGTTACATTGTAACTCAACGGGCGCAATCCATTCATTAAATTATAAAAACTCAATAAACACGTAGCCATCAAAATGCGCTATCACTGCTGTCCCACTAAAATTTCCTAAAATACTCGGACAACTCTACAGTAGCGTTGTTTTATCGATATATAGTCACTTCTAAACATGAAAAAGACTTAGATAACTGTTAAATCGCACGCGTGGCGAAGCCGAAGGCAAGCAGCGGGCGCACCGGGCGAGCGGGCGCGCGACAAAAGCGCGCAAAGCCGTCCCTTGGGTCCGTCCGCTGGACAACATGCGAAGAAGTACAGCGTTTTTCTCCATTTAAGCTGAACTTTCTCTTCTTCTGTTGTCAAATACTTTCAAATGAATCAATATCTACGTGCCGTTCTGGCTTTCATAACATCTGAAAGAATTGCCCCGCCAATGCAGGGAATCGCTTGATTACAGGGAGGAAGTTCTAATGCTCACGCATGAACAGCTCGTTTGTCTCCAAAAATTTATCGAGACGCAAACACTTCGCTATATCCAACGCCTGTTCGCTGATATCGAATCCTATCTTAATACGCCACAAATGCAAAAGAATTCTAAAGGGCATTCGTGCAATCAAGACCTTCAGGATGCGCAGATGCAATGCATCAGGAGTATTTTCGGCCAAGTTTCGCTGAACGAGCAATCGCATTCAAGCGGTTTCCCGTTGTGTCATGACAATGAGCAATCGCAGTTAAGCGGCTTCCCGTTGAGTCATGACAATGAGCAATCGCAGTTAAGCGGCTTCCCGTTGAGTCATGACAATGAGCAATCGCATTCAAGCGGCTTCTCGTTGTGTCATGACAATGAGCAATCGCATTCAAGCGGCTTCCCGTTGTGTCATGACAATGAGCAATCGCATTCGAGCGGCTTCCCGTTGTGTCATGAAGACGCGCAATCGCAGGCGTTAAATTCCACGCACTGTCATGAGCAAATGAATGTCTGTCCAGCGCCTTGCCCCTCGGTTCACGAAAATGACTCGCTCAATCAAGCCATTGCCTCTTTACCCACCATGTACAGCAATGGCCACAGCTTTCCACAGTATTATATCGAGCGACTTAAACTGACGCTTCAAATTATCTATGCGCGACCGGGCATCGTACGCAAGGAGCTTGCCGTTGCGCTTCAGGTCTCAGAACGAACGGTATCCAATCTCTGCAGCTTCCTGCTCAAACATCATAAAATCGTGCTCAAGGATAATCGTGCTGGTCGATGGTATCCGCCTCTTCCTTGACTTTTGTTTGAGAGGCTTCGGCAATTTGCTTTGCAAATACGCCTTCGCCGCTTCGCTATGCCTTACGGCATACGCTTGCTTAGCAATGTTTGAGAGGCTTCGGCTATTTGCTTTGCAAATACGCCTTCGCCGCTTCGCTATGCCTTACGGCATACGCTCAGCCAGTGTCTGGTTGGCTTCGGCTATTTGCTTTGCAAATACGCCTTCGCCGCATCGCTATGCCTTGCGGCATACGCTCAGCAAATATAAATAAATTCACTGTGGAACTGCCACACGTGTACTGCTAAAAAATGTGTTTGCGTGGCGTATGAAATAGCCACGCACGTCCACCGTATTGGCAAAGACAATAGGCGGTGCCCACTAAAAATACTCGTACGGACGGCTTATATTATAGGAGCAATTCGTTACACGAACATAAACATGAAATCATAATAGTCGTAATACAAAATACGAAATGTTTTTTTCAAATTTATGATCACCCAACTTAGCGATAATCAAAAGGTTTAAAGTGCGTTATTTAAAAACGATCGTTCCATCAGCATTCCAGCTGCCAAAACGGCTTCGCCAGTCGGCTATCTCCTTGCGTCGATACGCCGCCTATTCGCGCCTATGCCTTGCGGCATACGGCGCTCCATGTCGTTAGTTCTCGGAATCCCTGGGACAATAGGTGGTAATCACAAAAAACATCAGGAATGTATTATATAATCAACTCGTTTGCCTTAGCATTAGAACATGCTTTTTTAAGAACAAACGCAGCAATTTTTGTCATAATCGCACTGACCTTACGCGCTTTTACAGGGCAAAGCGAGACGCAGCGCATACAGCCAATGCATTTCGTTTTATCGGTTGTACGCGGCTTTGCGGGATCAATCGCACCGGCTGGACAACGTTTTGCACATAAACCACAAGCATTACACGAGGAATTGGCTTTGGGTATCATCATTGCTCCAGCTTTTTTGTAATTTTTGTTGCCAGGAACACAAAATGTCTCGCTCTTTTTGGATGCTTTTTCCAGAATGCGCTCGCCAAAATTACACAACTGCTCGCAATCATCAGCACTGGGACGGCCATTCGCATATTGATGAATGATAGAATGCTCAGCAATTGCCGCCACAGCAGCAATGACTTCAAAGCCAGCATTTTCAGCATAATCCTTCATCTGAATGAGCGTATTTTCGTAGGCGCGGTTACCATAAACGGCAACAATTGCGCATTTGGCATGATTTGCATTCATTTTTGCGAGTCTATCGAGCGCAAGCTGAGGGGCAACACCACCAAAAGAAGGCATGGAAATGATAGCGAGCGCATCGTTTTCGAGCGAAATTTCAAAGGAACGGTTATTATCGGAGAGATCAATCGTTTCTACATCTGACCACTTTTTTGTAATAGCTTCAGAGACTTTAGCAGTTCCTCCGGTAGGACTAAATATAATCATATATTTTTTCATGTTTCTCTCCTTGTGTATGTAATGCATATCAATATAGGCAGTGTCTTATAAATTTATTGAATATATTGATATGATATAAAAGTTCATCTACTGGAATGTAGATGCATAAAATGAATGGAAGATGCAGACAATCAATGCATCTTCCATAGTCCAAATACCACAATCCGCGCATTGATTAAAGATTTTGATGCACTTAGATGAATTAGATTAATATATACGGGTTGTTTCAATTCTATCTTTGAATTGTAAAATCTTTGTAAATTCCATTGCTGTCCCACAACATATTTTCATTAACTGCAACGAAATTCGTTCGTTACATAGTTCTATACTTTTCTTATTCTCATTCTGTCCTGCGGACGGCCCCAAGGGGCGTCGTATCGCGGACGCCCCTTGGGAATCCCCGCGCTCTTTTGTCGCGCCCGCTGCTTGCCTTCAGCTTCGCGACGCAGGCGATTTAACAGTAATCTTAAGTCTTTTTCATGCTTAAAAACGACTATATATCGATAAAACAAAGCTACAGTAGAGTTATCAGAGTATTCTATGAAAACTTCGTGGGACAGCAATGTGTAAATTCAAAAAATAAAGCCCGCGTATTATCTACTGCGCTTCGTTGCATGCATTAAAGCATCGTGGATAATAGCGGGCGTCAAAGGTCCGTATATCGCTAAAGAGACGTGTTGTGGCACGTCTCTTTAGCGATATAGGACCGATGCGTGTGGCGTATCGGCATAGCCGGTAGCCACCGCACCGGTATACAAATGAATTATTGATTAAACATTGTTTGAAGCATTTCTTCGACGTATTCAAAGTAGGACTGTTTAGGAGAAGGACCCGGCTTGATGGCAATTACTTTGGTTTGTGCAATTTTGGCGATTTTTTCACTCGTTGATTTTGGTTGATAGTTTTCCTGTATAATACCCAGAACTGGCGTCGCTTTGAGCTGTCCCGTTAATTTAGCTACATAAGAAGGACTGGGTGCTACACCTGGCTTGGATTCAATCGTTGCAATTTGTTTTAAACCAAGCCATGCATTCAAATAAACCATAGAATCGTGATAGGCAACGACCTGTTTGTTCGAATCAGAAACGCCTTGCAGTTTGGTTCTCCAATTCGCATCGATTGCATTTGCTTTTTTAGTAAAAGCCTCGAGGCTCGACTTATAATCAGTGCAGTGTTCAGCATCAATAGTACAAAGGCGATCGGCGACAGCACCAGCCACTAGAACTGCATTGGGTAGGGCGTAAAGATAATGCGGATTTCCCTGAGCATGGATATCGCCCATCGAACGATCTACTTTGCCAGTTGGTACATCTAAAGGCTTGATATATTTAGATGCATCCAGTGCTGCGACTTCGCCAGTCATAATCTTAGGATTTCTTGCGCTTTTCTGGAGTGCAGGTAACCAACCGATTTCCAGCTCCATACCATTGTATATCAATAAATCGGACTTACTGAGTTTTAATATGTAATCAGGTCTCGGTGTAATAAAATGTGGATCTTCCGAATTGGACGCTAATTGCTCAATAGTCGCGTTTGGCGCAATTTCGCGAGCAATGGCTGCAAGCGTCGGAAGTGTAGCAACGATGCGAATTTCCGCAAAGGCATTCAGTGGCATAAGACATAAGAACAATAGGATAAACATACGTAATTTCATATAACCTCCTTGAACAGTATTTACTGTTCTATTTTAATTTGCAGTTTTTTTGTGTGTCCCAACCATTTAAATATGCGAATGAGCGAACAAATGCCAAAGGATAGGATCACACAGATAAGTGCAAGTGCAGCTTGCGATGGTCCCACTGGAAGATCTGCAATAAATGCGACGACATAGCCAACAAAGCCGATAACAGCCCCTAGAATCAAAGCCATAAAAAACATGATACGAAGATTCGGAGCCCATTTCACAGCGAGTGCTGGCAAACAAGAAAGCGCGAAAACGGGGAGTGCTCCCATAATGCGGGTTGTCATGGCAATTACAATGGCGATGATGCCAAATTTGATAAGATTGAAAATCGTCACAGGAACGCGAGCAACGCGTGCAGTTTCTGGCCAAAATGTTGCAGATTCAAATCCACGATGCGCATATATAAATAGACCTAATACAACTGCTGTTGTGATACTCAGTAATATATAATCATTATGTTCAACCAGAACGGCATTACCAGTTAAAAGCTGTTGAATATCCTGTATCTCGTGGATGATTTGTGTACCAATGAGAATCGTACCTGCTCCGCCGCCAATATATAAAGCTGCCAACATCGAATCGGGAGATTTCGTATGTTTTAGACCTTTTTGACAAAGTGCAAGTACGATGATGGCTACAATCGTACTGAATATTGCCGGACTAAACAAAACAGGGGCTTCATGCAATTCGTAGCCAAACAAAGCGCAGAGCCAAATTGACAAAGCGACACTGGCACTGGATATTTGCGAGAGCGCAGCGCTGAGAAAAACGACACGTCCCAATAGAATATAAACACCGAGTGCGCCGAGCAGTGCGCCTGCCATGGCTCCGCTGAGAGCAGCTTCACTTAGAAGCGGCCAACTTTCTATAAATAGTTGTATCTTTTCCATTGCACTAACTCAGCTTTGACAGAACTTCATCACGTGTTCCCATGAGGAATCCGTCTTCGATAAAGGCCAGTACATGGGTAATATAATCGTGGTGAAATGTCATTGAATGGGAAATAGCAACGACACTCATATTTTGTTCATTCATTTGTTCGTTCAAAAGACGGAATGATTCACGTGCGTGTACGGGATCCATCGCAGATGTGGCTTCGTCCAATAAGATGAGAGATGGAGAGCGAACAATGGCCTGTGCAAGCTGCACGCGTTGCTTTTCACCCTGTGATAAGTCAGAAAATTGACGTTTTTGCATGCTTTCGAGTTCAAATGCACGAATTGCATTTGCAATATCCTTTTTGTATTTAAATCTGTAAAATGGTTTGAGCGATGAAAAGCCTTCTTCTACGCCAATACTAACGACATCGCATACGCGAGCCGGCATCGTTGCTGCATGTTCTCCTGTCTGTGCAATGTACGAACACCGTGGTGCAACATGAATTGAACCTGAAAATGGGCGGAGTTGGCCGAGCAGCGTTTTAAAAAGTGTCGTTTTGCCACATCCATTTTCGCCAATAATTGCCCAGAATTCTTTCGGTTTTACAGTCCAATTAAGTGCAGGCTTTAACGCCTGCACATAGCCAAACTGCAAATCTTTGCATTCAACGAAATTAGTCATGGTGGTGCTCATGCTCGTGATCTTCGTCTTCAGGCTCAAGCACAACGTGCGCCTTGACAAGGTCTGCAAAATCGTTGTTTTCACTTAACTCATCCAAAAAGTGAGCATTGATTTCGAGATCAAAGCCGAGTTCATGTTCGTATTCTGAATTCTTGGTGATATTGAGTTCAATGGGATGAGAAACCGAAAATCCATGAACGTGGGCATGTTCATGATCATGGTCATCGCCGTCATGATGATGATCATCATCGTCATCGTCATCGTGGTCGTGAAGATTTGATAATTGAATCGTTTCACCTGTCGTCAGATTTTTAGCAGTCAGAGAAACATGACCGACATTGACAATGAGTTTTTGATAGTTTCCAATATCGAGAGGAATTTCAAGATCACCTAATTCCTGAGCCGTATTAAAGCTCGTAAATGTGATCTCTTTATCTAGATCTAGAGTAATACTGGATGTGTTTGTCGAACCACCGCTCAATTCGGCAATAATCTCATCAAATGTATAAATATTGCTCGATTCTGTAGAATGGCAATGTCCATTATGACAGTTTGTATAAGGGGCTGGGGGATTAGACGGATCAAACTCGACATTGTTGGACCCCGTAGAATTTGTAACGATAGCGATTTCTATCGATTCAATTTCGAATTCTAACGATGTGAGCTGAATTTTATCGCCATTTTCTGTGATATGAACATTTCCCGTCCCAGTTTCGGATGCGAAAGTCATGTCGAGATCGACTTTTGCCACAGCAAAGCTGTTGCCATCGGAGCAGCTGCAGAGAAGAGCAGAAATCATAAGTGCAGGAATGAGTTTTTTAATCATAATTAATCCTCTTTTATAGGAAAATGTTTAATAATAGATGGCGAGTTTGTATTGACTGTGAAAACCTCGCCATCTAAGGAAGTGCTAAGAAATTTTGTTCACGCGCCGCAGGCTAGAAGGGGTAGCAGCGTATGCGCGGAACATCGAAGATGCTGCTTCGATGTTCCGCGCATAGCTGCTCAGGGGAAGGCTTTCCCCTTCTTAGAGCAAAGTGTTAAAAACTATGGGCAGGGTGCGTTCCGACATTAACTTCAAGTGCCAGCATTAGCGCATAAATAGGGGATTGCCATGTTGGAAAATCAATGGAGCCCTGAGCACGTAAGCGTGTAAAGTGAGATGGCGACCAAGTGCCCTGAAGCGTGAGCCGTCCGCGGTGATCCGTCCACTCGGGATCAAGGGTGTCGTTCTCTACGCCGGAACCATATTCGCCGCGAATGCCCGTGGCCCACTCGCGATTGATCTGCCAGACGAGCTGCGCATAACCTGCTGCATCAAACAACATGTCGCCAGGAACGTGACGAATTCTGAACATAGCCTCTGCCTGCATCACAAGCGCCATTTCCGGGTTGTCATGCGGATTCCATTTAAGCGTCAAATCGGTACCAAAAATTTCGGTTCGGTTATCGCGTCCCGTATTATTAGGCGCAGTTTGAGCACTCAAGCCCCAGAGAAGTCCCGTTTCGTCGTTGAACGGAAAGAATTGTTTGAGCGTAAATGTATATAATAAATCCTGAACGCCATCGATATCGCTCGTATTGTTCATAAAGCTTCGATTTGAGGCGCTCGAACTTGGCATTTGAGCTGCAACAGCCAGTTCTGCATACCAAGGGAGCTGTGGTAGCCACGATAACTCAAGGCCGAGTCCTCGGTTGCCTTCAGGACCATAAAATTTTGAAATCATAAAGACCTGGTCGACAAAATCCCAGGTATGCGGATGAGTGGCATTAATTCGTCCAACGCGGGAAAGAAATT
Organism: Myxococcota bacterium; assembly: GCA_045599585.1. Taxonomy (GTDB): domain Bacteria; phylum Myxococcota_A; class Bradymonadia; order UBA4248; family UBA4248; genus RGIG464. The sequence goes on from JAZRWH010000124.1 coordinate 10,028, forward strand.
GACCTGCACGAATCTGCAAACCATAAGGTAGCGCTGTCGTTGTTGCGACGACTTCCTCAATCTCTACACCAGAAAGCGAAAATACGAGATTTGATTCAAATCTAAACAGATGGTCGACACTTGCAGATACGCTCAATTCTAGTTGTTGCAAATTAAACCCAGTTTTTGCAGGATCGTGCGCACCTTGTTGATAATTCTTCTCTTTGTCAGAAAACCACGCCAGTGCAAAGTCCGCAATAAATGCCATATCGGGATTCATAGACTGCACAAAAGATGCAATCGGATTGGTATTCGAAGTTTCCTTAGGCGTTTCTTGAGAATCTTCCGCGAGTGCAGCCGCCAGTTCTGCTTCTTCTTCCGGAGTGAGTTTATTTTCCGGCAAAATGCTATTTTGTGTATTTGTCTCAGTTTGAACATTCTGCGCAACTTCTGACGAATCAAAAGTATCAGAAGCCGGTGTTGTATATTCAGCTTGAGAAAGATCGGTTTGGGTAACCTGTGTATTTGTTATTGTAGAATTAGTATGAACAAGATCATCATTTTGTTCAATCGTTTGACCGTACGCTGAAAAAGAGGCACACAGGGTACACAACAACACTATGATAGCAGGGATATGCTTCATAATTATTCCTTTCTATGAATGGATTGGAATAAGCTCCCTGCTATTTTATAAAAATCAGCAGTAGTTATTCCAAATTAGGACAGATCCTGTCTTTAATTAGAAGTATTACTTTTAAATACACAGGATCATCTGTATCATTCTGATATTCATCAAAGTCGCTCAATTGGCTGAAATTTGTGTGAATTCCATTTTGTACAAACAGCGATGTTGATGGATTGCATAAATCTTTAGAAGTATCTTCTTTGATAAGAATGGTAAAATTAGAATTACCAGAATTATCGTTTAGATCATAAACTGAAACAAGTGCTAAATTAACGTTTGGCTCATTCGGATTTTGTTGTATTTCAATTGTCGTTTTGATCTGATCTACTAACTCGCCTTCCGTCCAAAGTGCCAAAATATAAGCATATAATATATGTATAAATGGCTTCGTTGGGACTTTACATGCGGTAGAGTGCAAGGTCTTCAATCTTTGTGATGCTTTTCCTCGCGAAAGGCAATTACATGATTTCGTGTGTCCGTCTTTTAAGCTGCTCAGACGAACCTTAATTGAGCTGCCGCAATCGCAATTGCAGTTGACGTAGCGCTTATTGTTCACAGTTTCAGCTTCTGAAACAACCGTCAGATGTCCGAACGTTTTTCCAACATAGTCTGTATTATCGCGTTTCATCGAATCTTCTCTCGCACTGAGTAATCGCTTTATCAAAACCAATAAAGTTCTGACACAACTACGTGTATCAATTCGATTTTAGCACCAGTCCTATTTTGGGCAATCGTTTTTATCCTGTATTGTGCATAATGTTTTCCGATTCTATGGCTTATGATTTAAGGTTATCTGTTGATGATTGACACGTGTTTATGACGTGTCTATTCGATAGTGAATGAAAAAGGCAAGATTCAGAATCCCGCCTCCTGGTTAACATTCTGACTTGGGATGTAGAGGCACGCTAGGATAGGAAGTTTTGTTGACACATGCTTATGTTGTGTCTATTGAAACTTTCAATTAAAACACTTCCAATCGGTAGTGTCTTCTAAGCTGTTAGCCTCGTTTGCCCCTTTCTTTATAAACACCGTACTATGCGGTGTTCATGAAACCCTGCCTCACCTCATCAGTTCAGAAGGTAATTGCTTTATAGACACTTGATTATGCGGTGTCAATGTTTTTGATCGAGACCACGGTGAATTTTGTTTTGCTGGTATGGACTCCGGCTATTTTGCTGACGCAAATACGCCTCTGTCGCCTCGCTATGCCTGACGGCATACGCTCAGTCGCTCCGCCTATCTCGCTATCGCTCAATACGGCTCCGCATTATACACGTGCGTCGGCGTATGAAATAGCCGACGCAGCGAGCCGTATGCGCACGCATAGGCGAGCTGAGCCGCGCAGGTTGCGCGGCTCGCCCAAATATAGAACGCCGTATGGTCTGCCGCCAGGACCGCCCATGCCACCAACAGTTGTACCTGTGGTTTGATCGTGCGTTGTGCATCATTGGCAGTTGCCCATGCAGATATTTTGCTGCCGGAAATTTCGAGCGGTTTACCTGCCTGAATCGAATCATCGGTCAATACTAAATTTGATTGGGGTTAATTTTGTGTTGTTGATTGTGAATAAAAATCGCACTTAGCGTGAGCCAGAGACAATTGTGGATATGGTGGGAGTTACATTTTTCTAAGGATTTCATACAGATGAAAAACGCTCTCGCAATCCGCAAGGCTTCGGTGTTCACCTGATGATTCGATATTAAAGTGTGAAATTAGCGATTTGAGTTTATGACTTTTGCATTGCGGCAGCCGTTTTCTTGCAAGTTCGAGCGTACAGAATGTTTTGTTCGTGATGGGGGCAAAACGACAACGTTTCAAGGCCGCTCGTATAAATTTCATATCAAATTCGATGTAGTGCCCGATCAATAGATCACTGCCGATAAATGAGATAAACTGACTGAGTGCATCTTTAAGCGTAACCCCGTTTTCATCGATCATATCATCGGTGATCCCCGTGAGCTTTGAAATAAACGGCGGTATATCGTTGTCGATGAGTACAAGACACTGGAATTTGTCAACGATTTGACCATCGACAATGCGCAAGGCTCCAAACTCGACAATTTCATGCTCATTTTCGTTTAATCCCGTCGTTTCCAGATCGAAGACGACGTATGTTTGCTTGCCAGGTTCCGTTTCTGTACGTTTTGTGCGTTTATTCTTCGATCTGTTTGAATTTTCATCGATGACGATCTCAATTGGTGCAGATGCAGCGCGCGCAGGGTGGAAGTTTTCTTGTTCGATTTCAGAATCGATTTGTTTTTCAGCTCGCTTCATTTCTGCATTTTGAATGCGTTTAACGATCTGACGTTGTGCGGCTTTACTAAATCCGGGACGCAATGAAGATGTGCGATTTGTATAGGAATCGACTGGTCGCAGCATGAGCGTTAGACCATCGAAATCAATGGGTTTCCAGTCGCTGTTGTGTACGCGAAAGGCAAAATGCTGCTCGTTATTCGTCTGATAAACCATGGTCACGCGTCCGACTTTGCAGTTTTCGACGATGCGATTCCACAATTCATCGCGAACGCGCGCCGAGACTTGACCAACGTAAACGCCGACATTGATTTCAAACAGCCATTTGGTGAGATCGCCACGAAGGGCAGGGGGACAATCCGTTATGGAAACGACGATCATCGCTAAAACTCCTCATCTTCATCACTTTCGAATATATCATCGTGATCGCTATCGAGCTCATCAAACTCTTCTGGATTAAAAGATGTATCGAAGGTTTCATCATCGGAATCGTCAGCATAATCGAGTTCAGCAAAGAAATCGTCTTCATATACGGCGACTTTTCGCGCGGATGATGGGGTATCTTCTATAATTTTTCCATTACAAGTTTCTGTGGCGTTCATTTCCTCGAGCGTTTCAATATCGCGTGCAATCGAGTCGTCGGTGGCGTCTTCGTCGTCGTATTTGCCGTATGAAACGTGAGCGGCAACTTGTCCGAGTTTATTGTCCCATAAATATACTTCATCGACATCGAAATTTGATTCATCAAAGTCAGAACATTCAAGCAACTGTTTTATATCTCGCGTTGCGCGTTCGAGTATTTTGTATTGAAAGAAGGTATTTTGAGCCGTTATTCTAATATTGCTGAGTTATAATTATCTTTTATGGCCAAAACATCATTCATAAAAATGCGGAGCGTATCGCCCGAAGGGAGATAGCGTAGCACGCGGGGCGTATTGAGTGAAACGAAATAGCACCGCAACACAACAAAGCCAGCGCGTATCGACCGAGCAGAGCCGTTGTGTACAACGGCTCAGGCGAGGGAGATAGCGCTGGCCGCTGTGCGTATGGCGTTAGCCATAGCACAGCGCGATGCGGGGCAAAGCCCGTATCGCACCTAAATATTAATATATAAATATATATAATTAACGCACTCTAATAATCGTCAGTAGACCGCAGCCGTAGGCTTTTTCGCGGCCAATGCCTTCGACGAGTGCTTTTTTGAACAAATCGACGTCGGTGACGGTCAATTCGCCTTCAAATGTCGCCGTGCGAAGCGTCACTTTATTGCGCGTGTCGTCGGCCTTTTTGCCGAACTGTTTCCACGTCGTATGGACGACATCGAAACTTGGGTGCGTCCAGACTTCGTGTTCGACGAACTGTCCGTCCTTTTTGGTCGATTTGGTCATTTTGTCGCCGAGATCGAGGGCAAAACCGCATTTCTTGGCCTTGTCGATGAGCCACTGACATTGCTGATCGTGCGTGACGTGTGCGACGATTTTTCCGCGTCCTTCCTTGCCGTTCTTGAGCGTAACGCCGTCTTTGGTGGAATGCACGGGGTTGGCACAAAGGCGAAAACGATATTTCTGGCCGGCCTCGATGCGATCGAGAAGCGGCTGATAATCGCGCGTTTCCCAGACCGTGCCTTTATCGGAAAACTGGGCGGCCAGATGCATAAAGTCGGGCTTGGATTCGCTGAGCACGAGCAGGTAACAGCGGCCGTTGAGATAATCGACGCGCCAGAGTTTGCGTTCGGATTTGTTGTCAAACGAGCGCTCAATGGCGCCGTGCATGACGACGGGCCAAGCGAGTGCGCGCTGGGTATCGCGAAGCTGAGGATTGAGTTCAATGCGTGATAAGTACATGGCTAATCCTCCTTAAAACAGCTCGCTCAAGGGATCGTGATCCGTTTAGGGTTCTCGATTGGCATCGTCACATTCTGTCGGATTGTCCGTCTTTTCGCGAAGGTCGAGCACGCGGCGGAATGCGAATTTGCGGCAATTCTGATCAAATGACACGGGATTGTCGCGCAGAATATAGGTTTCATCGTCATCCGCACCGGCATCGAGGACAAAACGCGTTTTTTCGTCGCGGTCTTTCACTTCGCAAAGCCAGGGTTCCGCCTTGAGCGCATCCATGAGCTTCATATCCTTGCGAATGCCGAGCGAAACACGGCCCTCTGGCGGACAGGAGCGGCGGCCCAGGAAGATCGGAAACACGGGATGTTTGATCGCATTTTCGACCTTTTCGAGCAAATCGTCATCGCCTTCAAGCGCAACGAGAAAGGCGGCATCGGCGAGGTAATCGCGATAGATGCCGGGCTTGCCGTAAACGGATGTTTTTTTGTTGGGATTTTTCGCAGTCTGGAAATCACGCAAAAGCCGGCCTTCGTTGTCGACGCGAACGCCGAAGCGAAGAACCGTCAGATCGTCCAGGGATTCATTGCGTTTTCGTCCAAGGGCACCGGCGATCATGCCGATGACCGCGCTTTTGGACGGCACGCGCTCCGTGGAACGACTGTCGAACTTTGCGCTGATGCCCCATGACTGCATGGGCGCCTTGAAGCGCAGAAGTAGTGTACTCATAATCCAGGGTTCCCGAAGTAAGTTAAACTCTTTCTCAAGCATTTGTCCGTTCCTTTTTTGTATATGAAAGGCCTTCAGTCTTTGAGTATGTTAATTCAATCCCCGGAAGACCTGTAAATTGATTTTTTTCGTTCAAAATTAAAAAGAGATTTCCTTTTAACCAACGTGATTTTTGCCATAATGATACTTCGTTTGAGCAAATTTCTAATTCGGAAATGGTTTCATCATAATTTTGAATCAAACTCACGGGAAGATCTATTCTATATTTTAAGATTTCACGGGCAAGTTCATCATTTGGTGTCTCATTTCCCGATACCATTGTGTGTTCATTGTTTATAAGATATATATAGCCATCAGATTTTTTCTGAATAAGATAAACTTCTATACTGTCGACAATATCTCGAACAACGGCCCTATCGGACTGTTCTGCACAATCACAGTTCAACCAACCATTTAGTGTGCTGAGTCGACGACTGAGATTGGGCTTTTGAAGACAGAACACTTTTGCTTTGGCTTCTTTATCATCAATGCCATTCTGATACTGTTTGCATGCCTTTTTATATTCCTCTTCATCCAGATCCGAAAATTTTGTATTCTCGTGATATGTATCTTCGACATATTGAGAGATATCGTTGGGCAAAGTCATTTGATTTGGCAGCAAAGCTTCTGTGCGCATGAGCAGGTAATTGTCATAAATATGTGTTGAGGCACGACGGCCATCGTCCTCGAGCCCCATGACAAAGCATTTCGGGGATTTCAGCAGTTCCGGGCGAGTTCTGTGATGGCGATGCAGACGGCCCATGCGTTGAATTAACAAATCCATCGGAGCCAGATCGGTGAATAATACGTCGAAATCGATGTCCAATGATTGTTCGAGCACCTGCGTTCCAATAATAATTTTAAACTCAGGACGATGAGGGTTATTACTCGGCTTTCCGAGCATTGCAGTGATCTGTTTTTCGATTTCAGCGCGGTCGGGCATCAGGAATCTCGAATGGAACAGGAGGACTTTGTCATCGCAATAGATCTCGCGCATTCGTTTTGAAATGGCCTGTGCACGACGTACCGAATTGACGATAATGCCAGCGCATCCACCTGTTTTCATGCACTCGTCGAGTTTGCATTCGAGTGCATCGTCATGGATTTTTTCGATTTCAATCGTCGTTTTATGGCCATCGCCAGGGATGACTTCTGAACAAATCTCGTCGCCATTGCTATAGGTTATGAGCGGATACGCTCTGGATGTCATCCAGTCTGGTTTTTGAACTTCTTCAATACCGTAATATTCCGCTTCGGCTTTACTCGGACAAGTCTTAATGCCAGAATACAGCTCAATAAACTGGCGACTCTTTTCGCTCGGCAAGGTGGCCGACAGAACAATGGTTGGGATATTGTATTTGCCGAGCCATTCGAGAATTCGATGGAGATAGACGGACATATAGGCGTCATAAGCGTGACATTCATCGATGATGACGACTTTGTTTGCAAGTCCGAGGTGGGATCGATGGTTGTGCGAAGGCGCAAAGCACAATATTGCAAAGCATACACGATTTGTCTGCGATGATTTATTAGACGACGACAAACTGAGTCAGGTTCGTGGGTTATTCATTTTTATATGTGCAGCACATGACTTAGGAAAAGCGACACCTGCTTTTCAAACAAAAGATACCCACGTGTCGTACGCGGGGACATCAGAACAAAGTGAACGTAATGAACGCAATGACGCATGCAAAGATTTAGATAATATTATCCTTAAACGCATTCATGCTTCTGGATTAATGTGTACCAGTGACATGCCCTACCGCACCAAAACACCGCATGCGATGTGTTCCCAGGTGTTACTCACTGAATTCGGCGGCAAAAACGTAAAAAATATCGCTGCGATTCTTGGGGCTTATCACGGTAAACCACAAGATAACGAACCCGATAGTTCCGATACCTGGCCACTTAATTATTATGCTGGCAAAGAAGGCAGGGTTGTTTGGACTGAAGTTCAGCGCAATCTCTGTAACTGGGCTCTAAAAATGTCAGACTGCTTCGAATCCTACGATCAGTTACCCGTCCCCAATCAAGTCGCTTCGATTGAACTGTGTGGTCTACTCATTATGGCCGACTGGATTTCGAGCAACAATTATCTGTTTCCCTACATTCATATCAATGACGCGGTTGACATCCAGTCCTGCAGACTGCGAGCCGCAGAGGGATTCGAAAAACTCGGTTTAACACATCCTTGGAAGCCACTCGATGACCTCAATTACACCAATACCATCGGTGATTACTATAAGCATCGCTTTGCATTTAACACCCCCAATGCCTTGCAAAATGCTATGATCGACCTTGCTAGAAAGCAAAAAGTACCAGGCATTTTCGTCGTCGAAGCCCCCATGGGATATGGCAAAACAGAAACGGCCCTAGCTGCCGCAGAAATACTCGCCGAACGCAGCGGCCGCACAGGCGTATTCTTCGCACTCCCAACACAGGCAACGTCCAACGAGATCTTTCCCAGACTTGAAAATTGGGTACGAAATTTCAACGATTCGCGCTGTCACTCCATCGAACTGTTCCATTGCCGCGCCGAATTTAACGACAATTGGAAAGCGATTAAAGAAGCCAGTGATTCTGCGCAAACAAAGTCTATGGATAGCAATGGTCGTGTCTCCGAAGGCGACGACAGCGAAGATACACTCATCGTCAACGACTGGTTTTCCGGCCGTAAGAAATCGATGCTCGCAGATTTCGTCGTCGGCACCATCGATCAGCTCCTCATGGGCGCTTTCAAACAAAAACACGTCATGCTCCGACACAGCAACTTTCCGACTTCTACCGTGTCGTTTAAGTGCATGGTAAGTGGCAACCATTCTGGTTCTCCTGTGGATGATTTTTTGCCCCATAAACTGTGTATCGTTTTTGTACTCATGACTTAAACTGTTGATAAGTAAGATAAATTTAATCGTTAAAGTTCCGATTAAGTTTGATGAGAAAGTGTTGTCTAATTAAGATATTAGACTGGATTTTATTGTGTTTTGTATGAGTTTAAAAAAACTTATTAAAATCTTCACCACTCTTGTTTGGTGAATAATTCAAAAAATAATAAAAGTAAATAAAAAAACGATTCTTTGAACTTCACGCATGCTTTTGCTGCACGATAGATGGATTACATGCGAAATAGAGGATGATGTATTGCGCCGCGTATTACCGCAGGTAATAGTGGCGCACCGGCGTCGAATGAAATCGACGCCGGGCGAAGCCGTATCTGCGCGAAGCGCAGATAGGCGAAGCCAATGTATTTATATATAAAAGAAAATATAATACAGAATATATATAAATACTTAGATTAAAAGTCTGTCCACAGGGACTGATTGACAACTTCGTGATGGAAGACGATTTCGCCGCGTTTGATGCGTGTGCCGAGGTCTTTGGGGGAGCGATTGGCGACGACTTTTTTGAGTGCGAGGAATTTATCGAAAATGGCGGGGCCAAGAAGGGTGCGCATGGTGTCGGACTTTTCGAAGTCGGCGATGGCATCATAAATGTTGCCGGGAAGTTTATTATTTTCGCAGTTTCTCAGGTCGGGCGTGATGGCAGGGTAGTCTTCCATGGCGAGTTTGAGCATGGTGTAGACGAGAAGGTAGGGATTGGCGTCGGGGCCGACGCTGCGGAGTTCGAAGCGGGACGTGCGTTCGTTGCCTTTGGGGAGGCGGATGATAGCCGTACGATCGTTGGACGAAACGCGGATGCTGTTCGGGGCTTCGAAATTTGGATCGAGGCGTCGATAGGCGTTGACGGAGCTGTTTGCGATGAGGCAGATATCGCGGGCATGATAGAGCAGTTTGTCAACGACGTTCCAGCCGAATTGCGAGAGATGGCCTTCGCCATTCGCATCGTACATGAGGTTTTTGCCTTCGTGCATAACGGAGAAATTCGCATGCATGCCCGAACCATTGACTTTCATCATAGGTTTGGGGAGGAAGGAGGCGGTGAGGCCGTTCATGGCTGCGATTTGGCGTGCGAGGAGTTTATAGAGTTGAACCTGGTCGCAGGCAGTGAGGCCACCGGTGCAACGGTAGTTGAGTTCGAACTGCGAAGGAGCGACTTCGGGGTGATCTTTTTCGTTTTCAAAACCGAGGGCGCGTTGTGCTTCTGCGAAGTGATCGATGAAGAGTTTGAGCGGGCTGTTGGGAAGCGTGTGGAAGTATCCTCCGTCCGAAACGTAGTCAAAACCATGATCGGCTTGGAAATTTTGTTCTGCGTCGATGCCTTTAAAGAGAAATCCTTCGACTTCGAATGCGATCTGCGCTTCGTATCCGCGTTTGGAAAGTAGATTGGAGTATTGTTTGAGGAGACTGCGCGTGTCGCCGGGATAGGGCTGACCGTCGACATCTTGAACGAGGCCGAAAACCATAACTTTGCCGGGGCCAAAAATATCGCTGGGAAGCCATCTAAAGCTACCCCAATCGATGCCAAGACAAAGGTCTGACTCGCGCGTCTGTGAAAAACCGTGGATAGATGAGCCATCAAAGGTCAGGCTATCATGCGATTTTTCGAGGAATTTTTTGTCATAATCGAGCATGTGAAAGCGGCCCTCGAGGTCGGAAAAGCAGACCGTGACAGCTTTAAGCTGCTTTTCGTCATGGAGGTAACGCAAATACTTTTCGCGGAGTACGTCGTCATCGACGTGATTTTGAACATCCGCTTTCGCTTCGAGGTTGAGTGCTTCGAGCTCATCGTAAGGTATTTCTTTAAAGTTTCGAATTTTGATCATATCTGTATGTGTTTGAGGTGCCGTGTTGGGCACAACGGTGAATGTAAAAAGCTGCGCTGTGGAATAAAGCTGGCGCAGTGTGTTCGGAAGGAGGTTCCAAACCTACATCTCTTTTAGTACTGTTTGCGAAAAAATAAACGTCTAAAACGCAAACTGCCATTCACAAAAATAAAAAAGCTACTGTTATATAATAACAGCAGCTTAATGCTGTGTTTATATAATAATATATGTCGATTGTTTATGCGAATTTAACCACCGCAAAGATGATTGCAGCAATGACAATAAGAAGAATTATGATGATTGTTGGATTGATCTTCTTAGGTGCCGGTGCAGTTGATGCAGTAGATTTGACGGACGCAATTGTATTATCGGAAGGCCTTGAATCGGGTTTATTGTCAGCGTCTGCACGTGTTGATGGAGTTGATGGGGCTTGTTTGTTTTGTGTACTGCTTGCTCCAACTTCATCCCCAGGTTGACACCCAACAATATATGCTCGCTGAGCCGATTCGAAGGCTTTGTTGACGAGCGGACGGAAGAGCCCGAGTAAGCAGAGTGCATTGTCACCAAGGGGGAGCAATTCGCGTGCGAGGGCTGCTTTTTCGTTCATGGGAATGAGTTCGTGCGTGAAAGCCATGGCATAGAGATTGAGCATGGTCGGCGATTGTTTGAGTGAGGCTCGAATCGTTTGCGCAAGTTGAGTGGGTTCATCCATAAGATTGAGCCATGCAGCGAGTAAGGCTGAAATGACTGGGTGAAGCGTTTCAATGATATCGGCGTGCTGGGTAACCATGCGGGAATCGTCAGCAAGCATGGCGCGTAAAATTGCCGTTTGAGGAAGCACGTCGTCTTTGTCGTCGTGGAGATCTTGGAGCGTGTCGAGGTCTTCGCGCGTCTCGAGAATCTCGGCAGCATCGGGGTAGAGCGCACGTACGCGTTCTCGCAAGTAGAAAGGATCTCGAATGAGGGGCCAGAAGCAGTCACTCCACGCGAGTATGATGGTCATTTCTTGTTCGGAAGCTTTTGTCGCACAATCAGCAAACCATGCCATCCAGTGAAAAGCGTCATCGGCCGAAAGCGGGTGAGCGAGTCGTTCTGCGGCAATTTTTATGGCTTCCCAGTTGCCTTTGTCGACGGCAAAAAGCAGTGCAGCGATTGCATCGAGATGCGTCTTAACTTCTCGGCCTTCAACGACGCGGCCCTTCATGGCTTCGCGAAGCTGTGTGATTTCGAAGTTGGCGCGCGCTAATTCATGGTAGATGCGCGCATCATTTCGCACGTTTTCATCAAGTTCTGTTTCGGTTTTATAATATTCTAGTGCAGCCTCGTGAAAAGCGTTTTCGATTGAGCAGCTGGGGGCTGATTTTGTGTAATTCTCAAAAGCCTGAGCGCGTTTCTTTTGCGCCTTTGAAGAATCGTGCAGACAAGTGAGGCATGCGTAGGCCAAAACCCAGTTTTCATCATCATAAAAAGAGTCTGCGAGTGCTGATATAAAGACAGATTCTACGTCATTGGCTGGCGAAGTTACAAATTCGGCATCTATCCAATTGAATAAGATTTTTGTATAATTTTTGGATTGATAATCATTTAGCCATGGCGTGAAGCGTTCGTCTGTTTTGAGGAGTGCGCTGAATCCGTCAAAGTCATCGTGACGCAATGCGCGGGACATATTTTTAGTATCTTCAAGTGTGTACATTGTTTTGACTCAATTTATATTTTGTGTAGGTGCTGTCGTCAGTGAATGTGTGGATTGTATGGGGTTGATCATGGGGTGGGGGATGAGTCCCCCTGAGCGTCTATCAGCGATGATAATGGTACGATGATCGTGATGTAAACGACATGGCATGCAGTGTCATTGCGATTGCAATTGTATTCATTATCATCGCTGATACGCCGCTACCCCCTCTCATTGGCGGAGCCCAATATATCAACATTTAACATTTACTTAAGTTTGTAAGCTATCAAAAATTCTGATCGAAGGTACTTCTGTCGTTTTGGAGAGCATTTTGGTGGGTTTTTTCGCTGAAGAGTCGTACGAAGCTTTGAAAGTTCCGTAGGCGGTAAGTCGCGATATGGCATGTGTAAACATGACTTTGTTTCGCGATTCTGGAAGAAGTTTGCCTTCGGAGACAGCTTGTTTGGTCGTGTTCATGATCAATTCGATGAACTTTGATTCTTCGACGTCAGAGGTAACATTGTTGGCTTCATCGAAGACGGATTTGTAACTTTGGATATGTGGTGTGATCGCGCGTGTAAGCATGCGGAGGGGCATGACACTGTTCGGTGTGACTTCGATAAACTCGTCTTCAGAGATTGTGATCCAATTGCGGGCAATAAAGTGTCGGATGGTGTTATCAAAGATCTGATCTGGACGAATCATATTAAATTCAATGTTGAACAGATCCTGAATTTCGAGAAAAGCCTTTTCGACAGCATTTCGCGTGCAGGCATCTTTGGGTGTTACAGAGAGCGCAAGTGCGAAGTAGATATCGTCAATAATCGAAAACAGCAGGATATTTTTGTAGAAAGCCATCTGCAGTCTTCCTGCTTCGGCAATTTCGATGGTGAAGGCTTCGTTGTTACCTTTTTGATGAATGCTGCCATTATGCTGGAAGAGTTTCAGCGTGTGAAGCACGGGATCTTTGAGGAGTTGAGCCATGGATTCAATTTGGCTTGGCGTCTGATAGGGATTGATCTCGGTTGCAGACGTATCTGTGTTTTGCGACTGAACAGGGATGGCGCGCAACGTAGCACGTCGTGCTGCGAGGGCTGTTTTAAGGACAGGACTGATGCGTGCACCATTTTCAACGAGAAGGTTGAGGAAGAAGGCAGACGACTGTAGAACCTCGGATAAGGGCAGCGAATGACTATGTTCGTTGAGAATGGCTGCGCTGAGCAGAGAACTCGTTGTAACGGTAGAAGCTTCATTAATGCGCTTCATGAGTTCGCTTGCAAGGTTGTCGATCTGTTTGGTGAAGAGTTCGTCGACGGCTTCAGCGGGAAGGGTTGGCGGTGTTTTGAGAGCTTCATTAAAATCGATGGGATCCGCAAAAGACAAGTAGAGCTGTCCATATTTACTGATGAGGAGTTTGGTCGTGCGAATGAGGCCTGCAATACTCTCTTTTTCTTTTTTGCCGCCTTCGAGTTCTTTTTTGTAGCCAATGTCCTCAATGACTTTTTCGTACGTGATCGCGCAGGGGATGATTTTTACAGGAATATCTGGGTTTGATTGAACAGCCTGCGCAAGCATTCGAAGAATTCCGAATTTTGGTTGCAGAACTTGGCCAGTACGTGAACGACCACCTTCGATAAAGAACTCGATGGGGTAGCCTTCAGATAATATTTTCGCGATATAGTGTTTAAGGCAGGCCGTATAGAGCTGTTCGCCGCGGAAGCTTCGTTTGATGAAGAAAGCGCCACCATGACGCAAGATGGAGCCAACAACGGCGAAGTTGAGGTTTTCGCCGGCTGCGATGTGCGGCGGAATAATGCCATGTTGGAACAGAACTACGCTGAGAACGAGGTAGTCGATGTGACTTTTGTGGCTAGGGATAAAGATGATCCTATTTTTTTTGGAAAGCTCACGAATTTCATTCAGCTTTTCGGGATCGAAGTTCAAGCCATCATAAATGAGGGCAAACAAAGGGATGAGTAGGGCACTCAGGATTTTAATGGTTACAAACGAAAATTTGGCTGCTGTTTTTTCGAGAATCTTTCGGGCATCGCGTAAAAGTTCAGCTTCAGATTGACCTGTTGACTGACCAATGGAACGAAGTTCAGCGCGGAATGCATCAGCGTCCAGAATTTCACGCATGAGCTGTTGATGAGGTTTGACTTTGGGACCGTTGACTTGTTGATGCATATCATCGATCTCATCGATCATAGCTTGGCGTAGTTCGGTTCCTGAGTTGTATTTTGTGTCAGGCGTCAAGACTTCGTGATGAATGAGGCACTGAGGTTGTCCAATCTTAAAGAAGACTTGCAGAAACCCAGGTATGGCGGACAAAAAGCGTCGAATTGAACTTGGTCGTGAAGGCGTACCATAGATTTCGTTAATGATTGTGCGGTTGGAGCTTTCGGCACGGCGTTCCCAAATGATTCCAATGGGCACGAGGTGGACTCGAGTGTTGGATTCTTTAAGCAAGTCGAGCAGGCGTGACAGGATAGATTCGGTGAACTTGACTTTATCGCGTTCGTGCAGGCCGTATTGGTTGAGAAAAATGAGCGCAGGACGTTTTGATTTGAGGGCATCGATGACGTCATCAAGGGATGCATTTTTGTTTTTGCGTCCAAAGAAGGCGCGCAATCGAGAACCGATTGTTCCCATGGAACGTTTCGAACTGCCGTTTGAAATGTACGCGAGCGGCATGCCTGTTTTGAGGCACAAGTCGTTGATATAGAGAAAATCGATGCGACTTTCGTTGTTAATAAAATATAAAATAGGCTCGTTTGAGGGAATGGAAAGAATTTCTTTGACCTGAGAAGGTTCGTGGATGACGCGCGAGTAGAGCCATTTAAACAAGAGCCTAGATGTCAGCGAGAGCTTATTGAGCATACCGCTTTTATGGGGCAGGTTGTCATTGGGGCGTACCATGGGTAAGGTATTGACTTCGTCAGCGCCGTCGTTGGGTTGAGCATCAGATGCAGCGTTTTGGGGTTCAACAGGGATGGGTGTAGATGCTTGTTGGCTGTCGTTGGAATCTGATTTAGACTCGTTCAAATTCTGAATATGTGAAATATTGGACTGATCATTATCGTTGACCTGATCAATAGAATCAGAATTTGGCTCAATAACGTTATTTTCTTCGGACATAGAAATGCTTAATGCGAAACAAACCGCGTACTGCGTAAAGGATTAATGAAACAGCGAAGCGAGCGAGTGCAATGCCATTTAGGCTAAGTGGATAGACGGCGTATGAGCGCAAGCTAGAGGGGGTAGCGGCGTATCGCCGTAGAGGCGATAGCCGCTCAGGGGGAGACGTCCCCCCTTTTTTAATAAAGAAAGCAGATTTACAAAACTAATAAGAAACCCAATCGAAGATTTCTTATAAAGATATGTAAAAATGCAAAAAACCACCGAGGCGCAAGAAAGCGGCTCAGTGGTAAGAATGAACGGATCGCGTTTAGAATAAATTCCTAGGCAATGAGGCTAGAAACGTTATTCTTTGTTCTGATAGCTATGTGCAGCGTCTTCGATTGCGTCTACGATTTGGACGTAACCGGTGCAGCGACAAATGTTATTTGCGATAGCTTTTCGGATTTCTTCGCGCGTAGGATTATGATTTTGGAGGAGGAGAGCATGTCCAGTCATGATCATGCCAGGAATACAGTAACCGCATTGAACGGCGCCTTTATCCATAAAGGACTGCTGAATGGGGCTAGGTGAACCGTCGGCATTTTTGAGACCTTCGATCGTGAGGACTTCGTGGCCGTCGACGTGTTTGAGCTGGCGTCGGCATGCGCGGAAAGGTTTTCCGTCAATGAGGACGACGCAAGCACCGCAAATGCCGATATGACATCCATTTTTTGTGCCTGTAAGGTCCAATTCTTCACGGAGCCAATTAAGAAGCTCCTCGCCAGAACGGGAGTCATCAACCGTATATTTTGTACCATTTACTGTAATAAGCATCGTTTGAAGTCTCCTTTACTTTTCGGGTGCGACGGTGATGGGGAGGGACTGGAAGCGTTTTCCGAGAGCGTGTGCAACGGCGTTTGCGGTTGCAGGTGCCATGAGTTCAAGCGCGGGTTCGCCGATACCCTTAGCGCCGGAGGGAGCCATGGGGTCGTTATTTTCGACGAATTCGACAATGAAGTCGGGGAGGTCAGTCGCTTTAGGAACTTTATATTTACCGAAGTTGAGGTTTGAGATGCGGCCGTCTTTAATGCCGAGGTCTTCCATTGTGCCGTAGCCAAAGCCTTGAGCCATACCGCCACAGACCTGCCCTTTGCAGAAGGGGTAATTAACGACTTTGCCGACGTCGTGCGTGGCAGCGGCGTTAATGAGGCGGATTTTGCCTGTTTTGGGGTTAATGGCGATTTCAGCGGCCTGGCAGCCATAGACCCAAGTGAAATAAGCTTTGCCGTGACCGGTTTCTTCGTCCCAGGAGACGTCGATGTGGTTTCGGACGCGGAAAGTTTCCTGAGCGTAGGGATGTTCGCGGAGGAAGAACATTTTGAGGACAGCTTCGTTCCAACGGAGGGATTTGCCGGAAGGGCTGGAGAGGCAATCGTTAGCGAACACGACTTCTTCAGGTTTGCAGTCGAGTTCGGGGGCGAGGCAGCGAGACATTTGGTCTTTGAGTTTGTTGCACGCGAGTACGATGGCGCTTGTTCCCATAATGGTACCACGAGAGGCAACGGTGGTACCTGAGTCGGGGATAGACGAAGTTGAGGAGCGGCGATAGCGGATGCGAGCAAGGTCGACGCCGAGATATTCAGCGCAGGTGAGCATCATGGCACTTTCGGAGCCTTGACCATTTTCGTGAATACCCGTTTCGATGATGATAGAACCGTCGAATTGAGCGTTAATGATGGCTGCGCAGAAGTCTGGGCCTTCGGCACCGAGGCTCATGCCGCGGTAGCTCATGGCAACGCCGACACCGTAATACTCGCCGTTTTCGTTGAGTTTGCCGTAGGTGTTATTTTTGCGTTTTTCGTAGTAGCCGATGTTTTTGAGTGTCGTATCGAGAACTTGTTCCATACTGACTTTGTGGTTGTCGAGGAACTGTTCTGTGACGGTCATGGAACCTTGTTTGACGCAGTTGAGTTTACGGAATTCGATTTCATCCATGCCGAGTTTTTCTGCAGCTTTTTCGACCATTTGCTCGACGACGAAATTCATCTGCGGGGAACCGAAACCGCGGAAGGCACCTGTGAAGACATTATTGGTGTGAACGCCATAAACATCGGTGTAGACATTGGGTACAGCGTAGGGACCACAGCATTGAGCGGTTGATCGGAAGGTGACCCAAGGCGTTACGGAGCAATAAGGGCCGCCGTCAGCAAAAACCGTGACTTTAGAAGCGATCCATTTGCCATCTTTGGTGAGCCCCATTTTATAATAGATTTTGTAAGGATGGCGTTTATAGCTTTCTTTCATCGACCATTCGCGGTCGTAGGTAAGTTTGCAAGGACGATCCGTGAGGCGAGCGCAGATCGCAGCGCGAGCGCATACGATTGCAGCTGTGTCGTCTTTGCCACCGAAGCCGCCACCAGTCGGAATCGTAAAGATTTCAAAGTTCGAAAGCGCTTCGCCGAGACTTGCGACGCAGCAACGGCGCGTTGCAAAGGGATGCTGCATTGAACCGTAGATGCGGATGACGCCATCATCGTCGGGTACAGCTACGGCTGATTCGGGTTCAATATAGGCGTGTTCTTGATGTTGCGTATGGAAAACTTCTTCGAGAATGATATCGCATTGTGCGAAGGCAGCGTCGACATCTCCCGTACGTACTTTGTGATGATTGATGATGTTCGTCCCTTTGTCGGGATGAATCAAAAAGTCGCTTTTGAAGGCTTCTTCAGGATCAAGAAGTGCGGGAAGCGGCGTTGTGTCTGCTTTGACGAGTTTTGCAGCTTCAAGAGCTTGGGCTCGTGTTTCGGCGACGACGAGGGCGATGACGTCACCTTCCATACGAATGCGATCATCGCACAAAACGCGGTAATCTTTTTGAATCTGTCCGTAAACGGGATTTACGGGGCAATCTTTAGCCGTGACAACGCGCACGACGCCTGGCATTGCTGCCGCTTCCTCAGTGTGGATCGCGTGAATTTCGGCGCTAATTTGATCCGTATATACGGGGACGACATGAAGCATACCGTGAAATTTATAGTCGTCTGCGTATTTGGCTCTACCCGTGACTTTGGCGAGAGCATCATTGCGCCAGGCTTTCGTTGATTCCGTCATAAATTAACCTCCTGAGTTGGCCATCGCTCTTTAACATAGAGATTCATGGCTAAGAATCATATTCAAATTTGTGCAACATCGTTGCAACAGACTGTATGCGCTTAAAAACGCGAAAACGCGCGATGCTTTTTAGCACACGCGCGTTGATAAGGGTTGAATTATTTAACTATTTTTTGAATTACTCGCGCACACCCACGGCGACAGCTTCGTATTCATCAGAATCCTGTGATTTGAGATTTTGATAGGCTTTAGGTGCTTCTGCAATAGGATTGCCAGACAAATATCCCTCGATCATACGATTCATAAAGGCGGCATCTTTGGGATTATCAACATAATTCATTGTGGTTGTGTCGATGACGTAGACAGGACACTTCGTCCATTTGTCCCAAAGTTTGTAGTAGCGATCACGTAGGCTGTTGAGATAATTCGCTTCGATGACTTGTTCTGCTTCGATCGAACGACGTGCAATACGACGTTGAACGACATCTGTAGGTGCATCTAAGAAAAGAATAAAGTCAGGAACCGTGACGTGGTGACTCAAAAGTCCCGCAAAACGGTTGTAGAGTGACATCTCGTCTTCATTGAGTGTTTGTTCAGCAAAAAGACGGTCTTTGTCGAAAAGATAGTCTGCAACCATCAGATCTTCGGCTTTCGTCTTCTGTGCGAGTTTCATCTGTTGCTGATAACGGCTGGCCAGATAAAACATCTGAGCCGGAAATGCGTAATGCTTAGGATCGGCATAGAAATCTGCCAAAAACGGGTTGGCTTCACATGGTTCGAGAACCAGTTTTGCTCCGTTGATACGTTCCATAAGTCGGCAAAGACTTGTCTTGCCAACGCCGATTAAACCTTCAACTACGAAATACTTTGACAAAATAACCCCACCTTCAGCAAAAAAATTACGCTGATCAGTTGTTTTTTTGAGCACACGTTCGATGACTCTCTGCCGTGCGCCCTTCCGTTCTAGGCGCCCCTGTCGAACAAACACAATTTACCGCACATTGCGTAATTCACCAAACCAAATTTAAACGAAATCAATTTGGGTAATTCCGAATAATATTCAAAAAAGAAGTTTAAATTTGTGAACTATTGAAATATGTGAATTTTGAAAAGGATGGTTTTGCGTTTGGTTGAATGTTCTACATGTGGGTGTAAACACGTCTTTCTCAAAGCGAGTGGTGGGACGCAATCTGCTTGACTTCAGTTGCTCATTCTCGTACAAGTCTTCCGCTCTTGCTCAGATTGCAAAATTTGAGAAGGAATGGCCCTTTGGCTCAGTTGGATAGAGCGGCAGTTTCCTAAACTGTAGGTCGCTGGTTCGATCCCAGCAAGGGTCAGGTAAAGGCGGCAGCATTTCGTTGCCGCCTTTTTTAGTTTTTACCTCTTTTGCGCTGATACGCCCTCCCTTCGATTCTTCGCTCTCCGGCTCTTCTTTGAGGTGCTATGTCCGCTTACGAAAAAATAGCGTCAATTTATGATGAACTTATGGTTGATGTCGATTACGATGGCTGGTTTGAACACTATTTGGGTGTGCTCGAATTGTCCGGCAAAGTATCGCGCGTCCTTGAAATTGGCTGTGGTACAGGCAACTTTACTTATCGACTTGCTCGCCATTTTGACGTCCATGGCGTCGACGCTTCAGCTTCGATGCTCCAATGCGCTCTGCAAAAGCTACAA
Source organism: Myxococcota bacterium (assembly GCA_045599585.1). Classification (GTDB taxonomy): domain Bacteria; phylum Myxococcota_A; class Bradymonadia; order UBA4248; family UBA4248; genus RGIG464. Next base: position 29,851 of record JAZRWH010000124.1, read on the forward strand.
CGTGAAGCCCCCTCGCATGCGGTGACGTTTGAGTGCGCCGATATGGCCGAGTTTGTGGCTTCGGGCCCTTTTGATGCCGCCGTTTCGGTTTTTGATGTTCTGAATTGTGCCGATACCCTCCCAAAACTCCAAAACGTTTGTCTCAAAGTTTCTTCCGTCCTTTCTCCCGGTGCTCGCTTTATCTTTGATGTCAACACAGCACTTGCTTTTGAGCTTCATCTTTTTGACGAAGAGGTCGTTTGCGTTGATCGAGATTACGCACACGTTTGGCGCGGTGATTATGATGAGGTTCATCGGCGTGAGACGGTTGAAATGAAATTCTATAAAGGGGCGGACAAGTTTTGTGAGACACACGTTCAACGCGCTCATTCTAAAGAAGAAATTGAGTCTGCTCTTAAATCTGCTGGTTTTGGCAACATCTATTTTAGAGATGCTCAAACTATGACGGAACCGACGCCTCAAACAGATCGCTGGCTTGTCATTGCATCAAAATTGTAGATAGCAACGCTGATTAAGGATGCGGACGCGTATTGAGGGCGCGTAACGCCCGAAAAGCGGACGCGCATTCGGCGTATTGAAGGCACTTTGAGTGCCTGAAAAGCCGAATGAAAAATAAAACAATTCGTAAATAGTTGAATTTTAAAATAAAATTATTTTAAATTTTGAAAAGGGGGAAGTCTCCCCCTGAGCGGCTATTTGCTTTGCAAATACGCCGCTACCCCTTCTTCGCCGCAGGCGCTCCCTACACAAATCCTTCGAGGAACCGGCGGTAATGCAATAAAAAATGAGAGCATAAAAGCACAATGAAAGTATTAAATTCAGTCTATGTGATTGAATTTAAAGAGAAATTTAAAGCAGATTATCTTTTTCGCTTCGTTCTTCTCGAGGAAGCGTGCGCATATAGGCATCTCCATCGTAAAACCCTTCACCTTCAGCAGGCACGAGGATTTGTGCGGTGGTTGAATCATCTTTCTTTTTTGGAATGACGGCGGGCTTATCAGCGTAATTTCCACCACATGTTAGACTTGTGTCAGGCAAACCAATATAGGGCGCTAGATCACGGCGTTCGCCTTTCGGATTTTCCATGTCAATGTGAACGTGCGGCGTCGAATCGAGAATCGCTGTTGATCCCATGATGGCGATGTGTTCACCCGCTTCGACGATGCTTCCGACTTTGAGATCGGGACGAACCGTGGCCATGTGCATATAACGAATCGTGTAATCTTTGAGCGGACCGTCGAGCACTTTTGTTACGATGACGGTTCCACTGCGCCAACGACCGTAGTTGCGTGAAAAAGGAAAGACCTGACCGTATCCCGGAACGTACATGCTTCGATCGTAGTTTCGTCCGCCTCGAACGGCTTTGCCCGGGCGTGTATCCAGCTTTCCAAATTCACCAACATTGCCACCTGTGACGCCGATTAGAGTGATGACAGAACGCGTGACGGCATTGATCGGTGTGCCAAGGCCGCCGTTGGGCCGTGACGTGATCGTGCCAATGTCCAGTCCGCGGTGCTGGCATTTCTTTTTGCCACCGTCGAATAACCTCATCAAATTTCCATAGGAACAGGGTTGCGCAAAACCTTCTGCGATCGGAAGACCTTTTTCGGAAATCAGCGGGTCAGGTTGTTTCCATGTTTCAAAAGGCATGTCCTTGTATTGTTTGTGCGTAGACGGTTTTCCTGATGATTTGGCATCAGAAGATTTGGATTTAGAATTTGAAGATTTTGTCTTTTGTGTTGATTTTGAAGAAGAATTGCTTCCTGATTTGGTTGATTTAGCAGAAGAATTGCTTCCTGATTTCGTCGATTTAGAAGTTTTGGAAGTACTGCCTGATTTTGTAGAATTTGTCTTTGTGTTTGATTTAGCCGAAGAATTACTTCCGGATTTTGTCGATTTGGAAGAATTGGTCGATTTAGAAGTTTTGGAAGTACTATCTGATTTTGTAGAGTTTATCTTTGTGTTTGATTTTGCAGAAGAATTACTTTTAGATTTTGCGGAACTCCCGGAGTTCGTCGAAGTTTTTGCAGAAGTTTCGGATTTCTTTTCTTCGTCTTTAGATTTTTTATTGTTTGAAGACTTTTTTGTATTTTTGGATGCGGAAGCAGAAGCGGAAGAACCACCGGCGTCTTCAGCAGATGCGTTTGTGCCTAAAAAGGTTAAGCAGCAAAATGCAAAAGCCCAAAAGAGCAATTTTAGTGTTGGTTGAATTAAGAGTCGCATAGTTATCTTCCGATAAATTGAAGAAGTGCTGCAATGCGTCGAAGTTCTAGGGCTCGTTCCTTGTTGCCGGATTTTTCTGCTAGCTTGGACATGGCTGTAGCGTCGTCTGCTGTCATGGTTTCCCCTTTAGCAAATCGATCGATCAATTCAAGGTGGAGACGAGCTTCGTCGGGTGAAAGTTCAGAAATTCTGTTCTTTGTGAGCGAAGCGGTCTGGGCAGCGGCGTATTTGGGGTGCACAATACCTTTGAGCATTGCGTTTATCTGTGCTTCAGTATCGAGGTATGAAAGTAAAATAGCTTCTGTTTTTGCAGAATCTTTTGATTTTTTAGAAGCACTTAAAAGCGCGTTCAATGCTTTGTCGAACTCATTTTGTTTGGCGTAGCTGATTGCGAGGAATAAATCTCCGTCAGGCGCAAATGGGAGTGAAGTAGCAGTGAGTTGAGCGAGTTGTTCGAGTGCGGGGAGAGCCTCTTTTTGTGAGGCGAGTCGGGTGAGACCTTCGGTGTAGATTGCGTAGGGCCAAAGTGAGCGTGAGGCTGCCTGATCCCAAAGACGAGCAGCGTCGCTGTATTGTGTTGCGTAGTAGGCTGTGCGAGCTTTTAATAAAACTGATGCAAAAGATTCATTTTCTGCATAAATTTTTGGAATATTCTGAATGTAATTGCGATCGTCGTAAACAGCGATGACGTTTTCGGCGCGAGTAATATCTGTTGCAGTGAAAAGCTCATTGGCAAGCGTTGAAGCCACATCGGGGGTAGACGATGCCAGATTTGCAGAAATCAGATCGAGTTTTGCAGAGACATCGTTGGGGAAAATATCGAGTTGTTTTTGTGCTATGAAGGCACGAATGGCTGGCGACGCTGTTTGAGATGCGTTTCGAGCTTCTTTCCAGTAGACGGCCACGTTGTCTGTGACGGTTTCTCCTTTTAGGTAGGCAGCCTTAGCTTCTTCCGTTTGATTGAGTGCATCTAGACAAGAGCCCATGCTGTAGTAGATGAGTTGGCTGTCTGGAAGAATGGCTGATGCTTTTTGGAGTGCTAAAAGTGCTTGCGTGGTGAAACCGTATGTTTTGGCATATCTGCTATAACTAAGCCATAAAGTTGATTTTTGAACATGATTTTGAATGCTTTCTTGAATCAACTGATGCAGCTCGTCGGCCTCAGATGGATGCTGTAGTGCGCGTAACATGGCCGCCTCGTAGATCGAATTCATTGCAGTTTCGGGTAACGAAGCAAGCCAAGCTTTGATGAGTTCTGCGTTGAGCGTAAGCGCGAGTGTTTCTGGGGGAATAGAAACGATTTGTGCTCCATTGAGTTGCTTAAGCGCTTTGTATGTCGAATCGGATTCGTCACCGAGGATCGCCAATATGAGAGCGCCCAGTGGGGCAAAGGCTTCGTCGAGTGTGACAAAACTGCGTTTGGCTTCGTCGAGGGCCTCTTGAATGTAACCCCTTGTTGAAAGTTCTACGATTGTGTCGATCGTCGTGACATTGTCGTAGGTGTTTGTTGCAAATCTGCGCAGAGCGTCAGTGATATTTGCTTTAATCAAAGCGTCTTTCAGTTGGTCACTGTCTGTGCGTTCTGAGAAAAAGCGTTCGGCGTAACGGCTGCTAAGCGGATAAGGCTCTGTTTCGCCCACGAGAAGAGTGTGGTAGGCTTCGCGATCAAAGGCTTCGCGTTTTTCTGCCGAAAGTGTATTTCTCAGATCGCTGATTTTATTAAGTGTTCCTTGGAAGAGCGCTGGGTTTAACAAAAGATATTTTGCCCAAAGCTCGCCATGTACGACCCCTTCAAGATCAGTCGAAGCATTACTTTCAAGGGCAGTGATAGCAAGATCTTCATTCGCAGAATCTGCGGTGTAAGTTGCGTTTTGAGCAAATTCTCTAAGTTTATTGATATATGAGGCCGATCCGTATGTAAGAATGTATGGCGTTTTGGCTTGCATAAGCATAGCGGACGCCAATTCGTAATTGCCCTGTCCTGCATAAGTTTCGATGGCATCGAAAACGTCAAGCCAAGCATTATTTTGAATCAACAGATCGGAAACGTTTGCAGTTGTTGGTTCGAGTGCTTGATTTAGGGTAAGCGTAATGAGACCCGAGTTGCGTGTTTTGAGAGCTTCGCTGAGTTTTTGGAGTTTATAACTAGGGTTGCCGGGCTCAAGCTGAAGGGCAAGCGCCAACATGTTTTGAGCTTCTTGAAGATCGTTTGCTTTCTCGTAAGATGTTGAGAGTGTATAAAGTCTTTCTGCGTTCCAAAGCGTCGTTTTTTTGAGCTTGTCAGTATAGGTTTGAATACGTTGCTGATCGCTTACTTGAATCGCTAAATTTAAAAGATTGAAATAGATGGTTTCTGGGTTTGTGTCAGAGACTGCCAAAGCCATCTCGTAAGCTTCGATAGCTTTTTTCGGTAGACCACTTTTTTCGTAGAGATCACCGAGCCAGATGATACGATGGTATTGCGTTTGTGCTGCCGAGAGTTGGCTGTTCCATAATGTTTGTACCGCCGTGTTGTCTGGCATACTCTGCGAGAGTTTATAACCGAGTTCGAGGTTTTCACGTGCATTGGGAACAGTCATTTGAAGCCAAGTCAACTGTTTGATAGCTTCATCCGCATAACCCAATCGAATGGCTTGACGTGCCAAGAGTGTGCGCGCCTGAGTATTATTAGGCTGTGCATCTTCATATTTTTTTAAGACAGAACGAATCTTATTCGATTCACCTTTTTCCATATAAAGCGAAATAAGTTCCGTTAGAGCTGTAGATCGTTTTTCGTAATTTGAAGAAGACAGATCTTGAACAAAGTGATCTTCTGCCAATTCAATACGTCTAGCGTCGCGTAGGGCTGTGCGGATTAGTGACCAATTCGCTTTTTCGGTCATGCTCCCCAAGATGTTTTTGATCGCGGTATCACTGCAATGCGTTTCGATACAAGCGTAGAGGTGTGAAAGCTTTGCATTATCATTGTAGTGCTTGCTCGACTTTGATTTTTCAAAAGCGAGGATCGCTGTTTCGGGGGATTTGACATTGTTTTGGAGATCGTTGCCCAAACGGACACAATTTTGTTCTCCGTCTGATGTTTCGATCGCACGCACGTAAGCTTCAAGTCCTTCCTGACGAAGGCGTTCAGAACGAGCTTTGTCTGTAGCAGCGATGCGTTTAGCCTGCGATGTATAGAGTTTGCCTTTAATTGTCTCAAGTTCTGTATTTGAACTGACATCATGGGTGGACATCAGGTGACTGAACCATTCAAAGCCCACATCATCATCACTTGATTGTGAAAAATCACTGATGACTTTTGAGATGGCATCCGGCTTGAGATTTTCTTTTTCGACGTAAATATCATAAGCTTTCATACAAGCGTCAAAGTCATTGTCGGCAAGGTAGATGCGCGCTTCATTTAGATATGAATTTGGGCTTGCGTAGGCATTTTGCCATTTTTTCGTGATTTCGAGTGCCTTTTGAGGGGCTTTATAGCGACGATAATTGTTTACGATTCTTTCGTAAGCCGTTTCGTTGGCATAAGATGCCAAGATTTTTTCAAACTCCGCATCACCTTTTGTTTCGTTTTGAATGACGTCGTATGCGTATTCAGCAGACATGAACAGCGCTTCGTATTGATCAGGATTTCCGTCTTGGAGACAGGGTGAAAGTGCAGCATAAAACTCTTTTTCGGAGGCAGCGTTTTCATTAAAACGTTTGGCCAGAGCTATGTGTGTGAGTTGGCCAGAAGCAGTTTGGGGCTCCAAATAGCGATAAAGGGTTTCGAATTGCTGCGTTTTAGCGAGGCTATTCACGTAAAGTGTTTCGCAGACAGGGCTAAGTGGGGCAGATTTTAATGAAGCTGCGAGCATTTCTGCTGCGCGCGAGTGATCGCTGATGCTGGCGTAGATTTCGGCGATTTCGCATTGAGACTGTGCGCGCAGAGAAGGTTCGGCATCAATATACGATTGGGCAGATTTTTGGAGTGTATCAAATTCGCGCGTCGTGCTGTACAGTTTAAGGAGTTTCAGTTCAAAAGCCCGGTCGACGCTGCCCAGCTCTTTAGCGCGCTCTGCCCAACGCACGGCTTCTGCAAAAAACTTATGATCACTGTTCCAATTTGAAGCTAAGATACACGATTTTTGATCGTCTTTAGAATTTTCTGCGGAAGATTCGACAATGCGTTTGGCGTAAGATATCTGACCGAGTGCCAAAAAGACTTCTGCAATTTCAAATCGATCTTTGAGCGTATCCTTTTGTTTTTCACATCCTTCCGCTGCGATCTCAGAAAATCCGAATTCTGTGAGTGTGCGCACGGCCTGTTTGCGTTCTTCAGCGGAATGGGTTTGCGTAAACCAATTTGAAAATATCGTACGTGCTTCGTCTTTTTTGCCGATGCGTAGTTTTGTAATTCCGTGATTGAAAATGTTATTAGAAGAATCTTCGATGGAATAAAGTTCTTCAGCTAAGTCGAAGTCGTTGGCTGCAAAGGCAGTTTCGGCTGCGAGGTGCACGTTTGCCGGCGAAGCTTCAGCATAGGAGCGAACTTTTGTTTGTGCCGAGGGGCGCAAATGTCGAATGTAATCAAATTTAGCGGTTTCGATGAGACTATCTTCGAGGTTATCGCTTTGAGACAGCACCTGTGTTGCTCTTTCGTAGTGCCCCTGTGCGGCCAAGCGTGCAGCAAATGCGCGGCGTGAAGCGGTTGGATCTGGAAGATCTTGTGCTGCATTGGCTTGTGCGAGCATTTCGTAGCAGGGGTAGGCGTCGGCTTTTCCCTGAGTGAGGAGTTCTTGTGAAGCCTCGTGATACGCAGAAAAGTGGGTACGCTCATCTGGAGTAAGAGCGCCTGCCTGGCGTGCGCGGTCGACTTCAGCGCATAGATTAGACCAGTCTGACTTGGCAGCATAAGCCTTTTGAAGGGTGAGGGATGCTGTTGCGCTGGTTTCGTTGAGAGAAACAGAAAACTGTGCTGCTCGAATGCCTTCATCGATGCGTCCCTGGGCGACATCGACTTGTGATGATAGCGCGTAAACCTCATAATCCATGGGCTTTTGCGCCATATTTAGGGCTGCTATCTGTTGTGCTTTTTCGTAATTTCCGCTTTGAAAGGCACGCCAACCTGCATCCAACGATGTGCTGCATCCCGAAAGAAGCATTGAAATAATAATATATAAGCCGATTCTGTTTTTCATAATTACAATTAAAATTTTTGAAATTATATGCGTTACGAATGCGCTAAATAGCGTTTTTCGTAATACAGGGTTTGTTTTTAGGGTGGGGAAGTGTCGATAGTGTTCATGTTTTGGTACAAAATCTAGTTCAATTTTGCAGAAAACCGTATTAACTTTACCGTAGTAGACCAATTGTGGAATTTTCTTCAATCGGCCTTAAAGAACCCTAGGTGAATTTAGCATGGATCACAAACAATTACACGAACATTTACCAGACAATCTTTTCGAGGGTTCAATCCTTTCGGTTACAGCCTAATGGCTGCGCCCACTCGCCCGGTGCGCCCGCTGCTTGCCTTCGGCTTCGCTACGCGGGCGATTTAACAGTAATCTTAAGTCTTTTTTAGGTTTAGATGCTTTTCATGTTTAGAAACGACTATATATCGAAAAAACAAAGCTACAGTAGAGTTGTCCGAGTATTTTATGAAATTTGAGTGGGACAGCAGTGACTTTTCTTATCCTCATTCTGTCCTGCGTACGCCCCTTTGGAATCCCCGCGCTCTTTTGTCGCGCGTGCAGAACTCACTTCGTTCAAATGAGCTGCACGCGCCTTCTTTTGAGAGCGTTTGAATACATTTCTTCGTCAACTTCCTCAATCCTTTCGGTTACAGCCTAATGGCTGCGCCCTCAAGGATTTTCGTTGTTTCC
>JAZRWH010000125.1:0-31339 GCA_045599585.1 Myxococcota bacterium
TATTTCAAGCGCCAATTTGACTGCCTGAACCTTGAACTCGTGATCATAATGATTTCTTTTCTTCATAGACGCCCTCCTACGGCTTCTGCTCTTTTACAGAATCCATGCAGAAAAAGTGTCAACTATTTTTGTACAACATCAAAATACGATTGAAGCGGGAACTTTGTTGCTACAAGATTACCCAAACAAATGCTTGCTTTTTCGTTAAATCACGTCGTTTGCTCGCGTACTTTGTTGCGCTTCAAGCACAAGTGTTTTGAGAAGCGCAGGCAAATACGTTGGTGTGGTTGTATTGCTTTATGAAAACACCGTCTTGATGTACAATAGGTTTGCGCGATGGGGCGCATTTGGATGACTGTGATCTAACGCATGAAATACATTACCCGAAAAGAACTTTTTGAGACGGATGGCATTACTGTTTTTACGTATAATCTCAATTTGCATGCCATAAAGATGTTCGAGTTTGGTGCACTATGCCTGCTCGTGGTCGCTGCTTTTATTTATCCGCTGACGCACTTTGAACCGAGACAGTGGATGGCTGCGCCAATTGCCTTGTCGATCGCTTCAATTGCGGTCTATGTTACGGCTCAGCGCTGGCGCTACTTTGTTCGAAATGAGTATATCGGTTGGGATGAAAAGAATCTCTACGTTACACAAGGTTCCAAAGGCTGTGCCGTTATTCCGTGGGACGTTCTCACGCTCGAAAACTCAGGTCTAAAAGATCCTAATTCGGGATCTGTCATCAATATTCATTTGCCTAATGAGCCGATCGTTCAACTTAGACTCGTGACTGGATTTGTCATTATTTCGAATTTTCAAAACGTGTTGGCGGCAATTTTAATGCACATTAAACAGAATATTGATAATAATACTGACGCTAAAGCGGAAGATTCGACGAAAGTGTCGGCAGAAAATGATTCTAAGGCAGAAAACGAAAAATCTGCGCAAGATGTTGCAAATGCCTAACGGCAACGTTGAATACTGATGTATTCGCGCTGCGGCTTAGAGGGGGTAGTGGCGTATTGCCGAAGGCAATAGCCGCTCAGGGGGAGACTTCCCCCCACCTAAAAATAATTATGAATGATTGTATAAAAAAGTTGTTATGAATACTTTAGATTGTATAGAAAATGTACTGCTAGAAGAGGCTCCCGAACGATTTATTTTGGGCTGTGATGAGGTTGGACGGGGGCCCCTTGCTGGGCCTGTGACCGCAGCATGTGTTGCTTTTCCGCGTGAACTTGGGCCAGATTTTGCGCTGTTTTCAGAACTTAATGACTCAAAAAAACTGACGGTTCACAAGCGAGAGGCACTCGTTCCGCAGATTGAAGCCGCGGCCGCCGCTTTTGCCGTTGTTGATCTTCCCCCCGAAGAAATTGATAAGATCAATATTTTGCAAGCGAGTCTCAAGGCGATGCGAATTGCTGTGGGGAAGGTGATCGAAAAATTGAATGCAGATGGAATGCTCGTTTCAGCGCATCAACCTGTGCAAAAAGAGCTTTTTGGGGCATGCCAATCCGGAAAACTCCAGCCCGATGTTTTTGTCGTCGTCGATGGCAACAAAACGATACCTGAACTCGGACTGCCGCAGGCGCCTTACGTCAAAGGGGATGGCAGATCTTGGAATATTGCTGCGGCTTCTATTTTGGCGAAAGTTCATCGTGATGCCCTTATGGTGGAATATGATAAACTTTATCCCGGTTATGGATTCGCGAAACACGCTGGCTATCCGACGAAGTTTCATCGTGATGCCATTAAAACATTGGGGGTTTGCCCCATTCATCGCCGGTCTTTCAACGTGCGTTAAGCGCTTAAAACGTTCGCAGCGTAAAGAGATGTGCTTGCTTTGGCGGCATTCAGAATTTAGATTGAGATTTACAAAGTTTTTTCTGCCCTTTGGCAGCAAATAAAATACAAAACTCATTAAGGAGAATCATTATGGACAAAATTATTATCAGCACAGACAATGCCCCTCGAGCTATTGGTCCCTATTCGCAGGCTGTTCGCGTAGGAAATCTCGTTTTTATCTCTGGGTGTTTAGGCCTGGATCCCCAAACCGGTGCTCTCAAAGAAGGCCTTGATGCGCAGACGACGCAGTCTCTCGATAATATGGGGGCCATTCTCAATTCGATGGGGCTTGACTACAGCCACGTTGTAAAAACGACCGTTTTTCTCAAAGATCTCGACGATTTCGCGCGCGTTAACGAGCTTTATGGCAACGTTTTTAAAGATGGTGCTCCGGCTCGCTCCTGCGTTGAAGTTTCCCGCCTCCCTAAAAAAGCACTCGTCGAGATTGAATGCATCGCCGTTTATCCGTGCTAATCGCCGTTTAAAAGTATAATTCGTTTTTATGTAACGATGATAGAATGCATCGTTTATAGAATGTTTAAATTCTCATTTCGTATTAAGGCGCATTGAAATCGATGACTGATGAAGAAAAGGTAATTACGATCAAGCGTTACAATAATCGCAAGCTCTATGACACTGTTCACAGCAGATACGTTACACTCGCTGAGCTCGGTGAACTCATTCGTCAGGGGGAGATCATTCGTGTGATCGATAATGATACGAAAAACGATATGACCGAAGTGACGATGACTCAAATATTAATGGCTCAGCAAAAACAAAAGCAAAAGGGCCTTTATAATTTGGTTCAGTCACAGGCAGAACTCCTCTTGCAACGTATTTCTGTGCCTGTGCAACAGATTCGTGACGAAGCATTGCGTCAGGTCGAAAAACAACTTGGACGTTTTACACGTCATAGTGCGTCCAAAAACGTCGAACCTGTCACAGAATCTTCGGCTGCACCTGTTCAAGAACCTGTACATACGCCGCGTGAGGATGAAAAAGATACGACTTCACCGTCAATACTTACTCGCCTCGAAACGCTTAAAGCTTCATCGGATGAAAAATTGCTTTCGTATTTGTTGTTCCAGCGTGTCGAACAGCTTGAGGCTGAAGTCTCAGACCTTAAGCGTCGATTAGAACTTCTCGAGCGCAAAGACGACGATAACTATTAAATGAGCTACGGTTGATTAAAAGCTGCCACACTGTGTATCTGCGGCAGCTTTTTTATTGTGAGAAGAGTATGGCAAAGCGATTTGGTCTAACGGGGGGCATTGGTTCTGGAAAATCTGTTTGTTCCCGTTATCTTGCGACGTGTGGCATAACCATTGTCGATGCTGATTTGCTGACGCCGCTCGCTTACGAAAGAGCACACGACGATTTGTTGGATACATTCGGAGCACAGATCTTCGACGTTTCGGGTTGCGTTGATAAAAAAAGATTAGGCTCGATCGTCTTTTCGGACAAAGCACAACTCGATCAGCTCAACGCTATCATGTATCCTGTTATGACATCGCTTGCTGAAGAACACTTGTCAAAGGCTGAGAACATTGCTGTTTTGGATGCGGCGTTGTTGTTCGAAGCAAATTGGAATGTTCTGGTTGATCAGACCGTCGTCGTCGTTGCATCGTTAGAAGATCGAATTCAGCGGATTATTGATCGCAATCATACGACGCGAGAACTGGCTATGGCGCGTATTCAGTCTCAGTTTACAGACGCTGAGCGCATTCGGCTTTCTGATCATATTATATATAATATGAGGGATGTTCAGTGTCTTAAAAGACAGTGTGATTGTGTTTTTTGTAAGACTTAGTTGTCAGATTGTTAACGATTAAGAATGTTTCTAGCGGATTAAAAAGCGTTTAGTACAAACGAATACTTTGCTTATACTATCAATTTATAAGTAGTTTGTATGAGTATAAGTTGAGCCACTGCTGTCCCCCGAAGTTTTCATAGAATACTCTGATAACTCTACAGTAGCTTTGTTTTATCGATATATAGTCGTTTCTAAGCATGAAATAGACTTATGACTACGGTTAAATCGCACGCGTCGCGAAGCCGGAGGCAAGCAGCGGGCGCCCCTTTGGGCCGTCCGCAGGACAGAATGAGAATAAAAAGAGTATAAAAATCTGTAACGAGTGCATTTCGTTGCAGTTAATGAAAATATGTTGTGGGACAGCAGTGAATTTGGTTATACTATTAATTTATAAGTGGTTTGTATGAGTATAAGTTGAACTAAAATAATTTATATTAAGTCAAAGAAGAATGCAGGATATAAAAAAAGCCTTCTTCGATAGGAAGAAGGCTTTTAAAGATGATCTAATTACGGTTTGTAATTAGCCTTTGAGCGCATCAACTTTGTCGAGGCGTTCCCACGTGAATAAGCCATTTTCGGCTTTGCGTCCGAAGTGACCAAAGGCAGCCGTGGGGCTGTAAATCGGTCTGAGAAGATCGAGGGATTCAATAATGCCGGCAGGTTTGAGTTTGAAACATGCGCGAACGCGACGCTCAATTTCTTCTTCGGGGATCGTGGCTGTGCCAAACGTATCAACGAGAACAGAGACAGGCTCTGCAACGCCAATGGCATACGCGAGCTGGACTTCTGCGCGACGGGCAAGACCGGCTGCAACGATGTTTTTGGCAATGTAACGGCACATGTAGCAAGCGCTACGGTCAACTTTAGAGGGGTCTTTGCCCGAAAAAGCACCGCCACCGTGACGGCCCATACCGCCGTAGGTGTCGACGATAATCTTACGGCCTGTTAAGCCGCAGTCACCTTGAGGACCACCGATGACAAAACGACCCGTCGGATTGATATGGAATTTCGTGTCTTTTGTGAGAAGATTGGCCGGAAGCGTGTCTTTAATAACAAGTTCCATGATCGCTTCGCGGAGTGTCTCATTCGAAACGCTGTCGGAGTGCTGCGTAGAAACGACGACGGCATCAATGGACGAAACTTTGCCATCAACATAGCGGACAGAAACTTGGCTTTTGCCGTCAGGGCGAAGGAAATCAACTTTGCCTTCGTTGCGAATCTGCGAGAGTTTGCGAGTCAGCTGGTGCGCATACATGATTGGCGCAGGCATGAATTCCGGCGTTTCATCGCATGCAAAGCCAAACATGAGACCCTGATCGCCAGCGCCCTGTTCCGCTACGACGCCTTTGGACGTGTCAACGCCCTGGCAAATGTCCGGGCTCTGAGATTCAACGGCAACCATGACGCCACAGGTCTCATAATCAAATCCCTTGGCGGAGCTGTCATAACCAATTTTTTTGACGGTTGCGCGTGCAATTTCAGGAATGTCGACCCACGTCGATGTCGTGATCTCGCCTGCAACAATAATAAGTCCTGTTTTCAAAAGTGATTCACAGGCGACGTGAGCATGCGGGTCTTTGGCTAAAATCGCATCAAGTACCGCATCACTGACTTGGTCCGCCATCTTGTCAGGATGGCCTTCTGTGACAGATTCACTCGTGAAAAGATAATTGTTTTTGCTCATAATATAGTTTGTTTCCTTCAGGTCTGAAAAAAGTAAGTCTGGTCTTCATTAGTAGGCTCGGCGGCATCATCAGACCCGTGTGACGACGCAGAACGGCTCGCCTCTCTAATGCTCTAACTCCCATAATGTCAAGTAAATACGCGGCTATTCGTGCTTTCTGTCAAGAGGCAAAAATGTATGATTTGTGTCCATTGTTGTATATAATGGGGGATGGATCCCCCTGCGCGGCTATTTCCTGCGATGCGGTATCTCTAATTGAGTTAGATTGACTGCACTGCAATTTGGAAGGTTTACGTCGCATGGAAATACGTCGCTACCCCCTCTGCGGGGTGCCACCCCGCAACGCCCTTCCTTCAAAGGAATTGTTATGAAAAAATCATTTGCTCTTTTAGCGCTACTCGCTTCGCTGATCTGTACTTCATGCGGTAAGAATACTGAAACATCGACCGCGGCCTCTCAATCCCCTGTTCAAGATGGCGTGCAGCTCGTGGTGTGGAACGATTTTCATTCAGGCCTCTATGAATCGGTCGATGTACAAGGGCCTTCAATTGCTCGCGGTGGTTTGCCTGTGTGGATGGCTGCTGTAGAAGAACTTAAAGGAAACGGGCTTTCGATGGTCCTCGATGCCGGTGATATGTTCCAGGGCGCTACGCCGCTCAATGAACTCAAAGGCATGGGGATGATCGAAATCATGAATACGATCGGTTTGGATGCTGCAACTTTCGGCAATCATGAGTTCGATTATGGACCAAATGATGTCTATGGTGATAACCCGCGTGGTACGCTCCTTTCTGCGATCGCTGCGAGCAATTTTCAGTGGGTAAATGCGAATATCACTGCTCCTGATGCTGAACAGGCGATGTGGCCACCCAAAGAATTAAAACCTTATACGATTATTCAAAAAGGTCCTTATCGTATCGCGGTTACAGGCGTGACAACCGTCGAAACAAAGACAACGACAAATGTTAACAATATTGTTGGCTTAGAATTCGAAAACCCTGCAAAAGCGCTTACACGCGTTATTCCCGAAATCGTAAAAGAGAACCCAGACTTTATTATTGTGTTGGGCCATTTAACAGGAGAGCCGAAACCGCTTCCTGCGTTTGATACTGTTTCGAGTGATGTAACTTATAATAACGAATTGGGCGAAATTATGGCGCTTCCAGACGATATTAAAAAACATATCGGTTTGCTCGTCACGGGACATCTTCATATTACTTTCCTAGTTCAGAATGGTGAACTCATTGCATCTCAGGGGGCGGCTGGCGGTCGCGAATTGACGTCGATAAAACTCGTTCCTAAAAAAGACGGCAAAGGGCTTACGATCGATCCTTCTAGTCTTCACAAATATGCCCTGACGCACGCTCCAATTTATAAAGGTTGTGGAGGCGGTTACGATCATCCGGAGCAACTCGATGTCGGAGGTCTAAAAATTAAACCAGATGAACGCGGTTATGCGCTGACGACAAAATTTGAAAAAGCTATGTCCGAGGGGCTATGTGACGTCATGGCCTGTACGACAGAGCCTTTCTTCCGTAACCCTAATGGCGAAAGTGCACTCGCTGATCTTATGGCAGATGCCCAAAAGAATTATTTCCCTGATGCTGATGCTGCACTCTTAAATGCGGGAGCGCTTCGTACTGATCTGCCTAAAGGCGAGCTTTATCGTGAGACGGTTGCCTCTGTCATGCCTTTCGAGAATAAGTTGCAGCTCGTGGATATTAGCGGCGAAGAACTCGTTAAAGTGCTTAAAATGTCTTCGACACTTCATCATCGTATCATGGAAGTCAGTAACATCGAATACGAAATTCAGCCTGATTGCGGTCGTGAACCCGAAGATATTAACGGTGACGGCGTTGCCGAAGATTGGGAAATCAGTTGTTTGTGCGACAATATTCGTATCGCGGGCGAGCCTCTCAAAATGGACAAACGATACAAAGTCGCCATGACTGACTTTATCTTTAATGGTGGTGACGCTTTGTTAGGTATATTTAAAACATCAAAGCTGCTTGAGGATGGGCCCATCGTTAAGCGCGTTATCATGGATTACCTCTCTAAAACCAACGCGTGTATGAGTGAGAGTCAATTCATAAATCCAGAAAAACCACGTATTAAAACGACTGGAACATGTGCGTCATTTTTGTAAATATGATTCAATTTGGCTGAGTTAAAAACACTGCCTTTTGTTTGTTATAATATATAAGTAAAAGGCAGTGTTTCTTGTTTGTACTGTGATACAGTCTTAAAAATGTAAATGGGATGTTTGATTGGTTGTTATACAAAATAACGGTCGTTTGAATTTGATAAGAGAAGGCGCCTTAAGACGCTCGTTTAGAAGGCGGGAACACTTATCAAATGATTTTGTTAATTTGAATGATGAACTCGTTTTGAGCGTAAATTACGTAGGTTAGGATGTTAGACGGAGATATTTAAATGAAATACGTAGATTATTTTTTTCTATTTCTAATTATGCTTATACCTTTTGATGCTCAGGCACAAGATGACAATGCAGAGGGTATTCAGGCGCTTTATGGTGGTAAATCGACAGATGAAATTATAAAGGATGGGTTACGTCTTTATTCTGAAGGACGCACGGATGCTAACAAATTCTATGAAGCGATAAACGTGTTCGAGTACGTCCTAACGGTTGATCCAAATCAGACAATCTTATATTATAATATCGCACGTAGTTATCATATGCTCGGTAATTGTGAAAAGGCTCTTAATCAGTATTTGCTTTATGAGTCGATTGCCGCTGGATCTGACGATTATTCTGATGTCTCAACTTATATCGAGGCACTTACGAAACAGTGCGGACAGCAGGGAATTGTTACCATATCTTGTGCTCAGGATGGCGTTATGGTCAGTTTCGATGGTGAGCGAAAAGAAGCTTGCAGTGGAATACACCATATTAAGGCCGGAAGTCATCGTCTTGTAGCTTCTAAAGAAGGTTTTCTTGATTATACTATCGATTTCGAATTAGAGGTTGATCAACTCAGCGAAATAGTTATCAAATTATCTAAAGATAAAAAATACCATGCTGATGAACAAGTCATTCTTCAGCCTGAGTCTGTCGCTCGCCCGTTGTGGATCAGTGGTGTTGTCACGACGAGTGTCGGTACTGCTGCTATTGTTGCTGGAAGCATTGTTGCCTCTATGGACTATGCTAAAGATAATAAAGGGAATGATGTTTCCAATACTCTGATCACAGGGGTCACGCTTGGGGGCGTTGGCGGTCTATCGCTTATTGCTGGCGTTGTTCTCTTGATTGTTGATGCTGCTCAAGCCGATACGCGCGAAGAAGAAAAATTAAAACAGTACCATGAATCGCTTTCTATTTCGCCTTTGCTTTCGATAAATGAATCTGGCGCAGCCGCTGCTGTGAATTTTACTTTTTAGGTGTCGGTATGTGTAATATTAAAATTTCATTATTTGCTTTTATTTGCTTTGCTTGCTCTGCTTTGTTTGCGTTTTCTGCTTCTGCAAAGCCTACAAGTACTCCTTTTCAGGATGTAATGAAAGCAGGTATAGATTATTATAAAGCAGGTGAAAGTGATCCTGAAAATTATAATCTGGCTGTTCAAAAATTTATTAGCGCAGCTCAGCTCTCTGATAATCCGTTGCCTTATTATAATTTGGCTCGAACTTACGAACAGTTGCATAATTGCGAACAGGCTTTGAGCTACTATAGAACTTATGAATCGCGTTCTACAAAAGTTCGAAAGTATGGTGTCATTGACGTTACAAATAATATTAATAAGCTCAATGAGGCGTGCGGTATGAAACAGGGCGAAGTGGTCGCGGCCTGTTCTCAGCCTGATGTTATGATGCGCATAGATAACGATCAGCCCGTGCCATGCGGTACGGTTGTGGCTTATCCTGCGATGACGCATACTGTCACTTTTGAACATCATGATTATTTGAATGCAAGTCGATCTATAACGATAAAACCTGGAATGCGAACGTCGCTTGATGTCGTGCTCGAAAAAAAAGGAAGTAGTTTTATTAAAGTCGCATCTGA
Source organism: Myxococcota bacterium (assembly GCA_045599585.1). Taxonomy (GTDB): domain Bacteria; phylum Myxococcota_A; class Bradymonadia; order UBA4248; family UBA4248; genus RGIG464. The sequence continues at coordinate 9,364 of JAZRWH010000125.1, forward strand.
ACAAACAATCGCAGCTGCTGAGATAGAAGATGCCAGAAAACGCGCGAATGCTGCCCTTCCTGATGCATATTTTGAAGGTGATTCACTTGCTAACCACCCGTTTTTATGGGGTGGTCTAGGAGCTTCTGTCGCGGGGATTGCCCTCACGATCACTGGCTGTGTCCTCGTTAATAGCAGCGTTAAATCGAGTTCAAATTGGAAAGGTGGTATCGCTGCATACTCTATCGGGGGGACGCTGGCCGTTGGTGGTGCTGTTATGATGATCTACGACGCGGTTGATCATAAAAGTCGTGAAGAGGAACGCTATAAACGCATCGAAGATCAACTCGCTGTCATTCCTACCATCGGTATCGGACCTGATGGCGGGTCGGCTGGCCTGATCCTTTACTTCTAGTGTTTTGAGACCCGAGTCTTTGGCTTTGGCGCCATTCTATTGATGGCGCTTTTGACTTATGATGCTTAAACAGGTTTAAACTTTATGTCATACCTCAAGCTGCACCTAGCCCATGCTCAAATATGCTGATGATTGGTGTTTGCTGAAAATCGTTTATGATTGCCTGAAATAAGTGTAAAGTAGATTGACTTGCAGCATAACGCTGCTTTTTCTTTGATTTTGCAGGAGTCTGTTCGAATGAGTATCGAAAAAATTAAATCCCATGTTTTGAATCTGAATGACGAAGATCTCATCGCCTTTTTAAAAAACGTCGTTAAGACGGTTGAATGTGATGTTGTACGCATGAGCGATGCTCGCGGTCGTTCACTTAAATCTGCTCTCGATCTCTATGAATCCAATGCTAAAGCTTCGGTTGATGTTATCAATCTTCTCGCTGAAGTCGACCACAATTGTGACTGTGCTTGGAGAGCGATGGATGCGCAGTTGGCTGCAAGCCTTATGCACATGAACAATGATGTGGCATCTGCTGCTTCCGAGGTTAATGCAGCAATCGAAAAATATGGCGATCCTACCGAACTCGAATACGACGACGAGTATACGATTATCTGCAAAGCACTCCTTACGCTTGAAGCTTCCACACTCGCTGATGTCCTCAAAAAAGCTAAAATGGATGACAACGTCGTTGAACTGCGTAAAGCTTATGACAGTTTTAACGCGGCGCAAGACGATGGTCTCGCTGGTATTAAATTCGGTGCTTTCAAAAATGCTCGCAATACTGCTATCAAAGCTTTTAATAAATATATCGATTCAATCGCGCTTGATACCGATAATGCTAATAATGCTAAAATTATCGAAATCGTCGAAAAATTTGTTGGCTAGGTTTTAGTGAATAATTTCATTTAGGCACGCTTAGGCGTGCCTTTTTCGTTTTTTAGAGGATAAGTGTTCATGATGACAGTAAACAGATTATTTCGCTTTTTAGAACAATCTCCTGTTAATTTTTTAGCTTGTGCCGCTGTTGCTGCCCGCCTCGAAGAGGCTGGTTATGTGCGCTTGGATGCTCGCAACCCGCTGCCTTCGTGTAAGCCTGGCGATCGGTTTTATACCACTAAAAATGACTCGTCGATTTATGCTTTTTGTATTGGCTCAAAACCATTGGCTGAGGCAGGTTTTCATGTCATTTGCGCGCATTGCGATTCGCCGACATTCCGAATTAAACCGAATCCAGAAATTCGTGCGGAAAAGAAAATTATCAAATTAAATGTAGAAATGTATGGCGGTGTGATCCTTTCTTCTTGGTTCGATCGTCCGCTTAGTATTGCTGGACGCGTTATTCTAAAAGGCGCCGACAGTTTGCACCCTGTGACGAAACTCCTTCATATTGATCGACCGCTTCTTACGATCCCAAATCTTTGCATTCACTTTAATCGTCAGGTGAATGATGGCGTAAAAATAAGTGTGCAAAAGGATATGCAGCCCATTTTCGCTTTAATCACCCGCGAGCTAGAAACCGAATCCGCGTTGAATAGAATTTTATGCAATGAACTCGGTGTTAATGAAGAAGATATTTTGGACTTTGACCTGTATTTGTATGAAACGACAAAACCATGCTTGTTGGGGGCAAACAATGAGTTTATTTCAGCGGGGCGTTTAGATGATCTCGAAATGGTCTGTGCTGGCCTTGAAGCGTTGATCTCTCACGCTGATACGCCCGAAACAACACGCGTTTTGGCCGTTTTTGATAATGAAGAAACGGGATCACATACAAAACAAGGCGCCGCCAGTCCCTTCTTTGCTAATTTTATTCAGCGTCTTGTTTTGGCACAAGGTGGAAATGCTGAAGATTATTACCGTTCAGTAGAGCACTCTTTTATGGTCAGTGCAGATAATGCACATGCTTGGCACCCGAATTATGGCGAAAAATCTGATCCGATCAATCATCCAATGTTGGGTGGTGGGCCGGTCGTAAAGTTTAATGCTGCTCAAAAGTACGCGAGTGATGCTGTTTCTGCGGCTGTATTTGCAAGTATTTGCAAGGATGCAGGGGTGCCGTGCCAGCGTTTTGTTAATCACAGCGATGTAGCTGGGGGAAGTACGCTCGGTAATATTTTGACTGCAACCATGCCGATTCATGGCGTGGATATGGGAAATGCGATACTTGCAATGCATAGCGTCAGAGAATTGGGAAGTGTCGCTGATTATGATTATTGCCTAAAAGCATTCACTGAATTCTATAAGTAGAATTGATGAAGCCTCGAGCTGCTTCTAATAATCTATTCTTAACGCAGCTCAGCTGGTTTTTTAGGAGGGGAAAGGCTTCCCCTGAGCGGCTATTTGCTTTGCAAATACGCCGCTACCCCTTCTAGGCGTAGCGCCTATGCAATGCTTGAGCGTATACTGAATTCTGGAATTGTTTAAGAAAAGTGTTGTGATATTCCAAGCTATTCCGGATTTGGAAGCTTAATTAAAAAAAAAGCTGGAAATCTGTGATTTTCCAGCTTTTATATAACTATCTAAGAGGGAGATTCATTTGTGAATATATCGAGTATTATTCTTCTTCCTCGGTACCACGAAGTTTAGCCCAAAGATCGGCCGTTACAAACTGCATGGCTTCACTGTCATGGAAGATTTCATCTTTTTCATAGCTTGTACGCGGCAGGTATGCGATGTTTGATGCGTAGTTGCCTCCGTCTGCAGTCATTTCTTTGAGAACATCTGCATTGACCGAAGCATAACCGACTGCATCACTATTTTTAAACGCGGCATCGTGGGTTAAGGTGTAATTAATGAATTCATTCGCGAGTTTTGGTGCTTGAGAGTTAATAGGAATGACCATCGCATCATACCAAACGTTTGTACCTTCGTTTGGTGCATAAAAACTCATTTCTTTATTCTCATCGAGAATGCTTGCAGCATCGCCCGAGTAAACGATGGCGAGGTCTTTGGTGCCGTTTTTCATACCCTCAATGACTTCGTCAGTAACGTATTCAGGGGACATGCTGTCACTCATTTTGACAAGCCATGTGTAGGCTTTAGAGAGTTCTGTAGCATCAGCTGAATTCATCGAATAGCCAAGGCTTTTGAGTGCAACCATAAAACTGTCGCGCTCGGAGTCGTACCAATAAATATGGCCAGCATATTTGGTGTCGAGGAAGATTGCGTAGCCGTCTTTTTGGATCGTTGCGTCGTCGATCTTGGTTTTGTTGTAAACAATACCTACATTACCCCAAAAATAAGGAATGGAGTACGTATTGTTCGGGTCAAAACTAAGGTTTTTAACGGAGTCTGAGAGCTGACTGACATTCGTAATAACAGTTTTGTCAAGCGGTTGAAGAACTTTTTGGCGAATGAGGCGTTCGATCATATAGTCTGAAGGAATGAGCAGATCATAAGATTCGCCAGCCATCAGTTTTTTATACATATCTTCATTGCTGTCAAAGTTCTCTACTTCAACTTTAACGCCAAATTGTTTTTCAAAGTTCGGAATAAGATCATCACTCATATATTCGCTCGGCATATATATGCGAAGCTTATCAGAACCATACTTTGCAATCGCACTATTCTGAAGCGCTGGCGCCGCTGCCCCAGTTGCATTGTCCGTTTCCGGCACTGCCGTTTTTGAACATCCTGCAAACATTAAAGAGCATCCTGCGGTCATGATAAAAATACCAGCAACGCTCTTTACAGTATTGATACACGTCGTAAACATAGCGTTTTCTCCAATTAGTCTTGATTGATTTGGCGTTGACTAAACAGCACCTTTAGAGTTCCTTTACACCAAAAAAAAAAATGTGTCGACATATTTTTGTTTTTTAATTTTAGGACATCACACATTCCTATATGATTCCAATTCGTCTCGCTTAAATAAAAATTCGAAATCTGGTTCAAATTCACCATAATATTTGAATTTTACTTTTTAACAGGGTGATTTATGCACACATTCATCATTAAAAAATAGATATGTATGTTAGGGTGGTTCTCACGCCCACGTGGGTATATTTATCAAACTGATATATTTTGATTTTGTTTGATAATGTCTCTAAGTATGCAATATTTGAAAAATTTATTGTATAACACAAAATCTAAAAGTATATATATAATCACAGCAGTCCAACTAAAATTTCATAAAATACTCGGACAACTTTACAGTAGCTTTGTTTTATCGATATATAGTCACTTCTAAACATGAAAAAGACTTAAGATAACTGATCAATCGCACGCGTCGCGAAGCCGACGGCAAGCAGCGGGCGCATGTTGAAGACGAAGTGAGTTCAGCACGCACGACAAAAGAACGCAGGGATTTCCAATAAGCGTCCACAGGATAGAATATAAATGATCAAAAGAATAAACTTCTATAACGAGCACATTTCGTTGCAATGCATAAAACTTTGTTGTGGGACAGCAATGAAAATACTCAATATGAAAAAAAAAGCTGCATCTTAAGATGCAGCTTTGTAAATTTGTTTCTTTTTAAGACTAGTTGGCTTTGTGGGCTTTAACCTTAATCATAAGATCGGTGATGGTGCGACGAATGACTTCATTATCGTGGAAGATTTCGTCTTTTTCGTAACCAACGCGCGGTTTGTAAGCGGCATTTTTTTCATAAGGTGCACCAGCTGCGGTCATTTCTTCAAAGACTTTGGCATTGACGGAGGTATATCCAACGGCTTCGGTGTTGGCTGCTGCCGCATCATGCGAAATGACATAGTTGATAAATTCATTCGCTAGTTTTGGATTCTCTGCGTTTGCAGGAATGACCATTGCGTCATACCATACGTTTGTACCTTCTGCAGGAACGAAGAAATCCATCACCTGTTTTTTGTTTTCGTTAATAATCGTTGCGGCATCACCAGAATATACAATCGCGAGGTCTTTGCGAGCATTAGTCATATTATCGATGACTTCATCGGTGACAATACTTGGTTTCATGGTCTCAACCATTTTGATAAGCCATTCGTATGCTTTGTCCAGATCCTCGTTTTTGTCAGTGTTCATGGATAGTCCGAGCGCTTTAAGGGCGACCATGAAGCTATCGCGCTCTGAATCATACCAGTAAATTCTGCCGGCATATTTCGTATTATGGAAGATAGCGTAGCCGTCTTTTTTGAGGTCTTCAATGTCGACTTTTTCTTTATTATACACAATGCCAACATTGCCCCAGAAATAAGGAATGGAGTAGGTGTTGTCGGGATCATAGCTGAGATTTTTAACAGCATCCGAAAGCTGGTTGATGTTGGGAATCATGCTTTTATCGAGCGGTTGTAGCATTTTTTGATTACGCAGACGCTCAATCATATAATCGGAAGGGATGAGAACGTCATACTTATCGCCAGCTTGAACCTTAGCATACATCATTTCGTTACTATCGAATGTTTCAACAATAACTTTAACGCCGAATTCTTTTTCAAAATTCGGAATACAATCTTTGCTGATATACTCACCAGGCAGATAGAGCTTGATTGTGTCAGAGCCATATTTTTCGATAGCTGCCTGTTTTTTGGCATTCGTGCCACAACCGGTCATAATAAATGCACTGGTAATTACAATGGCACCGCCCAGAGCGGCCTTGACGAGTGTACGAAGAATATTTTTCATGATAAGTCTCCTTAATTGTTATGTTGGTTTGGCTGTCATAACTCAAATGAATTATGCTTTTTGCTTTGAGGATTTGTGTATTGCGTTAAGTTTGCGCTAAGGGCAGACGCAGCACGCAGAAAATCGCTGGCGTATTGAGGCTACAGGCCGAAAAGCCAGCGACGCTACGCGTATGCCGCCAATGCGGCATAGCGAGCGCAAAACCGAGATCGAATTTGTAATGATCTGTTTAAGAGAGCATTGCTCCGAGTTATTTGAGAGCCTTCTTTTCTGCAGCTTTACGTGATCGCTCTCGAATCATCGGAACAATATTTAAAAGAATCAGTGTCAGTGTAATGAGGACAATAACGAGTGTTGAGAGTGCATTGATCGACGGATTAATGCGTCTTGACATCGTATAAACAATGATTGAAATGTTTTCAACACCATTGCCCGTAACGAAATACGAAATGACGAAGTCGTCAAAACTCATGGTAAAGGCTATGAGTGCTCCTGCAATGATGTTTGGCTTGATCTGATGAATGATAACTTTGGTTATAGCTTGGAAGGGGGTGCATCCTAAATCGAGTGCTGCATCCGTGAGATTGGGGTCGAGCGTTCGCAGTTTAGGCATAACAGAAAGAATAACGTATGGCGTGCAGAACATGATGTGGGCAATCAGCATTGAGAAGAAGCCTTTGGGAAAGGCAAGTGCTGAAAACAGCATGAGTAAACTGACGCCTGTTACGATATCGGGATTAAGAACGGGGAGCTCATTGATACGTTCAACAGCGTTGCGAAGGACTTTGCCTGTTTTGCTTAGACCGATTGCTGTAAGTGTACCGAGAATGGTTGATACAACGGTTGCAATAAGCGCGATGGCGACTGTGTAGCCTATGGCTTTAAGCATCCTGGCGTCGCGGAACATCTCAATATACCATCTTATCGAAAAACCTCCGAAGCTGGTCAGTGAGCGGTCGCTGTTGAAAGAGAAAATGATGATATAAATAATGGGAAGGTAGAAGAAAAGGAGGGTAAGCGCGATAATGGCTTTCGACACATAGCGCCCGATTTTACTCGTATTATTAGCCATGTCTTAGTTCTCCTTTTGCGGTTGAACATCAATTTTGCGTGTAAGCCACATTGAAAGAATAATAACGATGGCCATAATCAGCGAAATTGCAGAACCAAAGTGCCAGTCAGCAGAAGTCAGGAACTGACTTTCAATCACGTTGCCGACGAGAACGTATTCACGACCACCAAGAAGTGAGGGAATGAAGAAGGATGATACCGCCGGAAGGAAGACAAGCGTGATGCCGCTGACGACACCGGGAATGGATAATGGCAAAGTAACTTTGAGGAAGCTTTGAAGTTTGTTTGCCCCAAGATCAGCAGCTGCTTCGAGGAGACTATTGTCCATTTTGGCGAGTGCTGTGTGGATTTGAAGAACCATGAAGGGGAGGAAGTTATAGACCATGCCAAGCGTGACTTTAAAATCGGCATATAATGGGCTGTCACTGTTGATATGGATGCCAATCATTTCGAGCGCAGAGAGAAAGATACCCCCTTCTTCAAGGATGCCGAGCCAGGCATAAGTACGCACGAGCATATTGATCCAAGTCGGCAGCGTGAGCAGAAGAATAAGGATTATGCCGTGATTGCTCTTGGCCTTAGAAATGATGTAAGCGATGGGATAACCAACGAGAATGCAGACAACAGTTGTTAGGAAGGCAATCCACATGGAACTGCCGACAACTTTTAGAAATGTTTCGTCCGTAACAAAACGGGTGAAGTTTTCGAGTGAGAATTTGATGGAAACGACATCATTTCCAGAAACAGTAAGGGCATAGAACAGGATCAGGAGCATTGGTATGACAATGAGCGCCGTGATCCACCCTATGTACGGGGCTGTAAGTGTCGTAAAAGGATTGAGTCTTAGTTGCATTTTTACCCCGGAATGATTTCTTTTTTCATCAAGTGAATATCTTCGGGATCAAAAACAAGTCCGACTTCGGAGCCTGCAGGCAGGCATTTGGTTGTCGATACTTTGTATTGATAGCCTTCTGTTGCGAAAGAAATTTTGTAATCACCAGGCTGGATATTTTCCCAGTCAAAATCATATTTAACGTCTGTAATTGCGACGTTACTATCATCTTCAAGTGACCATGCTTCTGCATTTGCCCAGGTCTTTAGCGATGTATCCAGTACGGCTGCGTCTTTGATATCATCCGTTTTGACAAAGAAATCCATGGCTGAGATTTCTTCTTTAAAGAGTGGGCTCTTGTTTCGGTTTTTACGAACCACGTTGGCATGAACGGTGATCAGTGTACCAGCAGCTGTTTTGAATGTGACAGGATAAACACCTTCTTGTTCTTTAATGTCTGCTTCAACTTCTTTAATTGATACGGGCATATCGCTGCCGATTTCCCAGGCCTCAGCCTGAGCTAAATCACGGAGGCGCCCTTCGAATGATGAGCTAGCTTCGAGCGTAACGTTTGTTTTAAGCTTGTTGAGGTCAGCAACGTCTTCACTGTCCAGATAAAAGTCGTTTGCAGAGATCTTTTCACCGGCTGCTTCGTTGACAGCAGGTTTATCTTCAGAGACGTGCATGGTTACCGTAATAAAGGTACCGAGACGAGTTTCTACAATGGTTTCGTAGTGTACGCCTTTAAATATCTGATTCTTTACGATGCCTTTAAGCATACCCTGTTCGCGAGGAACGACATCGAGGTCTTCAGGTCGAATGACGACGTCTACATCATCGTCTTTGTTGAACGATTTGGCAGCATTGCATGGGAAGTTTTTATCCTCAAATCGTACGGTGTGCTCATCAACGATCTTGCCGTCGACGATGTTCGTTTCACCGATGAAGTTTGCTACGTACTCGTTTGCGGGTTCATTGTAGATTTCGGTAGGTGTGCCGACTTGTTGAATGACGCCGCCTTTCATAACGACGATCTTGTCAGACATCGTCAGGGCTTCTTCTTGGTCATGTGTAACAAAGATAAAGGTGATGCCGACTTCTTGTTGAATGCGTTTGAGTTCGATCTGCATCTCTTTACGAAGCTTAAGATCGAGAGCGCCAAGAGGTTCGTCAAGGAGCAGAACAGAGGGTTCATTGACGAGAGCTCGTGCAATGGCAATACGCTGCTGCTGGCCGCCTGAAAGTGCTGTAATTGCACGCTTTCCGTAGTTTTCAAGATTAACAAGCTTCAGCATGCGACGAACCTTCTGTTCAATAACATCCGAAGGAACGTGCTTGAGTTTTAGGCCGAATGCAATGTTGTCATAGACATTAAGATGGGGGAAGAGCGCGTATTTTTGAAAGACAGTATTAATATCGCGCTTATATGGTGGAAGTTTAAGAAGATCTTGACCGTTAAAAAGAACTGCACCAGAAGAGGGCTCTAAAAAACCGCCGATAATGCGGAGGAGCGTCGTTTTGCCGCAGCCCGAAGGACCAAGAAGTGTAACAAATTCATTGTCATAAATATCGAGCGAAACGCCTTTTAAAACAATCGAATCCTCGAAGTTTTTAACAATATTTTTGATCTGAATGATTTTCTTTTTTTCTTCTTGATCTGTTGATGAATTGCTCGAGTTACTAAGGCCATGGATATCAAGTTTAGATGAGGTGGTATCCGCATCTAATCGATCATTATTAACCTTCTCTGAGGTTGAATTCTTAATTTCTTCCAATTTATTTACTCCCCAAAGCCGCTAAAATAGCGGCGGATTTGATACCCATAAGACTCTGGCTGGTGTCTTACGGGCATTTTCAATGTGATGAAATGTGTTGCATTTGACGTAGAAAGTTTCGCCTTTTTTGAGTGAGAATTGCTTGTCGTCACAATAGAGCGTAATCGTCCCATCAAGAACGTAAGCGAATTCTTCGCCGGCTGTAGGAGCCATTTCAAACGAGCGCCCGCCTTCGGGCAATTCAAGTAAAATGGGCTCCATTGAGTGTTTTTGTGCGTTCGGAACAATCCATTTGATCGTGTGATTCTCTTTTTCCGATACGTAAAAATCAGCCGCTTTAAAAACGATCTTCTCGTCCGAACTCGTTTCTTTAAAGAACTCGCCCAAATTTGTGCCGAGTGCTTCGAGAATATTCTCGAGCGTTGATACTGAGGGCGATGTTAGATTTCGCTCTAACTGACTTAAAAAGCCTTTGCTGAGTTCGGAGCGCGATGCTAGGTCTTCAAGTGTAAGGCCTTTTTTCGTGCGCAGATGTTTTATTTTGTCGCCGATATTCATAAAAGTTCCATGGTTCGGGGTTTCGCTGCCTGATTATGATGAGGTAGCATGCTGTTAAACTTTCTGTTTACAGCAAATTTGGTTTACTAAACTTTTTTTTTAGCAAACCAAAACCGTCGCGGCTTTTACACGATTTTTAGAAATACTCAATAGAAATTGGAAAATTTGTGCATTTTTTTCTATATAAAACTTTTTGTTCTGTTTAGATGACTAAACTTTGAGTTTTGCTAACTGAACAATCTTCAAACAAATTGTTTTGTTTATCGAACTTTGTGCAAGTGCAGGCGTCTTTTTTGCTTACGCACTCGTTTTATTGTCGCGCGTGGATTTGTGCCGCAGGCAGAGGGGGTAGCGGCGTATTTGCATCGCAAATAGCCGCTCAGGGGGACACTTCCCCCTCAAACAAAATTCAAAATTGTGATTGTTGTGTTGAAATTCGTTCATTGAATCGAATATCGAAAGTTAGAGCGTTCAAAAAATGAGCGTTTCGCCTGTTTTGAAGGTCTAAAGGTAGGATATTAAAACCACTTCAAATGTGTGCCTTAGACGTACAGAATTAGCGTAAAACCTACATTTATCTTGTAAAATTCGTGGAATTTTGGAGTTTACGTTTATGTAATTCGCGCGTATATAAGCGCTCCCTTCACGGTATGAGTCCGTTTAGGGGCATTTCCGCACAAAGTTGAGAGAAAGATTGCAGCTGTATTGAACAGTGAAGCATGCGTACACTGTTGTGCAGTCAAGATATCGGTTTAGAAATTAGCCCAAGCAAGGGCAAACGTTCGTGTCATGCCAAATGGGTTGGTCATGATGTGGCGTGTTGATCCATCAGGAGAAAGCTATGAAAGTACTTATTGCCACCGAGAAACCGTTTGCAGCCGTAGCCGTTGAAGGCATTCGTAAAGTTGTCGAAGGTGCAGGCCATGAGGTTGTACTTCTCGAAAAATATACGGATAAGCAGCAGCTTTTGGACGCCGTTGCAGACGCGGATGCGATCATTATTCGTTCGGATAAAGTGACGGCAGAAGTGCTTGATGCTGCAAAACAGTGCAAAATCGTTGTTCGCGCAGGTGCGGGTTATGACAATGTTGATCTTGATGCCGCGACGGCCCACAATGTTGTCGTGATGAACACGCCTGGCCAAAACTCCAATGCCGTAGCTGAGCTCGTTTTTGGTATGCTCGTCATGGGAATCCGTAAGTTCTATACAGGAGCAGCTGGCACAGAACTTTTGGGTAAAAAACTCGGTATTTTGGCATTTGGCAACGTCGGACGCAATGTAGCTCGCATTGCGAAAGGTTTTGGCATGGACGTTTATGCGTATGATGCTTTCTGCCGCACGGATGCGATCGAAGCTGCAGGCGTGCACGCCGTTGCAAGCCAGGCTGAACTCTTTAAAACGTGCGATATCGTCAGCTTGCACATTCCTGCAACGGCCGAAACGAAAAAATCGATCGGCAAAGACCTCGTTGGCAGCATGAAAAAAGGCGGCATCCTCGTGAATACGGCACGCAAAGAAGTTATTCATGAAGAGGAGCTCATTGCTCTCATGTCTGAGCGTACCGATCTCGTTTATCTTACGGATATTGCTCCTGATAACGGCGACGCTTTCAAAGCGTTCGAGGGTCGCTACTTCGCTACACCTAAAAAAATGGGTGCTCAGACGGCCGAAGCGAATATCAATGCCGGTATCGCTGCTGCCAAACAGATCGTGGCTTACTTTGCCGATGGTTGCACGCAGTATCAGGTCAATAAATAGTTGATGCTAAGGTCTCCAAATGGTTTAGATTGTATAATATAAACCATTTTGGAGTTTTTTATTTTTGGGGGGAAGTGTCCCCCTGAGCGGCTATTTGCAAGCAAATACGCCGCTACCCCCTCAATGGGTTGACAAGATAGAACCGCTTCGTAAACGATGTTTTTGTAAATTAAAGTACATTTGCTTCGTACGATTGCCAGTACTCGTTTTATAATCGTGAGTTTTATATAATTAGTACACAATTTAGAAACAGAATTGTTTCGTTTGTGTATTCGAAATTATATACAAAAACGTTAACAGTTAAAACTATTTAATATAATAAAAGAGAGAAAATTATGGCCGTTATTAAGCCTTTTAAGGGTATTCGTCCTCCGAAACATCTTGTTGAAAAAGTTGAAAGCCGTCCTTATGACGTTTTGGACTCTGATGAAGCACGTGCGGAAGCTGGCGATAACGAGATGTCGCTTTATCATATTATTAAACCCGAAATTAATTTCGAAGTAGGTACGAGCGAATACGATCCGCGTGTCTACGAAAGTGCTGCTGAACATTTTCAAATGTTCCAGGACAAAGGTTGGCTTGTTCAGGACGAACAAGAAATGTACTACATCTATGCTCAGACGATGAACGGCAAAACGCAGTATGGTTTAGTCGTCGGTGCATACGTCGCAGATTACCTTAATGGTGTGATCAAAAAACACGAGCTTACGCGTGCAGACAAAGAAGAAGATCGTATGAAACATGTTCGTGTGAACAACGCGAATATTGAGCCTGTTTTCTTTGCTTATCCCGACAACAGTGCTCTGAATGCTTTGATTCAGCGTTATGCTACGACAGAACCCGAGTATAATTTCGTTGCGCCTATTGATGGATTTGGTCATAAATTCTGGTTAGTACGTGACGCTGCTGACATCGCTTTGATTACGGATGAGTTTGCTAAGATGCCTTCGCTCTATATTGCTGATGGTCATCATCGTAGCGCTGCAGCTGCTCTTGTCGGTGCAGAAAAAGCGAAAGCAAATCCGAATCATCGTGGTGATGAAGAGTATAACTATTTCATGGCGGTTTGCTTCCAGGCAAGCGAGTTAACAATTCTCGATTATAATCGAGTCGTTAAAGATTTGAACGGCTTGAGTGCAGATGAATTCCTTGCGGCTTTGGAGAAAAACTTCACGGTAGAGTGCAAAGGAACTGATCTTTATCGTGCAGCAGAGCTCCATGAATTTTCGCTATATCTTGAAGGCAAATGGTACAGCCTCAAAGCAAAAGTCGGCACGTATGATGATAGTGATCCTATCGGCGTTCTTGACGTCAGTATTTCTTCACGTTTAATTCTTGATGAAATTCTCGGTATTAAAGATCTTCGCAAAGATAAACGCATTGATTTTGTCGGTGGTTTGCGAGGCTTGGGTGAATTGAAAAAGCGCGTCGACAGTGGCGAGATGAAGATGGCTTTGGCGTTGTATCCTGTAACGATGAAACAGATCATGGATATAGCTGATTCTGGTAAAATCATGCCTCCAAAAGCAACATGGTTTGAACCGAAACTGCGTAGTGGTCTTGTGATTCATAAGCTTGTTTAATTTAGTATGATTAAAATCCCCGCATAAATGCGGGGATTTTTTTATTGACACACACTGCTGTCCCACGAAATTATTCTTAGAATACTCTGATAACTCTACAGTAGCTTTGTTTTATCGATATATAGTTGTTTCTAAGCATGAAAAAGATTTAAGATTACTGTTAAATCGCCCCAAATTGTGAAGTCGATAATTTGATAAATGCGTTCAACACCTCTGTCGTCGTCAGTAAACAGCTCGTAGGCCTGTGAGGTTAGTTTAGACTAATCAGCACAGCATGAAGCATAAATATAAATGACTTTTGCACTTAAGTTGTCTCATAGCGTTGTTAATTATTGAGTGTCCAATGAGACTATGTTTTAGAGTGGGGGTAATAGCAAGCGAATTGGAGTGGGGAATAGACTGAGCGTCGAAGTCCTTGTTATGATATGTATGCTTACTAATTGGCATGAATATTTCAACGTTTAACATTCTTTGGCGATCGCCGTGCAGGAAAGGGCTTTCTCACTGTATCGGTGACGTCTAAGGGGTGGGGCGAGACTGTTTCTTGTTAGAGTATACCATCTCTGGTATAGAATTGAGGGAATATTGTGTTTTCAGCAAGTGCTGTGATCACAAGAATGAGATAAAAGATTTGGAGGCAGTTATGATTCTAAAGCGTCGCTTGATAGGAAAATATGCATTTGGATTGGGAACTGTAGGTGCAGCATCGCTTTTGATGTTGTTGAGCAGTTGCGGCAGTATTTCGTTTTCGAAGGGCTACGTTGCGAATGGACGTAGTGCACAGGATTCTGCGGAAGCAGGCGAAGAGAATGGTGAAGGCTCTGAGTCTAATAACCAAGATTCAGTTGGTGATACAGATAATGTAGCTGCTTCGGGAGAAGAAAGTGGAAGCGATTCTAAAACTGCGATTTCTTCTGATGTTCGTTCATCATCGGATCAAAAAGTTGTAACAAACGGTAGCAAGAATGCTGGTACCAATGCCAGTAGCGACGAAGCGGCTCAGAATTTTGAAGCCTGGGTAATGGCGCAGACAGTGACGGGAAAGGCTCGATATAACCTTGAAAGATCCTATCCAGTTATTCGCGATGCTTCCTTTGATGAATTGTATCTTGCAGCGGCACAGGCTGAATTAGAAAAAGAAGCATTAACAACCAATGAAGTAGTGCAAAAAGATAAAGCACTTATTAGTGCGCTTCAAGCATATGATCCAGCAGATCCGTTTACAGTCAGTGCAATTGAAGCAGCTTTGTCTGGTAAGAGCTTAGGACAAGAAGAGACGACGGGACACAGTTATTCGTATTCATTTAATGCGCAGGAAGGCCATTGCTATATTCCTGTCGGAAAATGGAAAAATAGACTTGGTTCTGAAACAGTCACAGATTCTTGGTCAACGCAGCATATTCTTAAATATCAGGTCCTTGATGTCGAACTTCTGACAAATTATGAGCCTGGCAAATCGATCGAAAATCGAGATTACAACAGCCGAGGGCATCTCATCGGTGTGTGCGTTACAACGGATGAAAAGCTAAATTATGATATGACGCTTGAATTTCCTGGAAACAAGAATGCGTACCAGTTTTCCATCATAGATATTAAAAAAGAAGATATGCCTAATTATATAAAAGTCCAAACCATCAGTCATGCAATGGATGATATTTGCACTCCATATCTGTGGGCTGAGCATTGGGTAAATCCTGTGCCAGGGACGTTATATTTTTACGACAAAAAACCTGTATTGGTTACGGAACATCATTGGGCTGAACTTGGGCGATATCGTGTTTTCCCAACAGAATTCAACGTTGTTACGCCCTATTTTGAAACAGCTGTGACAGATTGGAAAAATATCGTATCGACGACGGATTCGCTGTCTATCCCGGTGAATCATCTTCAAATACCAACGGTGTGTCCTGATGTTTCGATCAATGAGGCTTTAAGTCGATGTGAAGACTCGTCAGAATCGTCCTATGAGTGTTGCAAGACAAATGTGACTGAGCTCATGGCCGAAAAAATCGAAGCTCAGGCAAATGCAGCTATTGCGAGTGAACGTGAGAAGATTCGTGCCAAAAAAGAAAATACAACCAATATGATGATCCATAATTTCTGTGGAGCATCCCAAGAGAATTACGATTACTTTTATGGCAACGTTATTGATGCGATAGCCCCGCAACGAACAGTTGAAACATATAGTATTTCAGATTATTTCACTAATCTTTAGTACTTCGTTTAAATTAAGCTCCGCGTTTGCGGAGCTTTTTTTGACTGGCTTGTGTAGTTTGTTCTGGAGAGCGTTGTTAAAGGTAACGATCCAATTTGTTTGAAATCATTGAATATTAATGTTTCTAATCTATCATTGAGTGCTTTGTGAAGCTTCAAAAACTGCAAGTGAAGAAATAACCACAATAGTGTTATAGGTAATTATATGAACGAGAATCCTGTACTTAATTCACACAATAAAGATGAGTATCCGCCAATGCATTCGGCTGAACATATATTAAATCGTACAATGGTGAATATGTTTGGTTGTGAACGATCAAAAAATGCACATATTGAGCGAAAAAAGAGCAAGTGTGATTATCATTTATCGGAAGCTCCGACTGCAGAACAGATTGCCGAAATTGAACGTAGAGTAAACGCAGTGATTGACAGAAATCTTGATGTCACGGTTGAATTTGTTGATCGTACGCATGTTCCTAGTGATGTAGATTTGAGCAAGTTGCCTGAGGATGCGAGTGCAACACTTCGGTTAGTGCGTATTGGTGATTACGATATTTGTGCATGTATTGGAACGCATGTTTGTAATACGAGCGAGATAGCACCGTTTAAGATCATTTCGAGTGATTGGCAGAGTGGAGTTTGGCGTGTTCGTTTTAAGCTGCTTGAAAAGTAGAAATGTTTAAATAGATTATATTAATAAATATTGTATTATGGAGGGGGAAGTCTCCCCCTGAGCGGCTATTACCTTCAAAAGGCGTATGAATTAGTAGAATTGTTCTCTTATCTAGTAGAAGATTGGATTTAAATTATATTTATTTTGAATAACGTCGCCTTTTGTCAGGAAATACGCCGCTACCCCCTCGATATGGATATACATTAATTGTAATTGCATAACTGGACTCATATATTATAGTTTTAGTTCGCAATAACATCTGTCATGAAAGTTCCAAGTATATGACGGAGAAATCTTGTATAGGTAATCTATAAGAGAATGAGCGCCGTATGCGAAGCTAGGCGCTCAGGGCACACGTATTGAATGCCACTAAATCTACGATTTAGTGGCATGAGAAGGGTGCCCAATAAACAAATAATGACTAAGTGGGGAGATTTTGTGTAACAAAATCGAGGTATGAAGTCATAGCGCGTGCTTCTTCATCAAGTCGTTCGCGCAGAAGATCGATATGTTTTTCATCTCCGGAGTGGAATTCAAAAGTATCACGTGAATTTGCTATAGCGATATAAAGGTATTTATTAGCAAATTGCATAAATGTATTAGAAGAAGCATACGCATCAGCTGCAATGATATCGGCAGTCATTCCGTCAAGGATACTATGGACATAGGCGCGTTGTTCTTCTGGAGAAAGACCATTATTTGTTTCTTCAAAACCGCTTGCTCGGTTTGTATTTCCAAATTTGACTTCGAATTGTCTATCAAAAGTTTCATTGGGAGTAACGAAGAAGCGTCCAGCGCTTTTGCGTGCTTCATAATCTTCGCGTGTGAGGAGTTCTGTGCGTTCGCGAATGGTAATTGGAATCTTGATTTCTGTTTTAAGCTCTATAATATAAAGTTGACCTGAAAAGAGGTTTACGGGTTTTCCTATTTTATTCTTGCCTTTGAGGGTAAGGTCGCCGAACTCTATATTATAGTCTTTCCAAGAACCTACGAAATAGTCACTAACATGAGCTGAATCCCAGTTATCGACTATATTTGCATGATCGAGTTTATCATGTGAAAGAGTGCATGCTGCTTTGTATACAGTAGATTTAAAATACTGCGATATAATTTGTGAGACAACGGAATACTTAAGCGTGGCTTGTCTTGTTTTGAAGCAAAAATGCGCCATGATCGCGCAACCGATGAAACAGATCGTGCTCGCTATACCTACTATGCAATATGAAGAAATAAATGCTAAAACAGATGCTATGAAGGTAAGAATTGCACTTGCGATCAAGATGCGAAATCCCCAGGTGTTTTTGATGAGAATAGAATCGATCTTTTCTTTAGTATGTGCAGAGTTCGTTTGATTATCTTGCATGTTTGAAATTTTAGAATTGAGCGTCATAGTACAGATATGTGGAATTGCTCTATTTGCAGCTTGTCATCAAGTTTCGCATGTGCTTTGAGGGCACATCCATTCTGAGTATAACACGTGAATGCACTTTAAGACAACGATTGTGGTTTTAGGGTTTACATGTGAGGCTCGCTGAAATGAGCAAAATGTGTTAAGTGAGGCCTGTTGAGGCTGACTGGGCGACAAAATAGGTGCGCTCTGTTGAGTCTGCTACGGAACGACTGCCATTGAATGTGGGTTAGAAAGTGCGATATTGGAATATAATTTTATACATAATATTGGTTTTTAATTTTTGTGGTTGTTCACACAAAACGGATTCTGACTCGGGAAAAGCGTCCAAAGCTGATAATACGCTCGTTCCAGAGATGCAAGTATCAGAAAAAGGTGCTGTAGATCGTGTTAAATTAGACACTGTTGATATTGAAGCACTAAGAGCAAAAGCGGAGAGCGGCGATGCTGAAGCCATGTACGTCCTTTCGGGAATGTATATGCAAGGGGCTGGCGTTGTTCAGAATGATGAGATAGCTTACGAATGGACGTTAAAAGCCGCGCTGGCTGGTCAAATTGATGCTCAATTTGAGGTGGCTGCATCTTCTTTGAACGGTGAGGCTGGGGTTGATGGGATAGATTCTGCCAAGATTCAGGCGTGGCTGAGTGCAGCAGCAGAAAAATATCATAAAGATGCTCCTCGAGGGGATATCAAGGCTCTTCAGCGATTGGCGTGGATGTATGAAACGGGCAGTGGTGTCGCTAAGGATCTACAGCGATCGGAGCAATTAAACATAGAAGCAACGCGACAGATGTATGAATTGGGCATGGATGTTGATAGAGAGGATCTATACAATTTAGGTGTTGCTTATTATCAAGGGGATGTTATAGCCAAAAACGATATTAAGGCTGCCGAAATATTTAAGATCACAGCTGCTTTAGGTCTTGCTCAAGCACAATACAGCTTAGCTTTGTTTTATACATCTGGCACAGTTGTAGAGCAGAATGACGCAATTGGGTTTGCTTGGCTCATGAGTGCTGCCAAACAAGGGCATGACAAAGCTCAATTTGAGGTGGCTCAACGTTATTATTATGGTTATGTAGTTGATAAAGATTTGAAAGCAGCGTTTGAATGGTTTGAAAAATCGGCAAACAATGGAAATGTAAAATCCCAGCTTTTGCTTGGAATGATGTATGGTAAAGGCGAAGTTGCGGGAGAACCTGATTATGAAAAGGCTGCATTTTGGCTTGAAATGGCGAAGGATGATGAAGAATTTCCAATTGGAAAAGCCTTTTTAGGAAAAATGTACATAAGCGGTAAAGGTGTTTCTCAAGATAAAGAAAAGGGGATAAAACTGCTAAAAGAGGCAGCTGCATTAGGTGAAGAAAGTGCTATTCAAGCCTTGAGAGGACTAGGTTTGGCAGAGGGATTGACTAACGGCAAGTAGAAAAAATTGTATAAATAGTGAGTTTATAATTAATAGTCACAAGTATACATGAAGACTATTGATTAAACTTTTTAGATCTTGCGTTAGCTGAACGTTGATAAAAAAAAGCCCGATCTTAAAAGATCGGGCTAAACGCGAAAGACGCCTTAAGTCTTATTTAGCAGCATGATTTGTAATATATGTACTAAATGCGACGTTATACATATCAGTTACGAGGTTGCCGAGAGCTTTTTCAACAGAAGAACCAGCGCCGATGACATGAACAGGCCAGATGGTTTCGGGGCCTTTGTCAATTGTCCAAGAGAATTTGACATCTGCATTGATGATGTAGCCATCAAGTTTATCTTTACCGATGCAGCTCATATCGATGGATTGGATCGTAAGTCTGGATTCAACGAGGTCAGCGCGGACGACGGAAGCATTTTCGCCAGCATTGGCAGCTTTGTTAAAGCCATTGCGAAGTGTAGCCTGAAACTCTTTGAATTTTTCGCCACAGATTGCACCTGAGTCAGAAATTGCGGAGTTGTCGATGGTGAAGTGGGAAGAGTCTGTTGTTGCGAGAGAAACAGGCTCGGGTTTGAGTTCACCAATAGAGCAAGCTGACATACAAAGACCAGCAGCAGCAACGGATGCGAGAGCGAGAAGAGATTTTTTCATGTAAAGCCTCTAAATGAAATAGCCCATTATCAGGGCTGGTAAAACAGGCGTTGCCATCAAAACGCCGAACGTGAATATTGAGCGTCGTAGACGCGAGGTTGAAAGGCATTCGGTATGGAATGCCATAACCAGCACTATTTTAGTCTTTAATCGTCATATTTTCAAGACTGAGTATGATTCATGTAAAGAAAATTCGAGGCAAACCTATCGATCAAACGACTAGGAAAGTCTGCTATCTGCGTATCATGTTAGAGAAAGATTAATAGTGCAGCTGTATCGTAATGCGATAGGCTGCACATATTCTAAATATATGCGTTAATTATATTGAGTTTCTAAGTGCGTTGATTTCAGAAAGAAGAGCGGATTTGATAGCAGCGCGTTCGTTAGATAGGGATTCTATGCGTTTTTCAAGGGATTGGGCGTGACGAGAAACGGATAGACACTGGTCTTGTAGTTTGGAAAGACGAGTTGGATAATCCTGTGCGTTGAAACTAGAAATCTGTTCTTCTTTTTGTTTGAGAGTTGTTTTGAGCTCTGAAATTTCTGCAATGCTTGTACGAATAGCTGCATCGCGCTGATCGAGAAGTTGTAGCGTTTGAGTAAGCTTAAATTGAGTGTTATTAAGTATGAGCGTTGTGTCTTCGAGTGATTTAACTTTTTGAGTAAGCTCGGAAGAAAGTTGTTTGAGCTCATCTTCTTTGGCATCAAGTGTAGATTGCGTTAGAGCAATTTTAGTATGTGCAAGATTGAGAGCTTCTTGGATGTCAAAAAGCTCGGATTCACGCATGTCAAGTGTGGATTGGGTTGCATCAAGGTCTTTTTGAAGTGTTTCGGCTGTATGCGTTTGAAATTCAAGCTCATCTTCACGGATTGCAAGTGTTTTGAGCGTTTCGTCAAGCTGGGTTTGGGTAGAATGGAATTGATTTAAATAATTGTTTCTTTCATTGGATGTTGTTAATAGTTCTTGTTTCGTCTCTCGTAGCGTCTCTTTTGTCTCATTGAGTTGAATCAAATAGCTTTCTTTTTCAACCGAAATGATATCAAGATTTTGTTTTGTATCGTTGAGTATGCAGTTGCAATTATCTCGTTCAGTAGTAACGGATTCGAGTTCACGTTTCGTAGCATCAAGCGCTTCCCGTGTATCGTGTAGTTGCTGTACGAAGTTTTCTTTCTCAGCCGTGACATTCTCTAAAGCGCATTTAGTATGATTGAGATCATCTTTTGTCTCATTTAGTTGAATCAAATAGCTTTCTTTTTCAGCTGAAATGATATCAAGAGTTTGTTTTGTATCGTTGAGTATGTAGTTGCAATCATCTCGTTCAGAAGTAACGGATTCGAGTTCACGTTTCGTAGAATCAAGCGCTTCTAGTGTATCGTTGAGTTGATGAATATATTTATCTCTTTCGGCTAAAACAGAATTCAATGTATTAATGGTATTATCTTGGAGTGTTTGTTTTTCTTTGATAGTGGTGTTAAGGTTATCAATGTTATCTAACGCCCGAAGAAGTTCATATTTGCGCGCATCTAGGTTTTGCTTAGTCTGATTAAGTTCATCACAAGTGTCATTAAGTTTTTGAATACAATTATCTCTTTCAGCTGTGACAGCCTTCAACTCATTCGCGGTATTTTCGATCAGCGTTTGTTTTTGGATTAAAGTATCATTAAGGTTATCAATGTTTTCTAACGCTTCAAGTAGTTCATTTTCGCGCGCATCTAGGTTTTGTTTAGTCTGATTAAGTTCCTCGCAAGTATCATTAAGCTTCAGACTAAAGTTGTCTCTTTCCTTCTCAACGTTCTGCAATTCAAGTTTAGTATCGTTAAGTTGACGAATGTAGGATTCGTTTTCATTGCATACGTTTTCTAGGTTTTGCTTAGTCTGATTGAGTTCATCACAAGTGTCATTAAGCTTCAGACTAAAGTTGTCTCTTTCCTTCTCAACGTTCTGCAATTCAAGTTTAGTATCGTTAAGTTGACGAATGTAGGATTCGTTTTCATTGCATACGTTTTCTAGGTTTTGCTTAGTCTGATTG
>JAZRWH010000126.1:0-19219 GCA_045599585.1 Myxococcota bacterium
TTGAACGAAGTGAGTTCTGCACGCGCACACGAATTAGGCTTGGCCCATAACATCAAAGCACTGCACTACGCAGATCACTACAATGCCTCCGGTGTTGCCCGCGCGACAAAAGAGCGCGGGGATTCCAAAGGGGCGTCCGCAGGACAGAATGAGAATAAGAAAAGTATAAAATTCTGTAACGAGCGCATTTCGTTACAGTTAATGAGAATATGTTGTGGAACAGTAGTGATTTGTAATAAAAACCAGCTTTGATCAAAGTGTACACCTAAACGATGGCGTTTATAATTGTCACACAAACTTGTACATCCGGAACTAGTCTATTTTTAAAACTTTCCATTTGCCACGTTTGAATCTTATATAATAAATACTTCCGGATGCGATGATACTAACGCAACATGCTATCCATGCACCATAGACGCCCCAGTCAAGGTATTTTCCAAATACAAATGTCAGCGGCACGAGGAGTGCCCATACACAAACAAAGCCGATGATCATAGGGAATGTGGTATCGCCAGCGCCACGTAGGGCTCCGCTCGTCGTTATGCCCGTGGCATCAAAGATTTGGTAGACTAGACCAAATAAAAACAGATTTTTTATAATTTCAATAACGGCAGGGTCTTCTGAAAAGCCTTCTGCAATCAATCCTCTGAAGGCTACAATCAGCGCCCCAAGGGCTACAAGACATCCAATACTTAATAGGATACAGTAATTGGCTGATTTCTCTGCTGACTTTAGGTTATTCGCCCCCTTATATTGCCCAACCAATGTCGTTGCCGCAATAGAGATTGCAAGTCCAGGCATGAAGACAAGATTCATAAACACTTGTACGGTTGCGTTGGCTGCAGATTGTTCAGCAGGAAGAGAGGCGATATATAATCCAAAGATAATCCAGCCGTAATGCTCAATGGCCCAACTGATGCCAACGGGAAGCGCAACCTTACCAATCAGTTTGTAGGACTTAAGTGATGGCGGAATGAATTTGCGCGTATGAAAACGCAAAGCGTTCGTTTTGCCAAAAACAACGAAAGCATAACACAGCATTTCAATAAACTGTGACAGTATCGTGCCGATTGCAGCCCCTGTTACGCCGTATTGTGGAATAGGGCCCCAACCAAAAGCAAAAATATAGGTTAGCGGAATGTTCGCTGCAACTGTAATAAATGATACAATCGCAGGCGTTTTCATATCGCCTATGCCACGCAGGAAGGATAGAAGAGCATAGCCTGAAAATACCCACGGCGCAGCCCAAAGGCGCATTTGCAAATAATCAAATGTGGGTTGCAGAATCGCTTCATTCGTCCCCATGACGATGAGAAGTTCCCAAACGAGCGATGGCAAAATTAAAGCAGATAAAACGCCAAGTACGAATGCAAGAATTAGAACTTGCCACAACATCAGACCGCAATCAGAAAACCGCTTGGCTCCGAAATATTGAGAGACAAATGTTGTTAACCCAGAAATAAGGCCCAAAAATAGCGATAGAATACTGAAGACAGTTGGAGCACCAACGCCGACAGCGGACTGCGCCGTCGTACTGATGCTCTTCATAAAATATACGTCTACGAGACCAAGCACAGACATCGACGACATGGAGATAATAATAGGCCATGCTAGTTTTAAAACTTCTCGTATGCTTGCTTTTCGTGTCGATAATGCTTCTGATTCGCGCTCGATGAACGCCATTTTTGCCTCCGATGTTTGGGATGCGCGTCAGACTGCACTCCCTTTTCTAACGCTACCATATCACAAACACCTACAAACAACTACATGAATTTAGTGCATCAATATTGATAAAGATCTGCGGATTATTCCATTAAATTGCGAGTTATGATTATACGGCTTCGCCTATTGGACTTTGTCCAATACGGCTTCGCAGCGCCGCTTTGCGCGTAAACGCGCAATACGCGGCGCTTGACAGCAGTGCTTCGATATACAAGTTTCCCCGTGATCACAGCAGTGGTTTGCACTATCAAAAAAAAAGGCTGAAATCATCGATTTCAGCCTTTTGAGTGAGTCTACGACAGAGCTAAGCGAGCATTATTCACACTCTTCACCATATTCATCGCAACCATCCAAACACTCATCGTAGTCAGCATAGATATAATAGTATTTACCATTCGTCGTCTTTGTGCAGACATAATAATCTGTGTAAACACCATCTTCATACTCATCACACCAAGCGATGTAATCACCGAACTCTTCTTCTTCAGAAGTACAAGCATCGTTCTCTTCATCAACACAAGAAGCAAGGTTAACACCTTCATCGTAACCATCTTTAACGACGACGCAGAGCATTTCCTTATCGGCACAATTATCCATCTGATAAGTGTTTGTACTAGGATCGCAATAGAATAATTGCGTGCCACTGCAAACATCAGAAGCAGTATCATAATTACATTTTTGGCCTACGCTCGGAGAGGTTGTCGAACCACCGCCCGAAGAAGATCCACCGCAAGTATATTTGCCATCCCCACCAATCGAACAACTATCACACGCTTTGTATTCTTCATTGTTGTTATAGCAAGCATAGACGACTTCTTTACCATTAACGGAACCACATTTTTTGGGATAACTTGAATCACAAGCGCACCCCGTGTAAGTCCACCCATTGCTCGTCGAACCTGCCGCCTGCGTACCAGCCCCGTTAGCGCAGGTTGGTGTCGTCGTACCGCCGCTCGAAGCTTTACAAGTATTGGTCGATGCATCGCAGCCATTTGGACAGGTCTCACTCAGCGCCCAATGCGAGGTAGCATCACATGCATAAAGACCATTGCCGTCACACTTTTTAGCGCCTGCTGTGCATTCTTTCGAAGGCTCTACACTGCTCGATGCGTTGCAGGTTTTCGTTGATGCATTACAGCCATTAGCACAGGACTGGCTCAGCGTCCAATGCGAGGAAGCATCACAAGCGTAAAGCCCGTTACCGTCACACTTTTTATCCCCCGCACTACATTCAGGTACGACCGTTACACTAGAATCATTGCAGGTATTCGTCTTACTGTTGCAACCAGCGCTTCCGCAATCTTCAACCTTAAGCACGCCACCTTCACAAGTCGTTAATGAATTGCCGCTGCAACCAGGCTTGCAAACGTTTCCAAAATCGCCTGTTTTTTTGTTATCATCATCATCACAGCCAAAAGCTGCAAAAGCGGAACACACACAGATCAAGGCTAAAATCTTTTTCATAAAACATCCTCCCATACCAATGGTAACTAATATAACTAATAGTTATATTTGCAAACTTGTTCCTTACAACACTGCGCATTCAGACTGCGCTTTGTCAATCATAGCAGAAGCCGCCTCGCTTTACGAATCATTAATGCTGTTAATTTTGATCATGTGCAGTCGTGCATTGAAATAGGGCCTTCATCTTTTCGTCACCAATGATTTCTTCCGCTGTTTTACCATCAATATCTTTGATCGTCACATCTGCACCAGATTTTAACAACCATTTTGCAACTTCTAACTTATGATTTCTTACAGCATTGAGAAGTGGCGTATCGCCATTAGGCCCTCTCTCATTGATATCAAAGCCTTGATCCTTTAAAGTCTCAAACACGTTAGTCTTATAACTAATATCGATATAATGATACGGATATAATAATTGTTTGAGCCTCTCGGGATCGTTTTGAGCATAGTCGAGAACGGTTTGGCCTTGTTTATCTATAATATTAAGATTCGCACCTTTTTTAATTAAATTGAGCTGTTCCCATTCATTACAGGCGTACATTATTGGCGTTTTACCTTCATTATCTGCTATATTAACGGTTGTTTCTGATAAAAGATGACTTTTAAAAGTACGCTCATGAATTAAGGCGTAAATTAGCGGCGTTTTGCCGTCATTATCCTGTGCATGAATATCGTTTCCAAGTTCAATCAATTTTTCAATTTCCCAGTCGCCAGTATATTCTGTTACGATTAAATACTGCATCAATACAGATCTTCCATCGGAGTCAATCAGATTCATTGGAACACCTGTATCGAGAACTTGTTTGAACGCCTCGCTATTCTGCATATAAAAGCTGATATTTTGGCCTTTATGATTCAGTGCATGCGGATCGGCACCGACTTTCAAAAGTAGACTAAACATATCGGGATGGTTTACAGCCAACATAAGCGGTGTTTCTCCAGCATTATTCTTGGCATTGACATCGGCGCCTGCAGCGATAAGCTCCGTCATGACAGTCTGACTAACTTCTAGAATGTCATCATTATGTCGAAAATCATTCATAGAGTAACTATCTATATCATATGCATAATTATCATACGGATGATTCATCCACTGATGAAGGGGTGTATTGCCCATTTCATCTTTATCATTCAACGTCGCGCCTTCAGAAAGCCGTTGTTTTAACACACTCTCTTTACAAGGAATGCTGTTATGAAGTGGATATTTTAAGACTGTGAAAATTTCTTCGTTATCTTTGAACACATCAAGTGCTGTCCGACCTTTTTTATCTTTGATCGTAATATCTGCACCATTTCTCAAAAACGCACGCACAACGTGAACATTTTTAGCCGTCATGAGAGGCGTCAACCCCTCGTCATCCTGCGCATTGATTTCAGCCCCCCGGCTGACAAGCTCATCCACAGCATCAGGATTTATTAAATCAAAGAGGGCTGTTCGTCCACGATTATCTCTCTCATTAATATTGGCACCATGTTCGATCAACGCATCTACAGCCCTTAGATCTGTCTCAAGTCCAACTGTATATACATACCAATTTGAATATTCACCATACCCACTAAACGCTATGGAAAACTTCATCTGCTCAAAATTCAAATGATAAAATAATGCTGTTTTTCCTTCATTATCTTTAATATTCGGATTCGCCCCAAGCTCAAGCAATGTCTGCGTACAGCTGAGCCCATCTAAATCGTAAAATAGCGCGGTTTTGCCCTCGTTGTTGACGCTATTAATGTCAGCTCCTAGAGTTTTGAGTAATTTGATCGTTTTCGGTGAGTAAGCATAGAATAATGGCGTATTGCCTTTATCATTGCGTTCATTAACCCTCGCACCATCTTTGACTAATTTCCTTATAAGTTCAGATGCCGTAACAACTTCCTGAGAATATTAACCTTGTATAAATTTTTCGATGTGTCCAAACAGTGTTTTTTGTTTCAAATGCATACGCTCGCTGGCTTGCATAACCTCATTTTCAAACCCCATATTATTGAGTTGTTTAATGAGTTTATTTAATCCATCCGATCGACTTGCAAAGACATCGAAAAAAGGCGCAAGCGTATTTATAACAGCCTGTCCGAGGCGTTCTCTGCTGACACCGAGTGCTGTAATCTGTTCAGGCGTCTGGTATTTTAATAGGTTAAATAGACAACGATCCGTTTTATCTGAGTCCGTAAGCTGAAAGCCCAGCTTTCTCATGCATTCAATCAGATCTGGTATTTGCTTTTCCGCGTCGCTCCGCATTTCCAAATAGTCATCGAGATATGAAGGCCCAACACCTGCGACATATTGTTTACTTTCACTTTCAAGATCCGACATCATTCTATCATCAACTAAAAGCGCACATATAAATTGATGAGATGGATCTGGTTTTAAACCAGCGTTTAACAGTGTTTCTATCATATCAGGTTGATAGCGAACTGCTTGCTCCAAAACAGAATGCTCAAGATCAGACGAGATGATCCAATTGATATTTGCGCCATTTGAAATGGCATATTGCACCAAATCTCCACGACTCTCTTGTAGATATTTAATAATAGGCGTTATTTCATAAGTCACTGTATTTATATCTGCGCCAGATTTTATAAGAAGACGCATTTCTTCTACAGAATCAGCATTAACAGCGCATTGCGAATTGTCTGATCGTAAGATTTTTTCTTGGCCAATCGCTCTAAATCACTCGTTTTGGATTGTTCTTGGGTCGCACCTTGATCTACTGCACTCTGAACAACCTGCTGAGATGAATGATTACACGCGATCAAACCACCAGCCATAAGTTGAGCAATAATAATGGGATAAATCAGTTTATGCTTCATAATGCGTAATACTCGTGTTTTTATGAAAGTTAGGTAAAGATCAATCTTCTGTTTTCTATGATGAGGCATTCGACCTGAATACAAAATGCACATCTTCTTCAGTAGTGTTTCTACTCTCATTTTATAAGGTTTACAAATCATAATTATTTTTATTCTGTTGGCCCGTCCTATCGCCTGTCGGCGATACGGACGGGCGCTTCGCCTATGAGCGCGTATTCACGCGCTCATACGGCTTCGCATTTCTTTTAGGCATCCTCGACACCTTTACACAACACACGCATTCCTCCTTACAGTTGTGCATTAATTCTTTTGATCTCAAAAGGACATTTTTAAGCATTACTCTGATTCAATTCTTAACATTCAACTGATATTCACCCATTTTTCAAAAAGTATCAAACCAGTCTAATTACCTTCTTGCGCATTTCAAATAAAACCAACGTATATATTGTAATATTTTAGAATAAGTGTTAGGAGTATATGTGTTTCATTGAATGAACACACACGTTTTATTGTGTGTTCATTCAATAGAAATAGTAACCATTTGTACTTTACGAGTATTTTATAATGATCATAATTTAGGAGTCTCATGCATACTAATTACCCAATGGCTGTTGGAGAAAATGCGTCAGGAATTGTATTAGAAGGTGGTGGTATGAGAGGTATATACGTCGCAGGCGTACTGGATGTATTATCTCAGGCTGAGATTCACTTTGATGGATTGGTTGGCGTATCAGCTGGTGCAATTCACGGCGTTTCTTTTTTATCGCATCAAATCGGCAGAAGCATACGTTTTTATTTAACATACAGTCCACAAGGCAAGTTCATGGGCTGGAAATCCTGGCTTAAAACAGGCAATTTTATCAACGCCGAGTTTTGTTATGATGAACTTCCCAATAAACTCGTTCCTTTTGATCATGACACATTTGAAGCCTCAACGACGACGTGCTATCTGACCTGTACTGACCTAGAAACGGGCAAGCCCTACTATCACTTGACCAAATCAATTCGCGGCCAAGAAATGGATGCCCTGCGAGCCTCAGCCTCTTTGCCTCTCGTTTCCAAACCTGTTGAATTATGCGGGCACAAACTTTTAGATGGTGGTACAGCAGACAGCATTCCCATCGAATTTTTACGTGGGCTGGGTTACAAAAAAACTGTCGTCGTATTAACTCAGGTCGCCGGTTATAGAAAAGCACCAGCTACGATGCTACCTTTTAACTTTGTTTATAAAAAATACCCAGATTTTTTAGAATCTCAAAGAACGCGCCATGAGCGCTACAATGCTGCGTTAGAGCTCATCGAAAAACTTGAAGCGTCGGGTGATATTTTTGTTTTCCGCCCAAGTCATAAAGTCGAAATTAAGCGACTTGAACGCAATACCGAACGTATTTTAGAAATGTATGAATTAGGTCGACAAGATGCCACGCTTAGGCTGGAAGCTTTAAAACACTTTTTAGCCGACTAGCTGCATTATTAATCATACGTCAATGGATAATTATAAAACCATCGTCAGCCCTAAGCGACAATGTTTTACAAACTAAACCACTGCGATCAGGAAAATAAATGGTACACTTCTGCAATAATCATTTTTTAGACTTGTAATATTTTTGATTTTCATACATTAATAAATAGCTTCACCATTATGATGGGTAGAACGTGCAGCCCAGCATTTAGCATGGTCCACGGTCAGGTGCGAATCCTGAGAGCAAAAAGCTCGCGACAAAAGAGCGCAGGATTCCAAAGGGACGTCCGCGATACGACGCCCCTTTGGGCCGTCCGCAGGACAGAATGAGAATAAGAAAAGTATAAAATTCTGTAACGAACGCATTTCGTTACAGTTAATGAGAATATGTTGTGGGACAGCAGTGAAACTAAACAACGTATCCTGACCTAAAAAAGAGCCCGGCGTATGCAATAGCCGGGCTGCGTGTCGCGTATTGGGCGAAGACCAATAGCGACCGCATTGACAAAATTAAAATATACTTTTCTTTTTAAAGATCAGGTAAGAAATTACACACGAAATGAGCGTCACAACAATTATAATATAAAAGGCAGGTTCAGACGATTCAAAGCCATTTGTAACATTCATACCAAAAAAGCCGCTGACGCACGTCGGAAACATGAGAATAAGTGTCAACACGGTGAGCCGTTTCATGATACTGTTCAAATTATTACTAATAATCGATGCGTAAGACTCGCGCTGACGTTCAAGAACTTCGCTATAGATATTTGCAGTTGCATAAGCCTGCTGAAGCTCTATTTCAACATCTTCATATAAATCGTCGTCATAAGACCCCGCCTGCATCACCTTGCGCAGACGCGCCATTACAACTTCGTTGCCACGCATTGAAGTGATAAAATAAACGAGGAATTTCTCAATTCTCATCATATTGCGAAGTTCATCGTTTGACATTTTTTCTTCGAGCGCTTCTTCTGCTGATTTCATCATGGCATTCATCTGCTTGAGGTATTTGAGGTACCACACAGAGCTAGACAAAAAGAGCGCGAGCATCAGATCGTTTCCTTTGCGTGATTCGATCTGCTTTTTCGTCGTATAACGAATAAAATCGTCCGTCATTTCGGGCTTGAAGTGACAAATAGTAATTGCGACATCGTCCTTGATCATAATCGCAAGTGGCAACGTCATAAATACAGGGTCACCATCCTCATCATCGATGCGGTTTGGAATACGCAAAACGGTCAGCAACCAGCCATCATCGTAATCGAGACGCGGACGTTCACCAGGATCTTCAACATCGCCAAAAAAGTAATCAGGTGGATCGAATCTGGTTTGGATGGATTGGATTTCATCAGCTGTAGGCTCACGCATACGGATCCAACAATAGGGTTCCCATTCATCAAGCCGCTTGAATCCTTTATCACATTTCCAATATTCAATCATACCAAACCTCGCACATTCATTTTAATATGTATAAATAAAGGCGGCGCCTAAAGAGGCGCCTAAAAAGAATTAAATATTAAAAGAATTCTATAATTAGAACTCTTCATCAAAGAGAGGCGTTGAGAAGTAACGCTCAGCGGTATCGGGCAAAAGCGTGACCACCGTTTTGCCCGGACCGAGTTTTTCAGCGAGTGCCAGAGCGGCTGCGACGTTTGTGCCGCTGGAAATGCCACACATGAGGCCTTCGAGGCGTGCAAGTTTTTGAGCCGTGTGAATCGCCTCTTTATCGGTAACGATGTAAACCTTATCGTAAATCTTGGTATTGAGATTGTCAGGAATTAAGCCATCACCAATGCCCATCTGTAAGTGCGTGCGCACAGTGCCGCCAGCCAGAATCGCCGCATTTTCAGGTTCGACCGCCCAAATTTCGATGTCAGGATTGATCGCACGAAGCGTCTCGCCAACGCCGGAGATCGTCCCGCCCGTACCAACGCCAGAGCAAAAGCCGTGAATTGGGCCAGCAACTTGTTCGAGAATTTCGAGCGCCGTGTAATGCTTGTGCACGAGCGGATTATTCGGATTAGAAAACTGTTCGGGAACAAAAACACGCGGATCTTCACGCGCCATGCGTCTTGCAGTTGCAGCACATTCTGCAATGGCGTCACCAATATTACCCGCGTCGTGGATCAAGATGACTTCAGCGCCGTAGTGTCTGACGAGCTTACGACGCTCTTCGCTGACGGAATCTGGCATAATAATAATCGTACGATAGCCGCGTACCGCACCGATCAAAGCAAGACCAATTCCCTGATTGCCACTCGTCGGTTCCACGATGATCGAATTTGGGTTGAGTCTGCCATCACGTTCAGCAGCATTGATCATCGCAAGCGCCGTACGTGTTTTGATAGAACCTCCGATATTCGTTCCCTCGTATTTGACGAGAATTTCAGCCGAATTAGGGCGTTTTAGGCGATTAAGACGAATCATGGGCGTATGCCCCATTGCTTCGAGAACGTTATTGTAAATCATTAGAATACTCCAAACTTCGATACGCGCCGTGTGACGCACAAAAAGAAGCCGATGCGCATCAAAGCATCGGCATGTAGGTGTAGAATACTACAAAACCTACAGAAGTTGCATCATATAAAATAGAGCAGCAACGGTACCGCCCGCAATGATGATCAGGACTAGGTAGAGCAGACGGCGCTTGAATTTGTCTGCACCTGTTTCGGTGACTTGCAACGCACCGTCATCCCCAAAGTTGTACGAAGGACGGACGCGGCTTGCAGCGACAGCAAGCATAAAAGCGAGGCAACCTGCGATCAGGATACCGATAAAGAGTGGATTAGCGACGCGACGATGATCAGCTTTGGCGCCTTCGAGCGTGGCTTTGTCGGCAATTTCGGAGCGAGCCAAAATGGTAGGTTCTGCGATGTGGGTGCCGGCAGAAATGCGGGAGAGCGCGTAATCGCGCATGAGTTCCAACTCAACATCCGTCAGCTTTGAATTTTTGTCTGTCTCTTGTTCGAGGCGTGCCAACAAAAGCTCCGCATGACGCTTATCCGCTTTATTTTCGAAAACCGAATTGCTGTATGTCGAAAGTGCAAATGCCGCCTGTTCGCGCAAAGACATGTCCCCTTGCGAAGCAATCACGGCGATTTGATGATTCAAATCTCCACAATTCCAACTTGATAAACATGCTTGAATGAAAACGATTTTTGCGTTTCGTCCGTTCAACGCGATCTTAGGCGTTTTCAAATAAGTCTGCGTCACAGAATCGGTTGAGGACTGCACCCGTCCGACCCACGCACCCTCGTCGTAAAAATTGTACGTGACATCGTTACTGTCAGAGACCGTACGCGTTAAGACCGAAACGACATCAGGTTTTGCTGCATTAAGATTATAAGACGGATATGAAGCATAAACAGTAATCGGGCGTTCATTTGGAATAAAGCTTCCGAAAACGTGGGTGCCTTCGTAAGAGAATTCAATATCTGCCGCAGCATCAATTTGAAAACCTGCGCGCGCGAGTCCAAAAGATGTCACAGGAATCTCTGCGGCTATGCGGGGTGCGCCGTAATGAACCTTTGTATAAATTGTTTTTTGTTTGTTTAATTCGTTAGAATTTATATTATTTTGATAAATCTCAGGCGCAATGATAAGATTTGCATCGGCCTGAGTTTCCCCCTGTTCGGGAGCTTGTATTTCAGCGATTTTTATCTCATCGTCCAGCAAATCAGGCTGAACAGCGAACAAGATCTGACTTGGTTTGCCTAATATAAAAGACTCGGGTTCTGTCCATGAAAGCGGTGTTTGCTTAGCGACAATCGTCTGAGGCGAAGGCGTATTGAACTCAATTTCAAGTTGTTTCGTGATTATATCTTTATTTCCGGGGCGATAGAGATCAAATCGAACCTTGGCAGCCGGCCTTGTTTCATTGTTGGCTGGTGTCTGCCAAATGGCATGTCCGTGTTTATCGAGATCCGTCGAAAAGCTAAAAAGCTCGGCCCCCTGGAGATCAAACAGGGTTGTATTAACAGTCCATGCCGAAAAGTCGTAGTTACTATCTTTTTCGTACGTCCAGACAGAAAAAAAGTTCGGCTCATTCGCCTTAAAGATACCCGTGGATGCGACGTGAAAGCGCAGATCAATGCTCGTGTCGGAATATGAAATGTAAGACCATATAACGCCGAGCAGAAGGGCAAAATAGAGAAACAGGGCAACCTTTATAATTTTTTGAATCATGAGAGCATTGACCATCAGAAGAGAAACAAAGGTCTAAATTAGGAGGGGAAGGTCTTCCCCTGAGCGGCTATCCTCTGAGCAGAGGATACGCCGCTACCCCTTCTAGCCAGCGGCGCTCAACCCAACGTCTTCAACATTCGTTAAGTTGAGGGACAAGACAACATTAAATGCGGCACTGCACGCGACGAACAATATATAATGCGGCGCGTATTGACGCAAGGCAACTTGCGGAGAAGCGCCGCAGCGAGCCGTATTCGCCCGAACGCGTCGAAGAGACAAACTGGCATTTAAACGCAAGGCGGTAGTTTTGGCGAAGGCATCATGTAAAGCGAAGGGCGAATAGGCGAGCAAAAACGAAAAAAAGAGAATAACCCTCATTTTTTCGTTTGACAAAAAATAGGAGAGGAATAAAAGGGCGCGTCCTTTTTGACAGAGAGAACACGGGGTGTGTCTGGTCAAGAAGGTGGCCATAGTAGCCGTAACAAAAACTTTTTTTACCATTTTTGGAGAAAATCCAATGTCCCAGGAAATTGAAAGCTTTGAAGCGCTTCTCGCCGAGTTCGAGGAGAAGCAGCAGAATCCAGTTCGTGAAGGCGAAATCGTCAGCGGTCGTGTTGTTGACTTTGTGAACGACTTTGTCATTGTAGATATCGGGTACAAATCGGAAGGTGTTGTTGCCAAGTCCGAATTTGTTGCACCTGATGGTTCGTTCAACGTCAATATTGGTGACACGGTTGATGTTTATGTTGAAGCCACAGAAAACGAAAATGGTCTCTGCGTGCTGAGCAAGAAAGAAGCTGACAAGCTCATGATCTGG
Organism: Myxococcota bacterium; assembly: GCA_045599585.1. Taxonomy (GTDB): domain Bacteria; phylum Myxococcota_A; class Bradymonadia; order UBA4248; family UBA4248; genus RGIG464. The sequence continues at coordinate 12,465 of JAZRWH010000126.1, forward strand.
GAAGAAATCTCCAAGATTGCTGACGCTGACGAGACCGTTGAAGGTAAAATCATCAGCCGTGTTAAAGGCGGTCTTGCTGTTGATATCGGCGTTCGCGCCTTCCTTCCCGGCAGCCAGGTTGAACTTCGTCCGACCCGCAATCTCGACAAATTCATCGGCCAGACCTATCGCTTCAAGATCATCAAGTTCAACAAGAAACGCGGCAACATCGTTCTTTCCCGCCGTGCTCTTCTCGAAAAAGAACGTGCTGTTCTCAAGAGCCAGACGCTCGAAAAACTTCACGAAGGTGCCATCCTCGATGGTATCGTCAAGAACATCACGGAATACGGTGCATTCGTTGATCTCGGTGGAATCGATGGTCTCCTTCACATCACGGACATGAGCTGGGGCCGTGTCAATCATCCGAACGAAGTTGTTCAGATTGGCGACGAAATCAAAGTTAAAGTCCTCAAATTCACGCCCGAAAACGAACGCGTCAGCCTCGGCTACAAACAGCTCGCTCCGGATCCCTGGGAGCATGCTGCAGAGCGTTATCCCGCCGGCATTCGTGCCCTCGGCCGCGTTGTCAGCCTCATCGACTACGGTGCATTTGTTGAACTCGAAGAAGGTATTGAAGGCCTCATCCACATCAGCGAAATGAGCTGGACGCGTCGCGTTAAACACCCCAGCCGCGTTGTCAATGTTGGCGATGTCATTGATGTTGTCGTTCTCAACCTCGACACCGAAGCCAAGAAAATCAGCCTCGGTATGAAACAGACCGAACCCAACCCCTGGGAACTCCTCGAAGAGAAATATCCTGTGGGTACCTGCATCGTCGGCAAAATCCGCAACATCACAGACTTCGGTCTCTTCATTGGTGTTGAAGATGGCATCGATGGTCTCGTTCACGTTTCTGACATCAGCTGGACGCAGAAAGTTCGCAACCCCGCCGAAATCTACAAACGCGGTGACGAAGTTGAAGCTGTTGTTCTCAACATTGATGTTGAAAACGAACGTTTCAGCCTTGGTATCAAACAGCTTACGCCTGATCCCTGGGAAGTTCTCCCCGAATCCTATCCTCCCGGGTCCGTCGTTGATTGCAAAATCACCAAAATCACCGAATTCGGTGCCTTCGCTCAGATCGCCGATGGCGTTGAAGGTCTCATCCACATCAGCGAACTCAGCCGCGAACACATTGAAGACGCAGCTCAGGTCGTGAAAGTTGGTGAAACCCACAAAGCAGAAGTCATCAGCGTTGATCCTGCTGAACGCAAAATTGCTCTCTCCATTAAGCAGTTCATGCGCAACAGCGAAAATGGCCGCCTCCGTCAGTACATCGACAACGATGCTTCCTCGACGGCTCACCTTGGTGACCTCCTTCAGGACAAACTCGGTGACATCGATAACGACTAATCTCGTTACACTGAATTAGGTCTTAAAAGCCGACTCCCTTTGGGAGCCGGCTTTTTTTTGCCAAAAAATCAGACAAAAATTTTAAATCAAAGTCGATTTTGCTGGAAAAATTCTATTTGCACACGTAAATTTGAGCGGTTTTTGTGTAAAAGGAAGACACTAAACTGGTTTAAAAAGCGGCTTATCCGCATCAAAAGACTGAGGCATGTTATGCACCATCCATCCGACAAGTTCGCTCGCGTCGTAATGAGCGCCGATCTCGCCAAGATCAAACGAGAAGACCGCGCCGTCCTAAAACGACTCATCCAAGCCGCGCGTTTTCTTAACACCGTTTATCTGCGACAAGTTTCAAATCTCAATCTCCAGTTTAAACAGGAGATCGAAGATACACAAAACAAAAAACTCATCGAAAGCTTTGAAATCATGGGAGGACCTTGGGATCGCCTTAACGACGAAAAGCCTTTCTATGGTTCGTATGAAAAAGCTCTCGGTGCCGGTTTTTATCCCTACGACTTGACGCGTGAACAGTTCGAAGCCTGGGTTAAGGCCCACCCTGAAGATGAAGACCAGCTTACAAGCGCTAATACCGTCATTCGACGTACTGCAGACGGCCTCGGTTATACCCCCTACTCTAAAGCCTACAGCCTCGAACTCGAACAGGCTGCACGTTTACTCAAAGAAGCCGCTTCGATTACGTCTTCCGCCAGTTTGCGCCACTTCCTCAATACGCGCGCCGATGCGCTTCTCTCCAATGACTACCGCGAAAGCGATGCAGCTTGGATTGGACTCAATGATACCGATATTGAAGTCGTCTTCGGCCCCTACGAGACCTACGAAGATCGTCTTATGGGCTACAAAGCCGCTTTTGAGTGCTTTATTGGTTACAAAAATCCCGAAGAAACACAGAGACTTTCCCATTTAGCCGCGCTCTGCGACGAAATGCAAAATGCTCTCCCTATTGACGATGAACTCAAAGTAACGCGACCAGCCAACAACGATCCATCGCCCTTCTCGGTCATCGATCTTCTTGCGACCGCTGGCGAATCCCGCTACGGCGTTCAAACGCTTGCATTCGTCCTGCCCAACGATCCAGACGTTATTCGTCAACACGGTACCAAAAAGGTCATGATGAAAAACGTTCAGGAAGCGAAGTTCAACGCCATCCTAAGACCAATCGCAGACATCTTCCTTACGGCCAACGCCGCCAAAGATGTATCGTTCGACGCATTTTTCAGACATACCATCTACCACGAAACGTCGCACAGTCTTGGCCCCAAAGCCGTCAAAGACTCGACTCGTGCCATTCAAATCCACCTCGCGGATTGTTACGCTCCGATCGAAGAGTGCAAAGCAGATATCACCGCGCACTTCTACGCAAAATGGTTCGCTGATCGCGGCGAACTTACACCCGAACAACTCCATTCCACTTATGTCACCATGGTAGCCGGCTTCTTCCGCTCCATGCGCTTTGGACTCACACAAGCCCATGCGCGTGCAAACGCCATTCAGCTCAACTTCCTCATGGAACGCGGCGCTGTCGTTCGTGATGCCTCCGGCAAATTCGACGTCTGTGACGAAAAAATGCACGCTGCCGTTACGGAACTCGTCAAGACCGTCATGGAAATTGAGTACGCAGGCGATCTCCAAATTGCACGCGACTTCATTGCCAAATACGCTGTCCTCTCCGACGAACTCATCAACAAAATCAACGACGAACTCGCGCACGTCCCCGTCGATATCGCCCCCAAATACACGGCTGAATCGCCTGACTTCTTCGAGGAAGCCTAATGAAATCTCTCCTTTACACACTCCTTTGTGCTTCGGTACTCGTCTTTGCTGCTTGCTGTTCGCCCGCTCACGAAATCACGGAACACTTCAAGTACATGACTGAGATCGCCAAAGCCTATCCCCATGACTGTGATGGTATGGGCAATGCCCTCAATAAATACCTCACTAAAAATCACGACAAATTCAGTCGATCCGTCAATAAAACCGGAAGTTCTACGACAGACGAATCCAAAGCGCTCTATATTTCCAGCTTCGAACTCAATGAAGCGACCGCCCACTGCCAAAACGACTCTATGGATGCTTTCCGTCGTTCACTCGCTGAAATCACCCTTAAAAACGTCGAAATGCCTGCGCCAAAACCGGCTCCATATGCAGCGCCCGCGAAAAACTGATCTTCATTCCGGCCTACTTTGGCGATGTTCAAAAAACATCGCCTTTTTTTTGATACGGGTAAAATTATGATTCAGATCGAATATCCCATCCAGTTTGATGCTATCGTCGTCGGCGGCGGACACGCAGGTTGTGAAGCCGTATGGGCACTTGCACAGCGCGGACTCAAAGCCCTTATGATCACGCTCGACGTCGACCGCATTGCCCAAATGAGTTGCAATCCCTCCGTAGGTGGTGTCGCAAAAGGTCACCTCACCAAAGAGATCGATGCACTCGGCGGCATTATGGCGCGCGTCGCTGATGCCTCCGCCATACAATACCGAACCCTCAACGCCAGTAAAGGCCCCGCAGTTCGATCCTCACGTGTTCAGTGTGACACACGCCAGTATCGCCGCGAAATGCTCAAACGACTCAGCGCTAACCCCAACATCAGCCTCGTGCAGGGCAAAGTCGAAGACGTCGTCATGGAAAACGGACGCGTACAGGGTGTTTTGCTTGAATCGGGCGTTCTCTACCACGCACGAGCCGTCGTCCTCTGCACAGGCACGTTCCTTCGCGGACTTTGCCACATTGGCGAATACCACTTCGAAGCAGGCCGTAGCGGTGACGCAGCGGCAACGCGCCTCAGCGAAACGCTCAAAGCCGCCGGCGTCAAACTCATGCGCCTCAAAACTGGCACACCGGCCCGACTCAGCGCCCACTCCCTCGATTACTCCAAATTCGAAGTTCAATACGGTGACACCGATATCACACGCCTCAGCTTCTACGAAGATGGCCCCATGCTCGAACAACGCCCGTGCTACATCGCTTATACAACGACGAAGACGCATGACATTATCCGAGCTGCACGCGAGCGCTCCCCTCTCTTTAACGGCACAATCCACGGCATTGGGCCGCGTTACTGCCCCAGCATCGAAGACAAAGTCTTCCGCTTCGCAGACAAAGATCGTCACCAGATCTTCATTGAACCCATGGGCCTGGACACCGACGAAATTTACCCCGGCGGCATTTCATCTTCGCTCCCCTTCGATGTCCAACTCGCATTCCTCCACTCCATCCCTGGTTTCGAAAATGCGCACGTCATTCGTCCCGCCTACGCCGTCGAATACGATGCCCTCGAGTCGGGCCAGATGAATCACGCAATGCAACTCCGCGACTTCCCCGACATTTTTGTTGCTGGCCAGCTCAACGGCACCAGTGGCTACGAAGAAGCCGCCGCACAAGGACTCATAGCCGGTATAAACTGCGCGAACCACCTCCTCGGTCAAGCGCCGTTCGTCCTCAAACGCTCCGAAGCCTACATTGGCGTCATGGTAGATGACCTCGTCATGCGCGGAGTCGACGAACCCTATCGCATGTTTACCAGCCGCGCCGAATTCCGCCTCAGCCTCCGAGAAGACAACGCCGATCTCCGCCTGTCCGAATACGCACATCAGTACGGCCTCCTCTCAGACGAAGATTACGCCAAATTCAACGCCAAAAAAGCCCAAATCGAGGCTCTCACGGCTCTCCTCCCCACGATCCATGCCCCACAGCTCGATCGTTCCAACCTCACCGAAGCCGAATCCGCCTCCATTCCCGCTGCCGGCAACCTCGGCCAGCTCGTCAAACAGCCCGAAGTCGCCATCGAAACGCTCGCCAAAGCCGCCCCGGCCGTCGCCGAATTTCCTCGCCCCGTCCGTCAATACGTCGAAACACAGGCAAAATTCGAAGGCTATATTAAACGCGAACAGCAACGTATCGAATCCTTCTCCGAAATGGAATCACGCCTCATTCCCGAAGACTTCGACTACGATCAGGTGCACGGACTCTCCAACGAAGTCCTCAACAAACTCAAAAAGATGCGTCCCAAATCCTACGCCGAGGCCGGTCGCATCTCGGGCATCACCCCAGCTGCACTCAACGCTATCTGGGTCGCCCGCAGATCCAATAACAAATAGATTCCCCTAAAATCATCAAAGCCCGCTATCGTTAAACGATACGCGGGCTTTTTTCGGGCTATCGGCTTCGCCGATACGCCCTCTAACGCGCTGCTATCGGCTTTGCCGATACGCAGCACGACGCGTGAAATCATTGATTTAAATGGCGCAGACGCGTCGTAACACGCTACTCTGCCGAGTCAAATGTCATAAAGAAAATCGGGGAGTTTTATTATCCTTTCTTCGTCACCAAACGCGTTTTTACTATTTGACAATCATTTTGGAATAAGCGCGCACCGTTTCTTCGGAGAGTTTAAGCGTATCAGCTATTTCCTTTATCGTCTTATGATTACAAGCATATTCTGAACCATCATAATATCTTTGTTTTGCTTAGCATTGGCCAACAGCTCTTTTTTCAAATCATCCATGTTGTTACCTCCATACAATAGAAAATGATAATATCCTGAACAACATCTTCTCAAAGAGAAATTAGTTGGCAGTTTCAGCAGGCTTAGCTTCGTCAGCAGTTTCGGCAGGTTTTGCTTCGTCAGCAGTTTCGGCAGACTTAGCTTCGTCAGCAGTTTCGGCTGGCTTAGCTTCGTCAGCGTTTGCTGCAGGTTGAGCGAGTTGCTGGATAACGGCTTCGTTGTCTTTCTCAAGTTGATCCAGTTTATCAAATATAGGATTGGGTTGACGTTCTTCCTGCTTACAAGCCGTAAACAAACAGCAAAACAAGACCGATGCAATAAATAGCTTTTTCATGATAAATTTCTCCACAAATTTACGATCAACACGAGTCTGCACAAATGTTATTTTCAGCATATACACAACATCATTATTGCGCCATAGCCAAACGCCAATGCTACGCTAAAGAAAATTACATGTAAACAACATAATACTTATATACATTGCTGTCCCACGAAGTTTTCATAGAATACTCTGATAACTCTACTGTAGCTTTGTTTTATAGATATATAGTCGTTTCTAAGCATGAAAAAGCCTTAAGATTACTGTTAAATCGCCTGCGTCGCGAAGCCGAAGGCAAGCAGCGGGCGCACCAGACGAGCGGGCGCGCATGTTGAAGACGAAGTCAAGTTCGCGCCCGCCGATGAACGAATTAACTCCATCCCATTTACCTGCATACACCATTGCTCTGCCGCGCGTGCAGCATGTCTGAACGAAGTGAGTTCTGCACGCGCGACAAAAGAGCGCGGGGATTCCAAAGGGGCGTCCGCGATACGACGCCCTTTTGGGCCGTCCGCAGGA
>JAZRWH010000127.1:0-22976 GCA_045599585.1 Myxococcota bacterium
GTAACGAAACCCAGTGACATGGGTACCATAGACTGTACGGCGAACAACAATGTTTGTGTTGAAACGGCAGGTGATGCGTACTGCGATGTCTGTTCACCTTCCGATGTCAGCCTTTGTACAGAAGCCATTCCTGAACATGCAAAACACATTTGTGCTGAAGATGGTTGGTATAATGTCTGCGATTGGGACTGCGATACTGGCTATAAGAAAACCGCTGATGGCAAAGCTTGCGAACTTGAGGCCAATCAGTCCTGTGCTGGACTTAATGGCTCGACGATCGCTGATGGTGACCTCGGTTGCAAAGATGCAAATACGCTCGCAATTTGCGACAATGGTACGTTCGATATGGATGAAGCCTGCCCGAACGGCTGCGCTCTCCAGTCTGATGGTAGCTATGGCTGCAATGCACCTGCGTCTTGCAAAGATGTCAACAACAATGATATCGCCAATGGCGACCTCGGTTGCAAAGATGCGAATACGCTCGCGATGTGCGACAACGGTACGTTTGATGCAGATGAATCCTGCTTGAACGGTTGCGGTCTCCAGTCTGATGGTAGCTATGGTTGCAACGCCCCCGCTTCTAATCAGTCTTGTACTGGCCTCGGTGGCACAACGATCGCTCATGAAGGCCTCGGTTGCAAAGATGCGAATACGCTCGCCGCATGCAACAACGGTACGTTTGAATTGGATGAAGCTTGCCCGAACGGCTGCGCTCTCCAGTCCGATGGCAGCTATGGTTGCAACGCACCTGCGTCTTGCAAAGATGTCAATAACAATGATATCGCCAATGGCGACCTCGGTTGCAAAGATGCGAATACGCTCGCGATTTGCGACAACGGCGCATTTGATATGGATGAAGCCTGCCCGAATGGCTGTGCTCTCCAGTCCGATGGTAAATATGGCTGCAACGCTCCTGCTCAGAATCAGTCCTGCACTGGTTTCGGTGGCACAACGATCGATGATGGTGAAACAGGTTGCGTTGACGCAAATACAGTTTCGCTCTGCGATAATGGTACGTTTGATGTAACATACAATACAGCTTGCCCGAACGGCTGCGGTCTCCAGGCTGATGGCTCTTACGATTGTAACGCTGCTTCCGCTGCAAGTTGCGAATCTGGCGAAGCTAAAGACAAAGATGGTAACTGCACAGCAGTAGCCGCTAACTTTGTCTCCGTTAACAATGGCAGCGCGTATGCTCAGATCAATGAGAATACGTTCCCGGCAAGTACAATTTCTGATGCCAAGTTCCTCTGCACAACGGATAAAACAAAAGCTGTTTCAACGTGGACGGCTGTCACTGCAACTGTGAATAACAATTTCGATCCTAATGGTGGCGTCAATGTTGAATATATGGCAGACCTCTCTGGACTTGACGCTGGTACCTATGCTTGTACATTCACCTTCAAAGCTGACGGTTCTTCTTATATCGCTGAAAAAGAATCCACTTCGTGGGCTGTCGTAGCTTACACGGATGGTTATATCTTTGCTGATTCTGCCAATCTTTGGGAATACACAAGTACAAAAGCAGCAAGCAAACACTTGATTGATTTCAATTGGTTTTCATCAACAGGCTCACCCGATTATGCCAAAACAGTAGCTAATTATACTGTTGCGAATGATACATTTGTTATCAATGCCAAAGGTGGTCAGGGATATACAGCCGATGATCAAGGTGACATTGCTAAAGGTTTGACTTTAGGTTCAACATCAGATGACAATTACATTACAGTCTCTAAAATTAATGGTATTGGTACAATTGAATTAGACATGATTTGTAATAAAACTGCTAATGGTGTTGCCATTTACGTTAATGATTCTACTGAGCCTGCTGCTGATCCGAAAACATGCAGTGTGCAGTCTATTGCTGAGCATGTATCTTTTGAGCTTAACGTTTGTGCCTCGTCCTTCACCATTAAGAATGTCGGTACAGCTCGTCGTGTAACGATTGACAACATTTCTTGGAATGATTTCACGACCTCTTGTGCTGAATAAGATCAATCCATATAAACTAAGAGACTTCGTCTTTTAGATTAAAAGCCGCTTTTGATGATTCAAAAGCGGCTTTTTTTATACTAAATCGTTGTATGTCTCGAATTTGAATATATTCAGGTGCTTTATAAGATCTACGCTTGTAGAGTTGATTTGTTATTAGATCGATAAAAAATGATATATACAAAAAAGCGTCCAAGTTAGAGGACGCTTTTTAAATTGATAAGTATATAAGACTAATTCACTGCTGTCCCACGAAATTTTCCTAGAATACTCTGATAACTCTACAGTAGCTTTGTTTTATCGATTATAGTCGTTTCTAAGCATGAAAAAGACTTAAGATTACTGTTAAATCGTCTGCGTCGCGAAGCCGAAGGCAAGCAGCGGGCGCACCAGACGAGTGGGCGCGGGGATTCCAAATGGGCGTCCGCGATACGACGCCCCTTTGGGCCGTCCGCAGGACAAAATGAGAATAAGAAAAGTATAAAATTCTGTAACGAGCGCATTTCGTTACAGTTAATGAGAATATGTTGTGGGACAGCAGTGGTCCATAATAATAAACATCACGCTATTCTCGTTCGTTAGGATGGTATTCGTAATTTATATATGTTCCATATGCTTTTTACAACATATATAACCGCAACAAGATGCGCTCGTTATTGGTGTTCGGTCTTATTTCGTTCGCGTACTATTCGGCATTTTACGCACCTTGGGTGGAATAGTAGTGGGTTTATTTGTAAGAAATAACCTATAAGAAATAACCGTAACAACGACGGGTGCATGAAGTGTTATTCGCAAGGATATAATTGGCGTTCAAAGAAAGAAGCCAGCCGTATTTGCGCAGCAAATAGGCTGGCTGCGAAGCCGTATTGGCCAAAGGCCAATAGGCGAAGCACAAATATGTAAAATGTTGTTATACCTCTGCAGTACTGGTAGATTGTCGTGATTGGCATTGTTTTTAAACTGCCAAAATTTGATGAAATACAGTCTGAATGCAGTGAAGAATATGTGCATTTCGGAGGATAAAATGAGTGAAGACAAGAGTCGTGAAAATGCAGTGCTTGAAGCCGAAAACGAAATGAATGATGAAGATATTGTCGACATTTCGGATGATGTGCAGGAACTCGATGACAGCATTGTAGATGCGGCGGAAGAAGCGCAGGAAATCGATGATAGCGTAGTCGATCTTTCGGAAGAGGCGCAGGAATTGGATGATAGCGTGGTCGATCTTTCGGAAGAAGCGCAGGAATTGGATGATAGCGTAGTCGATCTTTCGGAAATTGCCGAAGAGGTTCAAACGGAGGGGGAGGCGGCGCCGTCTGTTTTGGATGACGTGAAACCCGTGTCTGAACTTGTGGATAAATCCTCTGAAACGGCAGCGGAACCTGTGGAAAAGTGTAAAACTGTGGATAAATCTGCAGATTCTGTGGATAACTCAGGGAAAACTTCGCAGGATGAGACTTTTGAAGCCCTCCCCAATGCAGCGCGCTTGGAGCTGGAAGAGGCGCTTGAAATTGCTGATGTCAAACAGGCGACGGTCGTTTTAGGCAAATCAGACGTGTTAGGGCTGGTATCGGATGCTTTTCCGGCCTTTGTTGATCCCAATGCTTCGAGTCGTGAAAAGTTGAAATACGCTGATGTCAAGATTGAATCGAGCCTCGATGAAGATCGGATTGAGCGAGATTATGTAGAAGATGTGGCGGCTCGATCGTCGAGTTATATGGATTGTTTGGCGGATATTGATTATCGTCAAAATGAATCTTCGCTTGACTCCATGCCGCGCGTCGTACTTTCATCGAATGTAGCCCTTTCTTCGTCGCGTTCTGTTCAGACCCTCTCGCTTGATGACGAGACGGATGAACTTCAAAAGCTAACGGCAACGGAGATAAGTGTTGCTCATGAGCATTCGCGCGTTGCGAGTTCCGATCGCATTAAGGCGGCGCAGTTTGTGTCTGGGCCAGAAGACCGCAATGTTGAGCGTGTACTGGATGGCGATGCGATGGACGGCGATGAGGTCGTAGAAAAGACGATTGCGATGATTCCGCGTTACGATATTGATGCCAGCGCATTAGGTCATACGACGGTATTGCCGCGCAATGAAGTTGCCGGCGCCGAAGCTGCGCGCAAAGCTTCTCCATCCTATGCGCATCAGTCGATGTTGCAGTCACTTCAGGAACTCATTGCAATTGAGCGTGATTCGAATGCGCAGGTTGAAGCTGAGGTGAATCAGAAATCTCGCGTCGTAAAAAAAGAGGTGAGCGAACATAAAAAAACGACGGCTGAAAATGTAAAAGATGCCATCGAAGCAGATCTTAAAGCCTCTATTGAAGCGGATCTTAAAGCAGTGATTGAGCCTGATCATACGCTTTCTATGGGTTCAGATCTCAAAGAAATGGTGCACGTTGATACTGGCGTTCGAGCGCATGCGCGCATTCACAAACCGGAAGCGCATCAAGACAGTCTTTCGATTGCTGAGATTGTCGCGCGCGAATGGAATGAAGAGGATGCGGGCAATGAGGAACATTCTGTCATAGCTGATCTCAATTCGATCCGACCGACACATAAAACTGAGGATGCCGGCGTGATCCGTGGAGGTTTGCAGTTGGATCAAGCGCCAAAAGCGCGCGCGAGTCTGATGCAGGGTGAGAGTGAAAAGTCGTCAGCGAAGGAGGACGGCGTTTGCAATTACGAAGTTATTTCGGAGATCGATCGACGTGGACAAAGCGTCACATTTCAAGCGCGCAATATGGATACGAACCGCGTTGAAATGCTCAAACTCTTCATGCCCAAAGGGTATGCACTAAGTCAGGTGGCGAATGCGAGACGAGGTATGTCGCCGTTTAAGATTGTGTTGATTGCATTTTGCATCCTACTCTTTATTGGCTTGGTTGCGGCGGTCCTTTATTTAGCGGGGGATATGAATGTTCGCAAACCGATCATCAATTCTGCGCCGGTGCCTACGGTAAGCGCACCGCCTGCAAATGGCACAACTTCAGGCAATTAGTACAAGTTTGGCGATCGTTGAGCGTTGATATTGATTTGTCGGATGCGTTGCATCTAATAATACTTGGAGTTCGCGTATGGAATTTGAAAGAGATAGTATTTCTGTCAACGAGCTAAGTGAAGCAAAACAATATCAACTCCTTCAAATGACCATCGAAATGTTAAAAGATGGTTCGAAGCAAGAGTGGCAAGTTCGTCATGAACTAGAAAAAACAGGTGTTTCTGAGTTCTTGGCGCGTAAAATTATATTAGATGCTCGAATCCGAATGGAGCTTGGGCGTGACGATGCGCTTTTGCCAATAAAGCCTGTGTCACCATCTTTTGTACGCTCTCCCTTTGAATCTGCTGTGTCATCGTCGACGATCAATGGTTATGCGCAATCGAATGACACAGCACCTGCGTTCAACGCATTGGATAAAAAACAGCTGTCGAAGGCAATAAGATAATCCTAGTAGACGGCGTAGTTGTTCATGATTTCGGGATTCCCCTTAAGCTGAATCAGAACGGTAAACTTAATATAGCTCAGATCGGCCTATGGTCGGCAATTAAGATGAATAATGGTGCTACACAAAACGATCTTGAGGCGTATTTTAAATATAAGGAACTAAGTGCAAGCGATATTTCATTAATTATGTATTCGGCGCAGCTATTTTCACAATTGTTTGCAGAAGAAGGCTGTACTTCTGAAACGGCTTGTAAAGAGCTTATGCAGGAACGCTATGGTTTAGTGTTAGAAGATGAAAAGGATTCAAATCAAGACGCCGTAAAGGATTTGGATCAAGACGCCGTAAATATTATATATAAATATAGAGACAGATTAAATGATGCACGTCGAAGCACAGTAAAAGTGGGTAAACCTCTGATGGTGTGTGGCGGTTTAATGATGGGCACTTCCTTAGTGCTGTCGATTGTGGGGGGGAGCAGCATACATTGGGGTATCCTATTTGCCGGTATGATGATTGGAATGGTATTGTTATTTATTGGAGCCTATAAGAATAGTCGGGAAAAATATTGACAGTATGGTTAGATAGATAATTTGTATAAGAAATTTGTAAAGTGTTGAGCGCAGCAGAGGGGGACTTCCCCCTCCAAAGCCATGTCAAAAGAAAAGTCGAATAAAATTAGGTTGTTTTGCCAAACGCGGGGAAAAATATGGTATAGCTAAAATTTTCACGCGTACAGGTGTGCCTGCGTGAAAGGTATGCTTTGTATGCAGTGAACCTACATTTTAAGACTTTTTGAGGAGACAATATGACGAAACGTCGTCTTTTGATTACGAGCGGTTTGCCTTATGCGAACGGCGCGATTCACCTTGGCCACATGGTCGAAACGATTCAGACGGATATTTTTGCGCGCGCAATGCGTATGTGCGGCCATGAGGCACTTTATATGTGTGCAGACGACACGCACGGCACGCCGATCGAGATTAGTGCAACGAAACGCGGGATTACGCCTGAACAGTTGATTGCTGAAGCTGCGGAATCACATCGTCGTGATTTTGAAGGTTTCAACATTGGATTTACGCATTATTACACGACGAATTCGCCCGAAAATAAAGCGTTGGCGTATGATATTTTTGACAAGCTCCAGAAGGCTGGTCACATCAAAGAAGAAGTCGTCAAGCAGCTTTACAGTGAGTCGATGAACCGCTTTTTGCCGGATAGGTATGTGAAGGGTAAATGCCCGAAATGTGGTGCGCCTGATCAGTATGGTGATTGCTGTGAAGTGTGCAAGGCGCATTACGATGCTCTCGAATTGGTTGAGCCGCACTGTGTGTTGGATGGTTCGACGCCTGTTGTTCGCGAATCGCATCATTTGTTCCTCAATCTTGCTGCGCTTGAGCCTGATCTGCGTGCGTTTGCAAATTCGGGTGCGCTTTCGGATGAAGTTCGCAACTTTGTAACGACGTGGTTGGATGAAGGTCTTCAAGCGTGGAATATTTCGCGCGATAAGCCTTATTTTGGTTTTGAAATTCCTGGCTATCCTGACAAGTACTTCTACGTTTGGATGGATGCACCTATCGGTTATATTGCGACGACGAAATCGTGGTGTGACCTTAACGGCAAGTCGCTCGATACGTATTGGAAAGACAAAGATACGGAGATCTGGCACTTTATCGGTAAGGATATCATTTATTTCCACACGCTGTTTTGGCCGGCCATGCTTAAAGAGTCTGGTTTCTCGATGCCGAACCGCGTTCATGCGCACGGATTCTTGACGGTCAACGGCAAGAAAATGAGCAAATCACGCGGAACCTTTATTCTCGCGTCGAAGTATCTGGACGTTTTGCCGGCAGCATTTTTGCGTTTCTACTTTGCGAATAAGCTTTCGACGGGTGTTGACGATATCGATCTTAACATTGACGATTTCTATTTCCGCGTTCGTTCCGGTCTTATTGACAATCTTGCGAATCTTCACAATCGCTCGTTTACGTTTGCTGAGGGCAAATTGGGTGGCAAACTGGACGATGCGAAGTTTGACGACGCGTGCCGCAGCCTGATTGAGTTTGCGCGCAATCAGATGTCTGCCATCGTAAAAGCCTATGAAACGCTCGATACGTGTGCTGCCATTCGTTTGATCTGTGAGATTGGCGACAAAGCTAACCTTTTCTATCAGGAACAGGCTCCGTGGACGTATCTTAAGGGTGAGAATGCAGATCCCGAAAAAGCACGTGCAATCGTTACGGCTTGTGCCGAAGTTGTTCGCATCATCGCGATCGCGATTAAACCTGTCGTTCCCGATTTCTCCGAAAAAATCTTTGCTCAACTTGGTTTGGGGGATCAGAACCTCGCGGATCTCAACAACGGACTCAATGCTTCGAATAGCATTAAAAACGTCGAAAAAACGTATCTCCGTCCTGAACGCGAGACCTTTGATCTTTTGACGGTGAGTGAACCAGAGGCTGCACCTGCCGAAGCAGCGCCTGCTGCAGAGGAAAAGAAGATCGCTGCCATTGAACCGCGTGCACTTAAAGATGCAATTCCTTACGATGTCTTCGAAAAACTCGATATCCGTGTGGGTAAAATTTTAGAAGCCGAAAAGGTTAAAAAATCTAACAAGCTCGTTCGAACGAAGATTGAAATTGGTCATCCGGATGGTCCGGTTCAAATTGTCGCTGGTATTGCGCAGCACTATGAGCCCGAAGCTCTCGTCGGTCGCACAGTTCTCGTGCTTACCAACCTTGAACCGCGTACGATGTTTGGCCTCGAATCCCGTGGTATGATTCTCGCCGCTTCCGACTCAGAAGGCCTTGAACTGCCGACTGTTTCGTTCAGAGCGCCGGGTGCTCAAGTCAAATAAGTTTACGCCGTGATTCGTCTAAAGCTTCCGGAGCTCGAAGATTACAATACGCTCTACCCAACGCGGTTTACTTCCGAAGTCGTGTATTGGGCTGACGACCTCGCTCAGCCCATTCCAATTGAGGAGTATGGTCCGAACAGAATATTCGCTCAACAGACTGGCGTAATGCTTGAGCGAATTATTATGCTTGATGACAGACCTATTGGCACGATTACGGCGCGAGATTTTATTTCGCGCACGGGACAGTGTACGTTGGGGGTTGTGATTGCTGATCCTAAATTGTGGGGCCACGGGTACGGGTCGATTGCGATGCGTCTTTTCTTGGAGCTCTTATACGAAAAAGGATTCAAAATTGTCGTTCTCGAAACTTACGCCAACAATAAGCGCGCACAAAAGTGCTTCATGCGCCTCGGATTTGTGAAGCATCGCGTTTACTTTGCTTCGAGCTGTGGACGTTTTGTCCTCAAAATGATTAACCGACTTGCAAAAAACATCGAGCTATATTCAACAACAAACTTAAATAGGAGTTCAAAATGAACGCTTTTACTAAAACGATTGCTGTCCTTGCTGCCTCTGCTGCATTGGTTTCTGTGTCTGCATGCAAAAAGGATGAGGCTGTGACCGATAATACGGGTGCGGTTGACGCGGCTGCGCCTGCTGCCGATGCTGCAACTGGAGCAGCTGCCGATTCTGAGGCTTTGGATCAACTCACGCGCGATGAATTCAACCGTGCAGCGCTTCGTCTCAATGTACCGCTTTTCTGGATATACGAAGAAAATGCCAACAAAACGGTTCGTCCCGAAGTTATTGCCAAACTGAATTTCTACCCCGATAGCGAGACGCTTGTTTGGAAAGACCAGGACGGCAATTTCACGCCGGCCTTTAAAGAGATCTATGCCAAAATGGTTCAGGTTCTCAAAGATCCGACGATGGGCGCTGATCTTTCTGACGAAGAAAAAGCACGTCGCAACAATATGGCAGCCGAATTGGATCAGTCTGCAATCACTATCGTCAGCACCGATTTTTCTGATTCTGATGAAAGCGAAAAAGCATTCGTACGCGCGATGCTAAAAGTTGGTGAACATATTGATGCCATTTACTCTAGTCAGGTAGGCTTGGAAGATGCGCTTTCGCGCATCCCTGCTGACGATGCGATGGCTCGCAGTATGGCGCGTCGCAACTGGGGTATTGCTCCCGTTAGCCCGAAAATGGCAAACGAGGCAAATGCTAAAGCGCTCCCTGGCGATGTCAAAATCCCTATCGGTGTTTATCCCGAAGAAGTGCAAAAACAGAATGATTTTTGCGCTGTTCTCGAAGGAAATCCGTTTGCTGAGACAATCTTGACGCCGTTTACAGCGGTCATCAAAGAAGGTGATCTCCTCAAAGCCGTTCCCTATAGCGAGTACTATAAGACAAATATGGTCGCAGTGTCGAATGCTCTCAAAGATGCTGCAAAAGCGCTCGAATCGAATAAGAGTGAAGAAGCGCTTCGTAAATACCTTCTCGCTGCTTCACAGAGCTTCCTCGATAATAATTGGGAACCCGCTGACGAAGCTTGGGCTGCGATGAATTCTACCAATTCAAAGTGGTACGTTCGTGTTGCGCCTGATGAAGTTTATTGGGACCCCTGCTCGCGTAAAGCTGGTTTCCACCAGACTTTTGCTCGCATTAATCCCGATGCACTCGCTTGGCAGGAAAAATTAACCCCCGTTCAGCAGGAAATGGAAGAACGTATCGCAGCTGTCGCCGGTGCCCCTTACAAAGCACGTAAAGTCAGTTTCCATCTCCCAGACTTCATCGATATCGTTACGAATAGCGGTGATGACCGCGATGCGTTCGGTGCAACCATTGGTCAGTCGCTTCCGAACTGGGGCCCTGTGGCTAACGAAGGTCGCGGTCGTACCGTTGCGATGAGCAACCTCTATACAGATCCCGATTCGCTTCGTGACCGCAAAACACTCGCTTCTGCAATGTTTACCGAGGCCGATATTTCATATCTCCTCGATGCAACTGGCCCTGGACTTCTCGGCACAATCATTCATGAAGCTTGCCATAACCTCGGACCTGCGCACGAATACACCGTGAATGGCAAAAAAGATGATGAAATCTTCACGGGCGAACTCGCTAGCATGGCTGAAGAATTTAAAGCTCAAACGGGCGCGCTTTGGTTCCTTAAAATGCTCGTCGAAAAAGAAATCATTTCGCAAGAACTCGCGAACAAAAGCTATGCAGACTCCGTTTATTGGGCCTTCGGACATATCTCCCGTGGGCTTAAAGACGGTGAGGGGCATATTAAACCTTATTCCCAACTCGCTGCCATTCAGCTCGGTATGATGATGGAAGACGGTGCCGTTACCTTCGATCCCGAGGCCGCTGCTGCAAACGGTTCGGATAAAGGCGCTTTCATTATTCATATGGATAAAATGCCCGATAGCGTCGACCGTATCATGAAAGCAATCACCAAAATTAAAGCTAAAGGCGATAAAGATGGCCTTATCGAGCTCCAAAATAAATATGCGTACGGTAATATCGTTCCCTTCGATGTCATTCAAGAGCGCATGCTTCGCTTGCCTAAAACGAGCTTCGTTTATAGCGTAAAACTCGACAAGTAACGTTCGGTAAATACTGGAAAACGACACACTGTGCCGTTTTCCACGTTTTTTGAATTTCGTTTAATCACAACGGGGAACAATGAATTTTTTTCGACTCGCAAAGAATTCAAAAGACAATTTGTGAACAATATTCATTAATGTTTGACATGCCCCACACTTTCTCATATAGAACGACAACGGCCTACATTTAGTCTGGTCTAACTCATTTTGTGATTGTAACGTTACATAAGGTTTACCCGTAGAATATAAGGAAGAGAGACATGAAAAAGCGATTAATGACGCTGCCTATCATAATGGGCGCGCTTTTCTGTCTGCCGGCAGGAGCCATGGCACAGGACGGCGCAGATTCTAGCGCAACGGACAATCAGTCCATTGAGATTAAGAGTGATGCTCAGCTTTCTGGTGATGCTGATAAGACCGCTGAACCTGCTAAAGCTGACTCTGATGACAAAAAAGATGACGACGATAAATCGTGGGGCGTTTCGGCCGGTATCACCTTCGATCTCGGTTTAGGCGCTTTTACGAAAGATGAACACGCTCGCCGTATCCGCTCCCGTATGGGCGTCGAACTCTCGGGTTATTATACTATCCCTGTCATCGACGTCGATATCTCGCTTACTACCGGTTTTAGCCAGTGGCTCAGCGAGGGCGGTGACTCCAACGGTAAACACGGTTTCCGTTGGGCTGACTCCTCCATTAATCTTTCTCGCGAAATTTGGAGCTATTCTTCGACAATTATGCAGAATACCAAATTCGCCTTCAATCTCGCCTTTGATCTCGGGTTCACCTTGCCTACTTCTCAGGCTTCTATTACCTCTAAGCTCTATACTCAAATCGTGCCTACCTTACAGGCCGGTATTAGGCTCGGTAAATTCGGCTTGTCCTACACCATTAGCTACTCACATAGTTTCAATAAGTACACCTCGATTACAATGGATCCGGATGAAGTCGATGTCCTCTCGCGTCACGCTGGCGTTGAACTCGTTGGCTCAAGTGACATCGCTCTGGATGGCGTCCTGACAGAAATCGAACTCGCTAACCAGTTCATGATCGGTATCAGCATTCTCGATAATCTGTCCCTTAACGTCGGTCTCGGCTTCGTCGATGCCTGGACTTACGATAACGGTTCCATTACGAAAGATGACGAATTCACCAGCGAATACGCTCACGTCGGTCGCGGTCATCAGCAGATTAGTCAGGGCGTGCTCTCCCTCGGCTATAAACCTGCCAGTTGGGTCGGACTCAGCTTCTCTATGGTCAGTACTCAGCCTTGGAAAACTGCTGATAATAAAACCCTCCGCTTCCCCTGGTTCGATACCGTTAGCCCCTCTAAAAACTTTACGAAGTTTATCGTAGGTGCAACCTTCTCCTACTAATTCCTTGTAGCCTTGGTTTTAAGCCACATCCTCGCGATGTGGCTTTTTTTTTCCCTTCCGTTATAATCCTTATGGCATGCTCGTTCCGCTGGGCGATACATCATGCGCAGAGCTTCAAAAAATGCCGGACGTATTTGCTATGCAAATAGGACGGCAGCGTCGTGCGTATTGAGCAACGCGAAATAGCACGCGCAAAATATTTGCATGTTCGGTTGGGTGGGGGAGGTCTCCCCCTGAGCGGCTATTGCTCTCGCAATACGCCGCTACCCCCTCTGGACTGCGGCCTTGTACGTAATGAATGTGTGCCTCTTTATAATTTTGATGTTTGTTTTATTTCCATTCTGGATTACGAGAAATTCATGGCTGAAGAAAAAAAGAAATCCAACAAAGGCAAATCTAAAAAGAATCCACCCCCAAAAAAATCTATCTTTTGGCGCATCTTTAAGTTTTGTTTTATTTCAGGAATCATTTTAGCCATCTTGGGCTGCGGAGCCATCGCTGGCGTTTTTTGGTACTATTCACGTACTTTGCCGGGTATCTTTGCGTACAGTGATTATAAGCCCAAACAAATGAGTATTATTTATGATCGTACCGGCGAGCCCATCCTCGAAATGTACGAAGAAAAAAGACTCGTTGTGCCTTTCGACGAAATTCCGCTTCACATGCGACAGGCAATGATTGCCTCTGAAGACGGTAATTTCTATGAACATGGCGGCGTCGATTATATCGGTATTCTGCGTTCCGTTTATAATAATATAAGACATGGACGACATCAGGGCGCTTCCACAATTACACAACAGGTCGTCAAAAACCTCCTGCTTACGCCTGAACGTCAGCTCTCTCGTAAGTTCCAGGAAGTTTTGCTCGCTCGACAAATTGAACAGGCGCTTACAAAAGACGAAATTCTTACAATTTATTTGAATCACGTCTACTTCGGTCATCGCAATTATGGCGTCGAACGTGCTGCTCTCTTTTTCTTCGGAAAACATGCACGGGATCTCACCTTAAATGAATCGGCAACCATCGCCGGACTCGTTCAGTCCCCCGAACGACTCTCTCCCAAAAAACATCCCGAAGAGGCTAAAGCTCGTCGTGATTATGTTTTACGAAGAATGTTTGAAAGTGGCTTTATTAATGAAGATACCTATCAGACAAATTTAAAACAAGAAATCAAACTCGCTGAAAATACCGAATCGCATTTGGGCATGGCCCCTTACTTTACGGCGTATGTCAAACAAATGCTGATCGCTGAATACGGCGAACAGTTTGTTAATGGCGCGGGGCTTCAAATTTATACGACGCTTGATCCTGTTGCTCAACTTCAAGCCGAAAAAGCTTTCATAGACGGTTTGCATAATTTTGATAATCGACATTATATGAATCGTCCGCTGAAAGACCCTTCCAAAAAACAGCCCACGACTTTTAAAAAAGATACAAATTACGAAGCTAAAATTACTAAAATTGAAGGCGATACGGTCTATTTTAGCCTCGCAGGCAAAACCCTTCCCTATACGCCTACACCGCGCCAAAAATGGGAAAAGCCGATCGACGAAACTTTTAAAGTCGGACAAACTTGGTTCGTCCAAATTTCTGAATTTGAAAACGATAAACCTAAAACAATTTTCATTCCCTCGGGGGCAAACGGCGCACTCGTCGCTATCGAGCCTGAATCGCGTGAAGTTCGTGCGCTCGTCGGTGGATACTCTTTTAATGAAAGTCCCTATAACCGCGCAACACAGGCCCTTAGACAAACTGGCTCCTCTTTTAAAACGTTCGTCTATGGGGCTGCTCTCGAAAATCATGTCATTACACCTACGACTATTATAGATGATGCCCCTAAAGTAATTTATATTGAAGGTCAGCCTAAACCTTGGTCTCCTAAAAACTCTGATAATAAGTTTAAAGGTCCAATGACTGCTCGAGCCGCATTAGCCGCTTCTCGTAATACAATTGCTGTCGATATCCTCGAACGCACGGGGATCGAAAAAACAAAAAGCTTCGTACAAAGACTCGGAATCAATACGCCGCTCGTCAATAATTTAACTTTGGCTCTCGGATCTACAGAATTAAATGTCCTTGATGTTACAAATGCTTATGCTTCAATCGCAGATGCTGGTGTGTATAAAAGCCCCGTTTTTATTACAAAAATTACACAACGCGCTAACGCCAAGGATATGAACGGTAAAGAATTATCCGTTAAACCTCAAACACGACACGTCGCTATCGCTCCAGAAGTCGCTTACGTACTCGCGGATATGCTCAAATCCGTCGCTGTCGAAGGAACGGCTCGAAAGTATCTCGCAAAATTCGGACGCGATGTCGGCGGCAAAACAGGAACGACAAATTCAACGAAAGATGCTTGGTTCGTCGGTTTTACCCAAGACCTCGCGTGCGGCATCTATGTCGGATACGATGATCCCAAAAACCTCGGCAAAGGTGAGGGCGGCTCGACGACGGCGGTGCCCATCTTCCAACAGTTTATGACCGACTATCACAAGGATCTGCCGCTTCGCAATTTTAACAAACCTAATTCTGTGGTAGAAGTTGAAGTCGATACGGCTACGGGACTACTGCCTCGTGAGCCTTCTCAAAAAACTCGCAAAGAAGTGTTTATTCAGGGAACTCAGCCTATGCAGCAGGCGCCTATGCCCGATGCCGAAAATTCTCAAAATTGGATGATTCGTCAGATGGAAGCTGTTGAGGTCGAAGATAATGGAAATGGTGTGGACGAAGACGCCTTTTAGTTATGACGAGATGCTCTAATTTCAGCTTGTTATGCGCTTCCGCGCTCTTCTCTGCGCTTTGCTCCTCGACTGGCTTGGCGCAGGACACTCCCGCTGTGCCCGATTTAACCCTGGCTGAATCGATGCAAACCGATTCTGTTGACGGCGCAAGTGCCGCTTCGCAAGACAATGCCATTGAAGAGATAGACGTTAATCACGATCTCTCTGCTAAAATTGAAAAATCAATCTGCACCGGTGCGATTCCTTATAACAGCTTGACGTCACGTGCTGTCGACGCCCTCTTTAATCACCGCCCCGCTGAAGTGATCGAGATCTTGGCGCCTGTACAAAATAAACTTCATTGCATCGACGATACAAGTGCTGCTGTTAAACTCTATGCCATCCTCGGTATCGCTTACCTCGAAATCGATGATCATACAGAGTCAGATCGCTACTTTACGGACGCTATCTTGCTCGATCCCTATTCTGACATTGAGTCGCTGATCATGCTTCCGCCTAACGCCGCTCAACGCCTTCAGGAGCTTAAATTAGAGGTCGAACTTCGTCGTCAGGCTCACGAAGACCCGAGCGTCATCGTTCGTATGAACTATGTCCCCGTTAAATTCGAAAGTCATCCCTTCTGGATTAGCTTCGTTCCGCTCGGCGCCGGACTTTATCAGATGCACGAAAATGAATGGGGGACCACCTATCTTACGACTCAGCTCGTCGGTGTCGTCATGGCGGTTACGGGCGCTGCTGTCGTTGAATCCTATCGTGAAGATAATTACTACTTTTCTACAAAAAATGTAAAAACAGCTAAAAACTGGCGCATCGTCGAGTACACCGGCATTGCCTTGCTATCCGCAAGTTACCTGATCAACGTCATTCACGCGATCGCAATCCATCAGCCTGTAACTCAGACGATTCTTTCGCCTCAAAATAGTATGCCCGAAACTATCGCTTATACGGTTGCCCCCGTGATTATGAACGATGGCGCTGGCGTTGCTTATAGTACCTCTTTCTAGTTTGATAGGGTTCGGTTTTGGGTGGGGGAAGTCTCCCCCTGAGCGGCTATTTCCTCGCAAAAGTCGCTGCTGGACGTCCATTCTGACGTCGCGTGTTTTGTCTTTTGCTCCGAAATACGCCGCTACCCCCTCTGCTCACGCGTCAAAAAGACGAAACAAAGCACTTTAAGACCGCTGATAGACAATGTTGTGTGACATTTTGATGCTTTGTGTAAATAAAATGTGCAAAAAACTGGAATCTTCATGCCGTTTTATTTATACTGACAAAAGACAGAGTTGAACCAAACTCTGTTGCGTGTTGAGCTTTTGAACACATCAGGCCTTTTTGCATCTGATGTATTGGATTGATATCAATCGCTCTAAACACAAACAAAAAATTCTCGGATGATTTAACTTTGGTTGTGCAAGCCCTTAACTTGTATAACAATATGTTAAATAATACCGAAATATAATTGTATAAAATATACACGCTAAAGTGCATTGCTCTGTTGTGCACTTTATAACGTGGAGATTTAGCAACATGCTGCACAAGATTTCTAAATATATACGATTAATGGTCGCAACAATAATCATTGCATCACCTGCTTTTACTGCTTGCACCTACTATGATGATGAAGGCTGCGACTGTGATCAATATAATACCTATATTTATGACCTCGCTTATCCAGAAGATCCTGATGTCGTTTACGCAGCTGATCTTCAAAATGAAGATGGCTCCATTGTGATTACCAATAAATATGATCCAGATTTGATCGACGCAGAGAACAACACGATTGAGGATAGCGATCCTATAAACTTAGATAGCGGCAAAACTTCTTTAAATACGAATGCGCCTGACGCCGATATCAATTATGACGATCAGATCGAGGATTGATCTACATGAATTGCTCAGTTGCTTAATACCGAGCCTTTACAGATAAAACAGAATGGCCGCTGCGAGGCTGAGGGCGTTAGTCTCGTAGCAGCTTGAATATTATTTATACTTCTGATGAATTGTCTTTGTTCGTAGTTTGAAGAAGTTCAAGCGCTGTTTTTACTTTTATACCTGTTTCAGCAAGAATTGCTCGACACTTGCTGATAAGTTCGACGGCTTCTTCGACGTTTTTAATCATATTATCAACATCTCCATTCGGATTTCTGAGCTCATTCGTTAAATATTCAATACGCTGAAGCATTTGATTATAACTTAAGGTTGAAGTTGAACTTTCTTTGGCTTTAGACATTATTTGCTCTCCCGAATGGTTTGAATTGACAGGTCGATGGAGCCGTCAATGAGTGTTGCTTTGATCGTTTCGTTTGATTTGAGCCCCTTGACGCTCAATATGCGGTTACCGTCCGATTGCGTTAGAATTGCAAATCCCCGTTTCATAAGTTCACGCGGATCTTGGGCATTGACAAGTTGCGCGTAGGTATTGAGAAGCTGCTCGGATCGCGCGCGTTGCGCTGTTACCACGTTTTCGATGTTTTGAGCTTCTTCAAGAAGATGATCTCGATGCTTGTTTAAACAGTTTTGTGTGTATTCACTAAGTTGTTCGATCGTTTGCTTAAGCGCTCTATCATGTTGTTCAATGCGCGCTGTTGTGAAGTACGAAAGATCTTTTAAAATGCCATCAAGCTTGTCATGTTCTCGATCCGCTGCAGATCGTACCGATGCTTCAAGACGTTCACTCCACCGCGAAACTTCGTTTTGAAGATCTTTTAAACTGCTATTGGCTGCCTCTTTCAGCATGAATTCTCGAGTGTCGAGTGTTTTTTGTTCGTTGCGCATACTTCCATGGGCACAGTTTAATACTGCATCACATAAGTGTGATAGTTTCATCTCGTGAAACTGTTGTACTTCTTTGCAGGAACGGAGCAGCTCCTCTTCTTGATGAACGAGTTTGTCACGTGCTGCTTTTATACGCTTGACAAGTTCTTCTCCTGAATCGGTAGGAGTCATATAGCGCTCGAGCATGTCATCCAAAAGTGTAAGATCTCGGTTGTGACCTACGCCGGCTATAAATTTGAGTTTAGAATGTGCAATGGCCTTGGCTATTTCGTAATCATTAAAAGCTGATAAATCGATGATAGCGCCGCCGCCACGCAAAATTGCGCCGTAATCAAAATGATATTCGCCAATTTGTTTGAGTTGCTGCATTGCCTCTAAAAAAGTCGGTCTGACATTGTTTCCTTGGAGGGCAATTTTGAAGAGCGTAATCTCGAATGGAAACCCTGAGCGCTGCAATGCTTCTACAAAATCTTCATAGCCGGCTGCGTGTTCGTTGCTAAAGATGGCGATGCGCAAAGGCAACTCTGGTTTAGGAAGACTTTTATTTAAATCATAAAGCCCTTCGTTGATCAGTCTTTGCTCAAGTACACGTTTTGCCTTAAAAAATTCACCTTCGCCAAAATGAAGATCAAAGGCCTTAATGTTAAAAGCTAATGATGAAGATTTGTGCCAGTATTGAATGACGCCCTGCACGCAAACTTTGTCCCCATTTTTGGGAAGCGGCCTTTTTTCGGTTTCAAACGTCTCAACGATATGTGGCCATGTCCAATGGTTGATCCAGGCACGGATGGCGCATTTGTAGTTGCTGCTAGTTTGATGACTAGAAGAGGTATGCGTACCGTCGTTGTCCGTCGGTTCGATTAGATCAAAACTGTAGTCCCCCTTTCCCGTGGATTTTAATCCTGAAATCTCGCCCTCAATCCACAAAGTTAATTTGCCAAACACGTCTTCGATAGAGGCACCCAGTTTGGACGAAACTTCAGAGACTTTAAAGGGCTTTTCTAGTGTTCCCTGGATGAAAATTGAATTTTGTGCTTTGGTTAATTGTGTAGACTGAATTTGATTCGGTGTTTGGGGCTGCCCAGAAGTTTGATAGCTGACAGAATTCTGCAATGCATGGACCGGCATGCCGCTTTCGTCTCTTGATGAGTTCGGATGAAGAACGTAGCCGACATTTTTTAAGAATTTCAAATTTCTCAAAAAGTCGGCGTGAGACAATAGCCAGTACGATTTGCCGCCAATCGTTTCTGGTAAGACGCCAAGGATCGCTGATTTCAATCCAGGATCATTAACTGCAGTCAAAAACCACGTTTGACGCTTTTCCTGGTATGCATAATATTTTATTTCAGCAGCTTGTCCCTCATTAGCCATCTGCTTTCTCCCGAAACGCGCTTTGAAGCAAATCTTTGGGCACACTTTAGTGCAAGTGCGACACGAAAATACTTACCAAAATAAGGGTGGATTTTCAAAATGCATTCATAAACACACCAAACTTGCGCAGTTCCTGCATTATGTGCTAAAAAGGTTGTTGTGTTTGTGGAGATCTACGTAAGTTCTTTGGATCTCTCTTTTATTACCCTATGAGGAAAGGATTTCGATAGCTACATGAGGCGGGCTCAGCAGAGACCGGGCGCTCCCGGTGATGACAATCAGTACAGAATCAACCATCAAATTCGCATTGCAAAAATCCTCGTTATCGGTCCCGATAATGAGAAACTTGGCATTATGAGCCCAGATGAAGGCCGCGCCATCGCTGCAGAACACGAACTTGATCTCGTGGAAGTTGCGCCTAAAGCGAATCCTCCCGTCTGCCGCATCATGGACTTCGGTAAATTCCGCTACGAACAAGCCAAAAAAGCTCAAAGTTCCAAGGCTGCACGCATCGAACTCAAAGAATTGCGCATTCGTCCCAAAACTGACGATAACGATCTCGAAACCATGATCCGTAAGGCAAAAACCTTCTTGACCAAAGGCAACCGCGTTAAGATCGTTATGCGCCTCCGCGGTCGTGAACAGTCCCACGCCGAAATGTGGATCGACAAAATGGTCGAAATCATCGACAAATTCAAAGATTGCGCTCAAATTGCTCAGCCTGCTCGCGTTGAAGGCAAAATGATCTCCGCTGTCATCGAACGCATGGGTGGCGCCGTCGCTACTACGCCTTCTACGGAAGAAGACGAGGTTGAAGTCATCGGTGATGACGATGATGATGAGGATTAATCCCTCGTAAGTCGACTAGACGCTTTTAAGCCGCTTTTTTAAGCGGCTTTTTTTGTCCGCTCTGTGTCTCTACGCTCATGATCGTTGTGCAATTCAGCTAGCTCTCCCTATTTGTTTCTGCCTATGTCTTCACTTTTTGATCCGCCTAAAAAACAATCGGCACTTTCGGGCGCTGAGCCTTTGGCTGCGCGTATGCGCCCTCGTTCTCTGGATGAGTTTTGGGGACAGTCCCATATCTTGGCTCCTGGACGCCTCCTCCGACGCGCTATCGAGGCTGATCAACTGTCGAGTGTCATCTTTTATGGACCTCCAGGCACCGGTAAAACAACGCTTGCCCGCATTATCGCAAATACGACACGTTCTAAGTTTCTTTCGATTAATGCTGTCTTGGCTGGTGTTAAAGAAATTCGTGACTCTATCGATACGGCTAAGCAAAATTTTGCTCTTGTTGGAAGAAAATGCATTTTGTTTGTGGATGAGGTGCATCGCTTTAATAAAAGTCAGCAAGATGCCCTTTTGCCATGGGTTGAAAATGGCACCATTACTCTCATCGGCGCAACGACAGAAAATCCATACTTTGAAGTTAATAAAGCGCTCGTCAGTCGTTCGCGTATTTTTCAACTCACCAGTCTTACCGAAAAAGATTTGCGTGGTATCGCGCTGCAAGCGCTACGTGATGAAGAGCGAGGATATGGCATGTTGAACGTGACTATGCGTGATGATGCCTTGGAACACCTCGTCAATGTGGCCAATGGTGACGCGCGTGCGCTTCTCAATGCCCTTGAACTGGCAGTAACGACGACGCCACTCAATGACAGCGGTATGATCGACATTACGCTCGAGGTCGCCGAAGAATCGATTCAACAGCGAGCTGTTTTGTATGACAAAGAAGGTGATGCGCACTTCGATACGATCAGTGCGTTTATTAAGAGTATTCGTGGGAGTGACCCTGATGCGGCTTTGTATTGGTTGGCTCGCATGGTCGAAGCAGGCGAGTCCCCAAATTTTATTTTAAGACGACTGCTTATTAGCGCCTGCGAAGATATTGGTATGGCGGATCCAAATGCCGTGGGGGTTGTTGAATCCTGTGCGCAGGCCTTTGATCGCGTTGGGCTTCCCGAGGGCCGCTATCACCTAGCCCATGCCACCCTTTACCTCGCAACAGCTCCCAAATCCAATTCGTCTATGGCCTTTTTTGACGCACTCGCTACAGTTAAAAAAGAAATCTCATACGACGTTCCAAACCATCTCAAGGATGCCTCGCGTGACAAAGATGGGCTGGGACATGGCGTGGGTTATCTTTATCCGCATGCTTACCGTGATCATTGGGTTGCGCAACAGTATCTTCCTACAGGTTTGCAGGGCCGCGTGTTTTATCACCCCACGACGATGGGCTACGAAGCAGCTATTCATGACAAAGTTGCGGCCAACCGCGAGGCGCAAATCGCCCTTTATGAAGAACAGGCTGCAGCCGAAGGAATCACTGCAACAAACGAAGAGCGTTGGATCGGACGTACTTTTGATGGCGGAGCTCAACGCGCAGCTGCAATGCGTGACGCAATCTTTGATGCGCTTAAACCTGCTCCAAATGCCCGTGTGCTTGATATCAATGCCGCAAGTGGTCTCTTAACTTTTGAAGCTTTAAGAAGATGTTATGAAGGCGGCGTGACATCACTGGTAACGCCTTCTGAGAGTGCAGACAATTTTATTGGGTTGAATGAACAGCGTGCGGAGATCGAACGCGCCGAGATTTTTACCGTCGATGCGCTTGAACCCTTCGAAACACGCCTTTTTGATCACAAGTTTGATGCGATCATGGGAAGAAATTTCATTCATAATATAAAGAATTTGCCTGAATTTTTTGCTTCAATTCACGACCTCCTTGAAGAAAATGGTCATTTTGCTTTTGCTTCGACGCTTCCTGCATCAGCACCGCGCATTTGTCGTCTCGTCGATCCTTCGCGCCATTTGAACGAGCGACTCGTCACGGCCTGGTTCGATGCTGAAGAGGCTCTGCGCGCAGAAGACAGAGTGAATGCGTTTTCACCCGAAGTGGTTGAAGCGGCACTAAAATCGGCGCAGATTGCGGATTTCCGTATTCAAAAAATCGAGTTGTCCGGTTCGATGACGATATCACCGACGCTCTTCATGCACTGGTTTGGTCGGGGCAATGCACAACCGACCTATCTCGATCGACTTGCGGCGCGGCTTTCGCGTGAGTCATGCGAAGCGATTGCGCAGTGGGCGCACGTGTCGTTGCGTGGGCAAACAGTGGATTGGCCGACGACGGTATTGCTTGTTTGCGGTGCGTAGTTCGCCATGGTATAAATGGGCAAACTAAGATTCTAAGCCTATTTGCGAAATGGACATGCCATGCTCGGTGGTTTTGGGTTTTGAATGAGCCGGGCTATGGCAAGCCATACGCCCGGCTTGTTCGGCTATCGGACTTGTGTCCGATACGCCGAACGAAGGCTTAGGGGCGTTGTTCGGCTGGGATTGTAATTTGTTTGTCCAAGGATATATAAATAAAACACTAATTCTGCTAAGATATAAATTAGGCGTTTTGCTTGATGTGTGTTTGTTTGCACAATGAAATGGTCATAATGATTGATCCATCTTGTTTGGGCGCCGCAGGCGAAGAGGGGGTAGCGGCGTATTGCCGTTTCAAAAGGCTCTAAAGCTTCATCAATTGCATGTATTGTCATTGATTTAAGTGCTACTTCTCGCTTTTTGCGGTTTAGGCTTGGTTTAGCAACGCGTTGTATTTGCTGTAGAAGAGAGGTTTGGCGTGTCGCTTGATGTGCTGACTTTTGTGAAGGCAATAGCCGCTCAGGGGGACACGGTAGATTATCGTTTCAAATGCATAAAAATGAAGAAGGACCGCATCAATCCGGTGTATGATGATTTTGCGTAACTACACATACGGAGGTTTGATGCGATCATTTGCTCATTTTACGTTA